>CAYUOL010000469.1:0-4226 GCA_964446345.1 uncultured Iamiaceae bacterium | reverse complement strand
CATGCGCTGCTGGTCGGCACGATCCTCCATGTGCTGTACGGCGAGCCGGACAAGACCCTGGCTGGTGTTGCCAACTTTCTGTCCGATCTAAAGCGGCCGATTGAGACCACCCTGCGGGCAATGATGACGACTCCCCACCTTGGCGAGAGCGGTGCGCATCCGGTCGTCGCGAGTGCGGCTCGCGAGCTCCTGAACAAGAGCGAGAACGAGCGATCGGGCGTGCTATCGACCGCCATGTCGTTCCTCGGCCTCTATCGCGATCCCGTCGTCGCGGCCGTCACATGCCGGTGCGACTGGCGCATCCGGGATCTCGTGGAAGGCGAGACGCCGTGCACGCTGTACCTGGTCGTGCCGCCCTCCGACATCAGCCGCACCAAGCCGCTGGTCCGCCTGATCCTGAACCAGATCGGGCGCCGCCTGACAGAGGAGCTGGATGCGAGGGACCGGCGCCATCGTCTCCTGCTGATGCTCGACGAGTTCCCGGCGCTCGGCCGCCTCGACTTCTTCGAGAGCGCGCTCGCCTTCATGGCGGGCTACGGCCTGAAGAGCTTCCTGATCGCCCAATCGCTGAACCAGATCGAGAAGGCCTACGGCATCAACAATTCAATCCTCGACAACTGCCATGTCCGGGTGAGCTTCGCCACCAACGACGAACGCACCGCCAAGCGAGTCTCCGATGCGCTGGGCACGGCCACCGAGATCCGTGACGCCAAGAACTATGCCGGCCATCGCCTGAGCCCGTGGCTCGGCCATCTGATGGTCTCCCGACAGGAGACCGCCCGGCCGTTGCTGACGCCCGGCGAGGTGATGCAGCTTCCTCCCGATGACGAGCTCGTTCTCGTCTCCGGCTGTCACCCGATCCGAGCCAGCAAGGCTCGCTACTTCGAGGATCGGCAGCTGCAGGCGCGCATTCTGCCGCCTCCGGCATCGGCCGAACCAGATATAACCAATACCGCCGGCACTGGCAGACACCAGGATGACAATCCATGGGCGCAAGCGTTCGTCTCTGCCGCGCCGGTGACCGAAGATCCGGACAATGCGGGCATCCGCCGCGAGCCCGAGCTTCCCGAGCAGGAGGAGATCGTGCTCGAGCCTACGAAGCCCAGCCGCGAGTTCGAGCTGGCCGATGACGAGCCGGACACTTCCCCGGATCTGCAAGCCCTGCGGCGCCGAGCGCGCAGGCTGGCCCGACAGGCCGCGCTCGATCCCGGCGACGGCATGGACCTTTGACGCATGCGCACCAAGCACACCTTCCGCCTGCCGCCGGACCTCGCCATCCAGCTCGCCGATTACGCGCAGCGCAAGCGCGTTCCCCAGGCGCTGGTGGTCGAGACGGCGCTCGCGTCGCTTCTGTCGCCCGACGGCGCGGACCGGCTGGAAGCCGCCCTGGCACGCCGGCTCGATCGCATGACGCGGCAGATCCAGACCCTCGAACGCCATGTCGCGATCACCAATGAAGCGCTGGCGCTCTTCGTCCGCTTCTGGCTGACCAGCACGCCGCCCTTGCCCGACACTGCCCAGGCCGCCGCACAGACGAAGGGGCGTGAACGGTATGACGGGTTCCTGGAAGCGCTCGGCCGGCGCCTCGCCCGCGGCCGCACCTTGGCCGATGAAGTCGTGAGGGACATCGCGGCCGAACCGGACAGTGCTTCAGAGACTGAAGCGTCCTAGCGACCGTACCGATTGCCTGTCTTTCTATCCGTCGTCCCGATCGACCTTTCGTCGCCGTTGCCTCCCTGCCAGTCGGGTCTCTAAGCAGCGCCCATCGCCTGTTCGAGGCGATTGTGTGGAGCGCGATGTGACGACGATCTCCTCCTTCCGGTCAGAGGCCATCGCCCGCGGCACGCGCATGCTGCGCACCGCGCTCGGTCCCCTGATCGCGGCCTGGCTCGAAGATCCGGGTGTTGTCGAGATCATGCTCAATCCCGACGGCCGGCTCTGGATCGACCGGCTTTCCGGTGGCCTCGAGGATACAGGCTCGCGGATCACGCCGGCCGATGCCGAACGGATCGTCCGTCTCGTCGCTCATCATGTCGGCGCCGAAGTCCACGCCGGTATGCCCCGCGTGTCGGCGGAGCTGCCCGAGAGCGGCGAGCGCTTCGAAGGCCTGGTGCCGCCCGTGGTGGCAGCGCCCTGCTTCGCCATCCGCCGGCCGGCGATCGCGGTGTTCTCCCTCGACGACTACGTCGAGTCCGGGATCATGACGCGACCGCAGGCCACCGTGCTGTGCAGCGCCGTTCGGGATCGCAAGAACATCCTGGTGGCCGGCGGCACATCGACCGGCAAGACGACGTTGGTCAACGCCCTCCTGGCGGAGGTCGCGAAGACCGGCGACCGGGTGGTGCTGATCGAGGACACCCGCGAGCTGCAATGCGCAGCGCCGAACCTCGTCGCGCTGCGCACCCGGGACGGGACGGCCACGCTGTCCGATCTCGTGCGATCGGCGCGGCGCCTGCGTCCCGACCGCATCCCGATCGGCGAGGTGCGCGGTCCCGAGGCGCTCGACCTCTTGAAGGCCTGGGGCACCGGCCATCCCGGCGGCGTCGGCACTTTGCATGCGGGCTCAGCGCTCGGAGCGCTGCGCCGCCTCGAGCAGCTCATCCAGGAAGCCGTCGTGACCGTTCCGCGCGCCCTGATCGCCGAAACCGTCGAGGTGATTGCCGTCCTCGCCGGTCGCGGGGGTGCGCGCCGGCTTATCGAACTCGCCGCCGTTCGGGGCTTCGGCCCGACCGGCGACTACGTCCTCGTCCAAGCAGGAGAACAATGATGCTGCACGTCCGGCGCCCTCTGTATGTCCTTTCGACTTTTGTTGCCTTCGCCCTTCTCACGGCACCGGCTTACGCGGCCGGCTCCAACATGCCGTGGGAGCAGCCTCTCAATCAGATCCTGGAATCCATCCAGGGACCGGTCGCCAAGGTCATCTCGGTCATCGTCATCATCCTCACCGGCCTGGCGCTGGCCTTCGGCGAGACCTCCGGCGGCTTTCGCCGCCTGATCCAGATCGTCTTCGGCCTTTCCATCGCCTTTGCCGCGTCGAGCTTCTTCCTGTCGTTCTTCTCGTTCGGCGGCGGAGCGCTCGTCTGATGGAGCCGCGCGAGCCCATCGCCGGCTTCCACGCCCCGGTCCATCGCGCGCTCACCGAACCGCTGCTGTTGGGCGGCGCGCCGCGGGCGGTGGTGATCGTCAATGGCACTCTCGCTGCGGCGATCGGGCTTGGCCTGCGCCTGTGGCTTGCCGGCGCGGCACTCTGGCTAGTCGGCCATCTGGCGGCGGTGTGGGCCACCCGGCGCGATCCGGCCTTCGTCGATGTCGTGCGGCGTCACCTCCGCTATCCGCAGCATCTCAGCACATGAGGTGCCTGCCGTGATGAACCTCGCCGAGTATCGCCGCCGATCCCAGAGCCTTGCCGACTTCCTGCCGTGGGCAGCCCTGATCGAGCGTGGCGTCATCCTCAACAAGGACGGTTCTTTCCAGCGCACCGCCCGCTTTCGCGGTCCTGATCTCGATTCCGCGACGGCTGCCGAGCTCGTTGCCATCACCTCCCGGCTCAACAATGCGCTGCGGCGCCTTGGCTCGGGCTGGGCGATCTTCGTCGAGGCCCAGCGTGTGCCGGCCAATCGCTATCCCGAGAGCCGGTTCCCCGATCCGGCATCCGGTCTTGTCGACGCCGAGCGTCGCTCGCAGTTCGAGGAGGAGGATGCCCACTTCGAGAGCCGCCATTACCTGACCCTCGTCTGGCTGCCGCCGGCCGATGACTCCGCTCGAGCCGAAGCCTGGCTCTATGAGGGTCGCTCGCAGGGATCGTCGGATTGGCGCAACGCCTTGTCGGCCTTCATCGATCGCACCGATCGTGTGCTGGCCCTGGTCGAGGATTTCATGCCCGAAGCCGGCTGGCTCGACGACACCGACACCCTCACCTACCTGCATTCCTGCATCTCGACACGACGCCAGCGCGTCCGGGTGCCCGAGACGCCGATGCATCTCGACGCCATCCTGGTCGATGAGGAGGTGACGGGTGGCCTCGAGCCACGCCTCGGCAGCGCGCATCTTCGCACTCTCACCATCATGGGCTTCCCGTCACAGACGTGGCCCGGCCTGCTCGATGAGCTCAATCGCCTCGCCTTCCCCTACCGCTGGTCCACGCGCGCGATCTGTATGGACAAGACCGACGCCGCCAGGGTGCTGGGCCGAATCCGCAGGCAGTGGTTCGCCAAGCGCAAATCGAT
>CAYUOL010000468.1:0-4231 GCA_964446345.1 uncultured Iamiaceae bacterium | reverse complement strand
TCGCGTCTTTGCGCGCCGTCTGCTATCTCTATCCGCAGCCGACATGGCCCGTTATTCGCAGACCGAAGGAAATCGGCAATGAATATGCTCCGCTCCCTGATCGTCGCCGCGCTTCTGGCGCTCGGGCTTGCCACGCCGGCTTACTCTCAATGCGCGGGACAATTCCCGAACAACACATTCTGCGGCTACACGGGCGGTTCTCCCAAAGGCTTGCCGGTCCCGGTGGTGATTACTCCCGGCACTCTCGATCCAATCGCAGGCGGCACGGTTATCGGCAATCCAACAGGTGTGTCGGCAATTCCGCAGGCGACGGCAACGCCGGTTCTTGGCGTTCCCGGTTCAACGCTTGGTCAAATTGGGTTTGCAGGGTCAGCGAGTGGCACCGTCACAATCCGCCCTCAAACAGCGGCCGGGACGCCAACGCTTACATTGCCGAATACGTCTGGCACTATCCCATCAAACGTGACGGCACCTCTCGCGTTGGGTGCCACAACGGGTCAGATATCGATCACGGGAGCGGCTGGCCAAGTTTTGGCGGGTGCAACACCGGCATTTACCGCCGCGCCAGTATTGGGTGTTCCTGGCTCGCAAACCGGTTCGGTGACGTTTGCCAACGCCACCTCTGGCACGGTCACAATTCAATCAGTTTCTGGCGCGCTTGGGTCGAGTGTTCTTTCACTCCCCGCTGCGATCGATACTTTGGTTGGAAAAGCTACGACAGACACGCTGACCAACAAAACTATAGATACGGCAGCGACCGGCAACATTTTCAAAATAAATGGGAATACGGTCAATGCAGTCACAGGAAACGGCAGCACTGTCGCGCTAAAAACGTCTCCTGTTTTTGTGACGCCAGAAACCAACACCCTGACATTCAATGGATCATCCTCCGGTTCGGCTGTTGTGTCGGTGCAGGCTGCCGCTGGGTCTGTGTCGTTCGTTCTGCCGAACACCAATGGGATCGTTGGGGATAGCCTGATCACCGATGGTGCAGGAACCACGTCGTGGGGAACGTCTGCATCTAATCTGGCCGTCAAGCAGCCGGTTACGGTGGCGACAACCGCCAACATAACGCTTTCTGGTGAACAGACTATCGATGGCGTTCTGACAAGCGCGTCTCGCGTTCTGGTTAAAGATCAAAGCAGCGGCAGTCAAAATGGAATCTATATCTCCGGTGCCGGAACGTGGTCCCGTGCATCGGATTGGAGCGCCACCGGACAAGTCGCTTCGGGAACAGCAGTCTTTGTTATTCAAGGTTCGCAGAATGGTTCAGCGACGTTCAAGGTTTCCAATGTTGGGTCAATCACGATTGGAACGACGGCTGTAACATTCACGTCTGCTCAAAATGTTATCGGAAACGATAAATATTTGTATGGCGGGCAGCCAATCGCTTTTGCTCAAAACACATATGACAATTATTATTTCGCAAATGCAGGAAACACGACGGCGACCGGCCTAGATAATCTTTGCATTGGTCCGTTTACCTGTTTGAATCTCGACATCGGCACTCACAACACGCTGTTGAGCGCGCAGAGCGGGCGCGAGATCACAAGCGGTCAAAGTATCAGTTGCGGCGGTTATGATTCTTGTGCCTCTCTGACGACCGGTTCATACGTCGCCGGCTGGGGTGTCAATGCTTGCCGCGACGGTGTTACTTCCAGTTATGTCGTCTGCATCGGCGTTGAGACATTTCTTAAAAATCTTGCGGATTTTAACACCGGCATCGGCAATGCCGCTGGTTACAACAATACGACCGGCACCCGAAACTCATATGGCGGCGCCGGTGCGGGTCATGGCGACATCAACGATGTGCTGGATAGCACCAACAGTTATGCTTCCTGCTGGGGTGCGGACGCTTGCGGTCAAATCCGCAGCGGGGATTATATCTCAGCGAACGGCTATCAGTCGCAGTTCAACAACGTCAGCAGCCCCAGCAATACGTCGGACGGCGCTGAAAGTTCTCTCAATCTCGTTTCCGGGACCGGTGAAAACGTCACGGTCGGCCGTGGTGCTGGTCGAGGTGCCACCGGCGCTACCTATTATCAGAACGCCTTTGGCGGGATGAACTCTGGCTACGCCGCCGACACGGCCCACCAAAACGCCGCATGGGGCCATAGCTCACTGATCGGCTGCACGTCCTGCTCCGGCATCTTCGCGGGCGGTTATTTCGCTGCGCAAACCCTGACCACGGCCACGAACAGCACCATCCTTGGCCAGCAAGTCGGTTCAACCACTTTCGCGACCGGCAGCAATGTGATCCTGCTGGGCACATCGGCCAACGTGGACACGCCGCTGGCCTCGACCAGCAATTTTATGAATCTCGGCAGCGTTATCTTCGCCACCGGGATCACCGGCACTGTCGCTTCGCCAGCAGGAAAGGTGGGCATTAAAATTGCCGCACCGTCCAATGACCTGGACGTCGCCGGCACTATTGGCGCGACTGGACAAATTGTGTCGACGCTTGCCACCGGCACCGCGCCATTCTCTGTTGCATCAACAACGTTGGTGCCAAACCTTTATGTGGCCCGTGCTGTTCTGGCCGATACGGCTACAACCGCAACCACGGCGACAAATGGCGCAACCGTGGCTGTGTCCAATAATGCGAACTACTACCCGATGTTGGCGGCATCGTCGTCCAACAGTAATCAGCCGTTTAATCTAAGTTCTGACCTCACATTCAATCCATCGACCGGAACACTGTCAGCGACCATTGGATCGTTCGGGACGTTAGGCGCGTCAGGAGTTGCGTCTTTCACCAATACGACGAATGCAACCGCGCTTGGTGGCGGTGCCGTCAATCTGTCTGGCGGCCTAACCGTTGCCTCCGGCAAGCAAACTTTGTTCGGTGGTAACGTTGGCATCGGTGCGACCGGAACGTTGTCATATGGGCTTGAATTGGTTAATGCTGCCGGCTTCCACACCTATAGCGGCACCTACGACGCCAATCTTGTTTTCGGCAACGGGGCAGGTTTCCGTAGTGGCATCCGTGTCCATGACAATAGCGCCGCCGAACTGCGGCTTTGGCACGAATATGTGAACGGGCAGATTTATATCGCGACCGGCTACAACGGCGATCAATCCAATGTTCTGCCGACCGCCGGTTTGATGGTCGGGGCCGGCAATGTTGTCTCGGTTCTCACCACCACTGCCGCCACGTCGGCATCAACCGGTTCTTTTACCTCAGTCGGCGGTATTAGTTCTCAAGGTGCTATCTGGGCTGGTACTTATGTCGCCATCACACCGACTGTCGTGAATAGTCTTCCAACTTGTAACTCTGGGCTTGATGGTGCGCGTGCCTACGTTACCAACAACAACACTGCTGCTTCTTTCCAAGGCGCGGTGACGACTGGTGGTTCAAACCGCACCCCGGTTTATTGCGACGGAAACGCCTCGGCATGGAAACAAGGGTGAAGTAAAAATGAAACACCCATTCTCGCTTCTGCGGCCGGAATACGAGCGCGACCTGGCTCTGATGCGCGTCACGCGGGCTGCTGATGTGGACAAGGCCGCGCGTGACCTGCTCAAGAACAGGACGCGCTATCAGGCTGTGTCCGAGCGCACCAGTGTGCCGCTGGTGCTGATCGCCGCGCTGCACATGCGGGAATCATCCGGCAACTTCTCCACCTATCTCGGCAACGGTGAGCCGCTGACGCGCAAGACGGAACTGGTGCCCAAGGGGCGCGGGCCGTTCGCGACATGGGAGGACGGCGCGCTCGACGCCATCTGGTTCGACCAACTCGATATGAATGAAGTCCCGTGGTCGATGCCCTATTGCTGCTATGAGGGCGAGGCGTGGAATGGCTTTGGCCCACGCAATCGCGGCAAGAAGACCGGTTATCTGTGGTCCGGCACCAGCATCTACACGGGCGGCAAATACGTTGCCGATGGCGTCTGGTCGGCCACCACGTTCGACAAGCAACTGGGCATCGTCCCGGTGATGCTGCGCATGATCGCGCTCGCGCCCGATCTCGCGATCCCCGATAGCGGCGCCGTCCCGGTGCCGCCCGCCGCCGTGCCGCTGGTGCCGACGCCCGATGGCGTGGGCGGCGGCAAACCCGACGAGGGAACGCGGTGGGTGCAGGCATCGCTCAACCGCCTCGGCTTCGGTCCGTTGGTCGAGGACGATTCCTATGGACGACGCACACGCGCGGCGGTCAAAGCGTTCCAGAAATCGGCTAAGATAGATCAAGACGGTCTGGCTGGACCGATCACCAAAGCGGCGCTGCGGGCC
>CAYUOL010000467.1:0-4237 GCA_964446345.1 uncultured Iamiaceae bacterium | reverse complement strand
CTTGCGCGCACCGGCGTTCTCGGCCGCGTCCTGCACGGCGCGCTGCTCGACCGGCGTGATGCCCGACGGCACGCAGATCACCATGCGGGGCTTGGCCCACTTGCGCTGGTGCACCTTCTGGATGAAGTAGCGGAGCATCTTCTCGCACATGTCGAAGTCCGCGATGACACCGTCCTTCAGGGGCCGGATCGCCTGGATGTGGCTGGGCGTGCGACCGATCATCCGCTTGGCTTCGTGACCGACGGCGACGGGACGTCCATCCTTGATGTTGACGGCCACGACGGAAGGTTCGTTGAGGACGATGCCTTCGCCGCGGACGTACACAAGGGTGTTGGCCGTCCCCAGGTCGACAGCCATGTCACGGCCCATGATCGACGAGAGGGAGGAGAACACTTTTTCGGCCATTCGGTTCGAGCCTCCTGGCGACGGGAGGGCGGCGGCGGGACGAGTGCGGGGAGCGATGACCGGGAAGGCGCCGGCTGGCTGCGGACGAGGCCGGAGGAGCGGGCGGCAACCGGGTCACCGCGAAGAGCGGTGCAGAGCGATCAAACGAAGCGATCAGAACGGGCGATCAGAAAAGGCGATCAGAAGCGGCAAGGGAGCGAAGAGAGAGGCAAGCTTCAGCGGACTACGAGTTCGTGCGTCGCATTGCGGCCCGGAGAACTGACCGATCGCCACTGCGAGAGCGGCGCATGGGCCGTGCGACTCAGGTCAGAGGCTAGGCGACGCTGCCCGGCTCTGCTCAGGCGGCCAGAGGGTCGCCGTGATGCGGTGCATCCTACTGCGTCGTAACAGAACCGCAATAATTGCAACATCGCAATTTGGGCCTGTCGGCCTGCTCTGCGGTGACGCGGACGACCTCGAACCGTCCTCCGCGCCACCCCGCCGGCCGCTGCCCCGGCCCGGCGTGCCGCCCGGGATCAGGCGAGGCCCGGGAACCAGATCTCGATCTCGCGGGCCGCCGACTCCGCCGAATCCGATCCGTGCACCAGGTTCTCGGTGAAGAGGATGCCGAGGTCGCCGCGGATCGTGCCGGGAGCCGCCTCGCGGGGGTTCGTCTTGCCGATCATCGTGCGCGCCACCTCCCAGGTGTTCTCGGGGCCCTCGACGACGAAGACGACAACCGGGCTCCGCGTGATGAACTCGATCAGCTCGCCGTAGAAGGGCTTGCCGTCGTGCTCGGCGTAGTGCAGCGCCGCGGTCTCCTCTTCGACCGTGCGGTGCTCCAGGGCGACGATCTTGAGGTCACGGCGTTCGAAGCGGCCGATGATCTCGCCGACGAGGCCTCGTTCGACGGCGTCGGGCTTGCAGATGATGAGCGTGCGATCCATGGGGCGGCAGGCTACGCGGTGCCCCGGCGCCCGAGCGAACCCACCCGGCCGGCCCGCCGTGCGTCAGGCCGTGCGTCAGGGCGTGCGTCAGGCCGTGCGTCAAGGGTCGAGGGCACGGAGCGCGGCGCCGGCGGTGTAGAGCGACCCGCTGATCACCACCACGTCCTCCTCCGCGGCGACGGCACGCGCGCGCTCGATGGCGTCCGCGACGTCGGCGACGACCTCGGCCGGTGTGCCGAGGGCTTCGGCGGTGCGCGCCACGACGGCGGCGTCGAGGGCGCGCGGCGACGGCGGTGTGCACGCGATGACGAGGTCGGCGGTGCGCACGCCGACCGCGTCGAGGAACTGCTCGGGGTCGCGGCCGGCGAGCATGCCGATCACCAAGATGCGTCGACCGATCACGTCGAAGTCCTCGTTGAGCGTCTCGAGCACCGTCGCCGCACCGTCGGGGTTGTGCGCGCCGTCGACGACGATGAGCGGTGAGCGGCCGACGATCTCGAACCGCGCGGCCAGGCGCGTGCGCATGAAACCGGCCTGGGCGACCTCCGCCTCGAGCGGCCGCGCGAAGAACGCTTCGACCGCGGCGATCGCCAGCGCGGCGTTGACACCCTGGTGCTCGCCGTGCGCCGGCACGAAGAGACCGTCGAGCAGCCCGCCGGGCGTGCGCACGTCGACGAGGCGGCCGCCGACGGCGACCTGGTTGCCCTGGGCCTCGAAGTCCTCACCGACGACCCAGATGCGGTTCGGGTCGTGGCCGACCGCCGCCTCGAAGATGGGGCGCAGCTCCGCGTCGGGTTCGCCGAGCACGAGGAAGGATCCGTCCTTCACGATGCCGGCCTTCTCGCGCGCGATGTTCCCTCGCCAGTCCCCTTCGAAGTCGGTGTGGTCCTGCCCGATGTTCGTCACGACCGCCACGAGCGCGTCGACGACGTTCGTCGCGTCGTAGCGGCCGAGCAGCCCGACCTCGACGACGGCGACGTCGACGGGCAGCTGCGCGAACCACACGAACGCCGCGGCCGTGCACAGCTCGAAGTACGAAGGCGTGATGCCGGCGAGCGGCGCGAGCTCGGAGACCTCGGTGAGCACGGCGGCGAGCTCGTCGTCCGAGATGGGGCCGGCTGGACGGCCGTCGCTCGCCTCGACCACGCGGCTGCGGGCCCACTCCTCGGACAGCTTGATCGACACGTCCTCCTCGTCGAGGCCGATGAGGTCCGCATCGCTGACCATCTCGTCACGCGCTTCGTGGATCGCTCGCTTGCCCTGGGACGACACGGCTTCGAAGACCTCGCCGTCGTCGTCGACGCGCACGAGGGGATCGCCGCTGAACCACAGGCGCTCGTTGACGTCCCTGAGGTGCGGGCTCGTGTACAAGCCGACGCGCAGCCCGTGCGCCGCCAGCAGGTCGGCCACCATGCGCGCCGTCGATCCCTTGCCGTTCGTGCCGGTGATGTGGATGACCGGGTAGGCCCGTTGCGGTTCGCCGAGCACGTCCATCAGCCGCAGCATCGGTTCGAGCGTGAGACCTTCGACCTTGCCCGCGGTCGCACCCGTCTTCTCGAGGTTGATGTGACGGTCGAGGTACCGCAGCGCTTCGTCGTAGTTCACGAAGGGCGAGGCTACCGGCGCTCGTTCGGCTCCCCGTCCGACGCAACCGATGATCGTTCGGGGGTGAGGTGCGCCACCGCGTCCCGCACGCAACGGGTGAACCCCTCGAGCGCGCGCAGGCGCTGCACGGGATCGCGGCCCCCATCGACGCGCACGAGCTCGCCGTGGCTGGCGATCGCGCCCTCGACCATCAGGTTGTCGGCGAGGTCGAACGCCTCGATCAGCAGGCCGTCGTCGAGGACGCGCTCGGCGTAGTGGGCCGTGACGTTCGTGTATGCGAACACGGGCAGCCCGCGGCCCACCGCGTAACCGACCTCCCACACCGTGCCGACGTCGGCGCTCGGACCGCGGAAGGGCGTGAGGTTGGCGACGACGCCGTCACAGGCGTCGATCTGCGCGACGAGCGCGGCGAACATCGCACGCCCCGCCGCTCGCGGCTCGAGGTCGGTCCGGGCCAGCACATCGGCCACGGCGTGGCCCGGGTCGCGTCCCTCCGCTCCGTGGGCGCGACATATCGCGAGCTTCGCCGTGGCGAGGTCCTCGGCATCCGGCAGGAAGACCTCGGGCCCCGCCAGGTAGAGGATCGGCGCGCGGGCTAGCCCGGTCGTGGCGCTCGTCGACGGGGCGCTCATCGACGTCGGCGGTCGGGCCGAGCCGGGGTTCGTGCTCGGCTCGGCGGCCGGGTCAGGATGCGGCGCGACGGGGACGCGGCGTGGTCTCGGTCGTCGCCGTGCGAGGCACGAGGGTCGGGTTGACCTTCTCGAGCACGACGCCGGCATCGACGACGACCTTCTGCACGTCGGTACGCGACGGCAGGTCGTACATCACGTTGAGCAGGACCTCTTCGAGGATCGCCCGCAGGCCACGGGCGCCGGTGCCCCGCAGCAGCGCCTGATCGGCGACCGCGCCGAGCGCGTCGTCGGTGAACTCGAGCTCGACGTCTTCGAACTCGAAGAACTTCTTGTACTGCTTGATGAGCGCGTTGCGCGGCTCGGTCAGGATGCGGATGAGCGCCTCCTGGTCGAGGTTGCTCACGGCCCCGATCACCGGCAGACGACCGATGAACTCGGGGATGAGCCCGAACTTCAGGAGGTCTTCGGGAAGGACCTGCGCGTAGAGCTCGCCGAGGTCCTTGTCGTTGGCCTTGCGGATGTCGGCGTTGAAGCCGACCCCCTTGTTGCCGGCCCGGCTCTCGATGATCTTCTCGATGCCGGCGAACGCACCACCACAGATGAACAGGATGTTCGTGGTGTCGATCTGGATGAACTCCTGGTGCGGGTGCTTGCGCCCGCCCTGCGGCG
>CAYUOL010000466.1:0-4247 GCA_964446345.1 uncultured Iamiaceae bacterium | reverse complement strand
CGACGAGCAGGCGCTCATCCAGCTCGACATGTCCGAGTACATGGAGAAGCACACCGTGTCCCGCCTCGTCGGCTCGCCTCCCGGCTACGTCGGCTACGAGGAGGGCGGCCAGCTCACCGAGGCCGTGAGGCGCAAGCCGTTCTCGGTGGTGCTGTTCGACGAGATCGAGAAGGCGCACCCCGACGTGTTCAACACGTTGCTGCAGATCCTGGAAGAGGGTCGCCTCACCGACTCCCAGGGCCGCTCGGTCGACTTCCGCAACACCGTGCTGATCATGACCTCGAACCTCGGCACGCAGGAGCTGCGCAAGGCCAACATCGGCTTCGCGACGGCGGACGAGGCCGTGACCTACGAGAAGATGAAGGAGAAGGTGCACGACGCGCTGAAGGCCCACTTCCGGCCGGAGTTCCTGAACCGCATCGACGACACCATCGTCTTCCACGAGCTCAGCCAGGCCGAGGTCACGGCGATCGTCGACCTGATGATCAAGCGCCTCGTCGGGCAGCTCGAGAGCCAGGGCATCGGCCTCGAGCTGCGTGAGCCCACCAAGGCGCTCCTCGCCCGCAAGGGCTACGACCCCACGTTGGGGGCCCGGCCGCTGCGCCGCGCCATCCAGCGCCTGGTCGAGGATCCGCTCAGCGAGCGCATCCTGTGGAAGGAGTTCCGGGCCGGCGAGACGATCATCGTCGACACCGAGATCAACGCCGAGACCGGCGAGGAGGAGATCGTCTTCAAGGCGGTCGAGGGCTACACCCCGCCGGCGGTCGAGTTCGCCGAGGCGGCGCCCAGCGACTGAGCACTGAGCACCAGGCTTCCCGGGCTCGAGGCCGGGGAGAGCGAAAAATGGGCCTTTTGGGTCAGAGACGGTGAGCGAGCGGCGTTGTACGTTGACTCCATCCTGTCCGACTGCACCCCCGCCGATCTCGGCGGGGGTGCAATCGTTTTGGCCTGAACGACCCCGAAGGCCCTGGTCAGGGGGTGCCCCGCCCGGCGCAGGCGGCCGCGCCGGACGCGGGCGGGCGGGGTGTTCGCGTGCAGGCACCGGCCGCGGTTAGGTTCGACCGTCGTGCTGCGCCTCGTCCCCGTCCCCGCTGCTCGTCGCGCCCGCGCGCCCGGTGCTCGAGCCTGGCCGCGCCTGGCCCTGGGCCTCGTGGCCGTCCTGCTGGTCGTCGGGCTGAGCGGCTGCCAGGCGAAGGTCGCCATCGACGCGCAGGTGAACAAGGACGGCAGCGGGACGCTGAAGGTCGCGCTCGGTCTCGACGACAAGGCGCTCCAGCGCCTCGGCGATCCCGCGATCAAGATCCAGACCCAGGACATGACGGCGGCGGGCTGGGTGGTGGCGGCGCCGGTCAAGGAGGCCGACGGGCTGACGTGGATCCGCGCGAGCAAGTCGTTCGCGAACGCCGCGGAGCTGACCTCGAGCATGGAGGAGCTGACCGCGCCGCCGGCGATGTTCTCGGGGTTCACGTTCACGCGCGTCGAGACCGACGACACGATCACCTACAAGCTGGCCGGCAGCATCGACCCGGCGAAGGGCATGGCGTCGTTCAGCGACGCCGACCTGGCCGGCAAGCTCAACGGTGACCCCTTCGGAGGCAACATCGCCGCGATCGAGGCCGAGGAGGGCAAGCCGATCGCGGACATGGTGTCGATGACCGTGTCGGCGACCGTGGCCGACGGGCCGACGAAGAGCTACCCGATCACGCTCGAGGACAAGGCGCCCACGCCGGTCGACGTCGCGACGATCGAGCAGAAGCCACCGCCGCTGCTGGCCAGCATCGGCATCTTCGCCGCGATCATCGTCGGCGTGGTGCTGATCGTGGCGATGCTCGTCGGCGTGCGCCGGCGCCACAACCACTGACCGGTCCGCCCGACCGGTTCCGCGCGACGCTCGGGTCGGGCCCTCAGCGCTCGTTCGGCGAGCCGGTGCCGGTCTCGAGGTAGCGGCGCAGGCTGTCGAGGTACATCGCCCACTGGAAGCTGCAGCGCGGGAGGACACCGTCCTCGAACTCCCACTCGCCGTGCCAGAAGCGCACCCGCGTGCCCGGATCCGGCTCGCCGTCGAAGGCCGGGTCGCGCTCGATCCGGAAGGCGATCTTGGTGCCGGGCCACTCGTCGGGCCCGTCGATGCAGTCCCAGTGGACCAGCTCCGGGGGCTCGAGCAGGTCGATCCGCATCGTGAACACCGCCGTGTGGTCCTCGAAGCCGAAGACCGCCAGCGAGTCGACCTCGGGCGTGGCCGTGCAGTCGACGGTCCACCAGCGGGCGAGCCCCGCTTGCGTCGTGACCGCGTCGTACACCTCCTGGGGGGTGGCGCGGATCGTGAGCTCGTGGACGATGTCGTGCATCGGGCGAGCATAGGAGCTGATGGCGCCGTAGTGATCCGTCTCGGGTTCGCCGCTGAAGGCGGCGACGTCTTCATCGAAGCTCAGGAGTGCCATGCCGCGACCTACCCCTTCCGGCGCCGTTCCATGAGGCACGGGCCTGACGGAGCTGCACCCGTCCCGGCCGGGGCGGCCTCCGCCTGCAGGGATGGTGACGGACGCGCGTTGCGGTTGGGCGACGGTGCGCTGTCGGTTTGCCACCTTCGCCGGGCCGACGAGGTCCGGTCGGGCACGGCGGTCCGTCGGGCGTGTCAGTCCCCGTCGCTAGGGTCAACCCATGGCCAAGGTGAAGACCGTCTTCCGCTGCAGCGAGTGCGGCGCAGGCAGCCCGAAGTGGGCGGGGCGCTGCAGCGCCTGCCAGGCGTGGAACACCCTGGTGGAAGAGGTCGACGCGCCCGTGCTGTCGGGGGTGGTGCTCGACGGCCTGCTGGGCCCCCGCGACACGGCGGTGCCCATCGGCGAGGTCGACACGGCCGAGTGGTCGCCGCAACCGACCGGCATCCCCGAGATCGACCGCGTGCTCAGCGGGGGCCTCGTGCCCGGCTCGGTCACCCTGCTCGGCGGTGAGCCCGGCATCGGCAAGTCGACGATCCTCCTGCAGATGGTGGCGGGCTTCGCCGACCGCGGCGCGAAGGCGCTCTACGTGTCGGCGGAGGAGTCGAAGCAGCAGGTGCGCCTGCGCGCCGAGCGCCTCGGCACGGTGCGGCCGTCCCTCTGGCTGGCGGCCGAGAACGCGCTGCCCCACATCCTCGGCCACGTCGATGCGGTGCAGCCGGATGTGCTCGTGGTCGACTCCATCCAGACGGTTTTCAGCCCCGAGCTCGCGTCGGCGCCGGGCTCGGTCGCCCAGGTCCGTGAGTGCGCGGCCCAGCTCGTGCGCGAGGCGAAGGCGCGCAACCTCACGGTCGTCCTCATCGGCCACGTCACCAAGGAGGGGGCGCTCGCCGGGCCGCGCGTGCTCGAGCACCTCGTCGACACGGTCCTCTCGTTCGAGGGCGAGCGCCAGCAGGGGCTGCGGATGCTGCGGGCGGTCAAGCACCGCTTCGGGTCGACCGACGAGCTCGGGCTGTTCCAGATGGATGCCGACGGCCTCGTGGGGGTCCCCGACGCGAGCGCCCTCTTCCTCGCCGACCGGCGGCCCGACGTCTCCGGCTCGGCCGTGGTGTCCACGATCGAGGGCCACCGCCCGATCCTCGTCGAGGTGCAGGTGCTCGTGATGGGCCTCGAACTGCCGAACCCCCGGCGCAACGGGCAGGGGCTCGACAACTCCCGGCTGGCGGTGCTCGCCGCGGTGCTCGAGCAGCGCTGCGGCATCATGCTCACGAAGACCGACATCTACGCGCTCGCCGTCGGGGGTGTGCGCGTCGCGGAGCCGGCGGCCGATCTCGGGTTGGCCCTCGCGCTGGCGTCTGCTCGGTTCGACAAGGCCTTGCCCGCCGACCTGGTCGTGTGCGGCGAGGTCGGGCTGGGCGGCGAGCTGCGGCAGGTCACGCAGCTCGAGCGCCGCCTCGGCGAGGCCGCCCGCCTCGGCTTCACCCGGGCCATCGTCCCGCGGTCGGCCCCCGATCCGCCGCCCGGCATCGAGGTCGAGAAGGTGGCCACGGTGCGCGAGGCCATCGGTGCGCTCGGCCTGCGCGATCCTCGATGAGCCCGGTGCGCTGCCGCGGGCGTGAAGCACGCGCGGCGGTCGGATCTGTGCGAGGGTCAGAGGCGTGACCAAGCCAGGTGGCCACGGCCACGGCGCCCACCAGCGCCGCGACCATTACACTTCGTCCGTGACGCGACGACGCGGCGAGGCCATGCTCAGCGCCCTCGCAGCAGTGGCTCCGGGCAAGCCGCTGCGGGAAGGGCTCGATCGCATCC
>CAYUOL010000465.1:0-4248 GCA_964446345.1 uncultured Iamiaceae bacterium | reverse complement strand
CGAACCCCCCGCCCCCCGCCCCCCCGCCCTCGTACCCATCTCCGCCCTCGTACCCGTACCTGCCCTCGCACCCGCCCCTGGCCGGCCCGTTCCCCACCAGTCCGCCCCGCCCACCCGGTCCGCCGGCGCCACCCGCGCCCGCGACGAGCCCCGCCGGCCCCGGCGCCCCCCGACCGGTCGCCACGCGGGCGAAGCACCCCGCGCAGCGGGCGCGCCTCGTGGTGGCCGGCGCCGCGGCCGCTGCCACCGTGGGCCTCATCGGGGGCATGGCCATCGCGGCGCCGGCGGACAGCCCGTCGCCGGCCGCCCCGGCCAACTCGATCCCGGGCGCAGGGGGAGCGAGTGCCTCGCCGACCCCGAGCCCGTCCCAGGACCCGGCCGCGAGCACGCCGACGACCACGTCCCCGAGCCGTTCGCAGGGGCGCTCGCAGAGCCGGTCGGGCGCGGCGCCGACCACGACCACCCCCTCGGCGTCGACCCCGAGCACCCGGATCGCCCCGGCCACGCCGTCGCAACGCACGCCGGCCCAGCCCCAGACCCGCAGCCGGGCGAGTTGACTGTGGCCGAGCGCTCGTGAGCGAGCACCTCTGGTGGTACGTCGCCCGGGCCTCGGGCCTGGTGGCGTGGGCCCTGCTGACCGCGTCGATGCTGTGGGGCTTCCTCACGGCGACGAAGATCCTCGGCCGTCGCCCCCGGCCGTCGTGGGTGCTCGACCTCCACCGCTTCCTCGGGGGCCTGGCGGTGATCTTCGTGGGCGTGCACCTGGTCGGGTTGCTCGCCGACTCGTACGTCGAGCTCAGCGTCCCCGACCTGTTCGTGCCGTTCGTGTCCGACTGGCGTCCGGCGGCCACGGCGTGGGGGATCACCGCGTTCTACCTGCTCGTCGCGGTCGAGGTCACCTCGCTCCTGAAGCGACGTCTGCAGCTGCGGACCTGGCGCTGGATCCACTGGTTGAGCTACCCGCTGTTCGCGCTGGCGACGCTGCACATGGTCCAGGCCGGCACCGACACCCGCAACCCGGCGCTGATCATCGCGATGGCCGTCGGCGTCGCCGAGGTGGCGTTCCTGCTGCTGGTGCGCCTCACCGTGCCGAGGACGGGGTCGCTCGTCCCCTTCGGGTCGTCCCCTCCAGGGCCCTGACCGTCCCCCGCACCGTCCTCCTCCCGGGCGGCGTCACTTCTTGACCGAGCGGTCAAGTCGGGGAAGGATGGCGCCCATGCCACGCGCGACGCACAAGGACCACGACGTCCACCCGACCATGGCTGCCGGGATCAGCACCGGGACGGACGGCGGGATCGAGATCGAGATCGAGTACGAGACGTTCGGCGACCGGGACGACCCGCCGCTGCTGCTCGTCATGGGGCTCGGTGCGCAGATGGTGTCGTGGGACGAAGAGCTGTGCGAGGGGCTCGTCGATCGCGGCTTCTTCGTCATCCGGTTCGACAACCGGGACGTCGGCCTGTCGACCAAGATCGACGCGGACGTCAACGTGGTCGAGACCGCGATGGCCGCGTTCGCGGGCGAGAAGGTCGAGGCGCCCTACCTGCTGAGCAACATGGCCGCGGACGCCGTGAGCGTCCTCGACGACCTCGACATCCTGAAGGCGCACATCGTCGGCGCCTCGATGGGCGGCATGATCGCCCAGACCATCGCGATCGAGCACCCCGAGCGGGTCCGCTCGCTGACCTCGATCATGTCCACCACCGGTGATCCCGACGTCGGCCAGCCGAACCCCGAGATCCTGCCGCTGCTGCTCCAGGCGCCCCCACCCGATCGCGAGGGAGCCGTGGCCAACGCCGTCGCCGTCAGCACGACCATCGGCAGCCCCGACCACCTCGATGTCGACCGCCTGCGCGCCCGTGCGGAGCGGGCCTACGACCGCAGCTTCTACCCGCGCGGCGTGGGCCAGCAGCTCGTCGCGATCCTCGCGTCGGGCAGCCGCAGCGACCGGCTGCGCAAGCTCGAGACCAACACCCTGGTCATCCACGGCGACATCGATCCGCTGGTGAACGTCTCGGGCGGCGAGCGCACGGCCGAGGTCATCCCCGGCGCCGAGCTGCTCATCCTCGAGGGCATGGGCCACGACCTGCCCGCCCACTTCTGGTCGCCGATCATCGAAGCCATCACCGCGCTCGCCGCGCGGTCCTGAAGGGAGCACGTGCCATGGCAGGTCCACTCACTGGGGTGAAGATCATCGAGATCGCCGGCATCGGCCCGGGCCCCTTCGCCGCGATGATGCTGGCCGACATGGGGGCGGACATCCTCCGCATCGACCGCGCGCAGAACGCCGTCGGCGGCAACCCGGACAGCCCCCCGGCGGACGTGTTGAACCGCGGGCGCCGCTCGGTGGCCCTCGACCTCAAGCACCCCGACGGGGTCGAGACGCTGCTCGCCCTCGTCGAGGCGGCCGACGCCCTGATCGAGGGCTTCCGCCCCGGCGTGTGCGAACGGCTGGGCTTCGGTCCCGACGTGTGCCTCGAGCGCAACCCGAAGCTGGTGTTCGGGCGCATGACCGGCTGGGGCCAGAGCGGGCCCTACGCGCAGATGGCGGGCCACGACATCAACTACATCTCGCTGGCCGGCGCCCTCGAGCCCATCGGGCGTCGCGGCGAAGCCCCGTTGCCCCCGCTCAACCTCGTGGGCGACTTCGGCGGCGGGGGCATGTTCCTTGCGTTCGGTGTGGTGTGCGCGCTGCTCGAAGCGAAGTCGTCCGGCCAGGGCCAGGTGGTCGACGCGTCGATGGTCGACGGCGCGGCGACGTTGATGACGATGTTCCACGCCTTCCGCGCCATGGGCATCTGGGACGACGAGCGCGGTACGAACCTCCTCGACACCGGGGCCTGGTACTACGAGGTGTACGAGACGGCCGACGGCAAGTACATCTCGGTCGGGGCGCTCGAGAAGCAGTTCTTCGACGAGCTCATCACGATCACGGGGTTGAAGGACGACCCCGACCTGCCGTGGCAGCACGACAAGGCCACCTGGCCGGCCATGAAGGAGAAGATGGCGGCGCTGTTCAAGACGAAGACGCGCGACGAGTGGTGCGCGCTGCTCGAGGGCACCGACGCCTGCTTCGCCCCGGTGCTCTCGATGGCCGAAGCGCCGCAGCACCCGCACAACGTCGAGCGTGAGACCTTCGTCGAGCGCAACGGCATCGTGCAGCCGGCGCCGGCGCCGCGCTTCTCGCGCACGGCCGGCGAGATCCAGCGACCGCCGTCGTTCCCCGGCCAGCACACCGACGAGGCCCTCGTCGAGTGGGGCCTCGACGCCGACCGCGTCGCCAAGCTGCGCGAAGCCGGCGCGATCGCCTGACCTTCCCCCGCATTGCGTCGGAGGCCGAGATCGCGTCGGAGGCCGAGATCGAGACGGACGCCGAGATCGAGACGGTCGGCGCCCCCCGACGCCGACCGTCCCTGACCTCCCCCCCCGTCGGCCTGCTCCCCGGCCCGGCTCTCTGGCCCGCTCCCTGGCTTTGCTCGGGGGCCTGCGCCTCGGGCAGCCCGCAGTGTGGCAGCAATCCCGCGTCTCGGGGCATCACCGATAGATTCACGGCGTGCCCACCCTCGTGTGCTTCCACGCCCATCCTGACGACGAGGCGATCGCCACCGGCGGAACCATGGCGAAAGCTGCGGCGGCCGGCCATCGCGTGGTGCTCGTCGCCGCCACGCGCGGCGAGCTCGGGGAGCCGGTGCCCGGCGTGCTGGCCGAGGGCGAGGAGCTGTGGCAGCGCCGCGTGGTCGAGACCCACGCATCAGCGGCGGTGCTGGGCGCGGACCGCGTCGAGTTCCTCGGCTACGAGGACTCCGGGATGATGGGCGAGCCGTCGAACGACAACGAGGCGTGCTTCTGGCAGGCCGACATCGACGAGGCGGCCGAGCGGCTCGCCGCCATCCTGCGCGACGTCGCCGCCGACGTGCTGACCATCTACGACCACCACGGCAACTACGGCCACCCGGACCACATCCAGGCCCACCGCGTGCTGACCTACGCCCTGGCCCTGGCTGCGGTGCCGTCGTTCCGCACCGACCTGGGTGAGGCATGGCAGGTGCAGAAGGTCTATTGGACCGCGATGCCGAAGGGCATGATGCGCGCCGGAATCCTGGCGTTGCGCGAGGCGGGCGAGGACACCGGTTTCGCGGCGATGGATCCCGACGACCTGCCATTCGGCGTCGACGACTCGCTGGTCACTACGGCTGTTGATCACTCCGCGCAGTTGGACCGCAAGATGAACGCTCTGGCCCAGCACGC
>CAYUOL010000464.1:0-4277 GCA_964446345.1 uncultured Iamiaceae bacterium | reverse complement strand
ACTTCGCTGTACCAGCGCTCGCTCTACCAGGCGATGCGGGCCCAGGTGCGGCCGACGCTGCATATGGTGCGGCGCAACCTGGAGCACCTCGCCGAGGCCGGCGGCAGCGCCGTGGCCGACGCCGAGGTCGTGATCGCGAGCGAGGCCGCCATCCTCGAAGCGTTCGCCACGGTGACGGATCACCGCATCGACACCTCGCGCATCCGCGTCCACGGCGACTACCACCTGGGCCAGGTGCTGCACTCCGGGCGGGACTTCATAATCATCGACTTCGAGGGCGAGCCCTCCCGCTCGCCGACCGAGCGCCGGATCAAGCGCTCCGGTCTCGTCGACGTCGCGGGGATGCTGCGCTCGTTCCAGTACGCGGCGCGGGCCGGGCTCGTCGCCTTCGCCGAGCGCGGCATGGTGCCCCCCGATCAGTGGGCGATGTACGAAGCCCGGGAGCAGGCGTGGCAGATGTGGGTGACCACGCGGTTCCTCGCCGGCTACTTCGGCGTCGCGGACGGCACCGCGCTGGTGCCGACCGACGAGGCAGACGTTCGCTCGCTCTTGACCGCCTACGCGCTGGACAAGGCGCTGTACGAGGTGCGCTACGACCTGGGCCACCGGCCGGCGTGGGCTCCCATACCGCTGCGGGGCATCGTGCAGCTGCTGGCGGCCACGCCATGACGGGGTCCGTCGCCACCACCACGCCGGTCGACGCGAGCGCGTTCGCCACGGACGCGACCGCGATGGACGCACTGCGCTCGCTCGCCGATCGGCTGCACATCGAGCTCGAGTACCACGACACCGAAGGCGTGCTCCATGGCGCGACCGCCGCCGGGCTCCTGGCCGCGGTGCGCGCCATGGGCATCTCGCTCGACGGCCCCGGCGACGTGCCGGCGGCGGCGCTCCAGATCAGCGCCCTCTTCGACGACCCGTTCCCGGGACCGATCGTCGTGTGGGACGACGGAGCGGTGGGCGGACAGATCCGCATGCCGGCGCGACGTCCCGCCCGCGTGCAGCTCACGATGCGCCTGGAGGACGGCAGCACGCGCCGATGGGACCTGCAGGCCGACCGGCTCCGTCCCGTCGATCCGCAGCCCGGTGCCGGTGGGCTCCCGTCTCCGGAGAGCCAGCTCTACGCGTTCGAGCTCGAGGGCCCGTTCCCGGTCGGCCACCACCAGCTGGTCGCGCACCTGGACGCCGACGAGTTCCACGCCATCGTGCTCGTCGCCCCGACCAGGGCGGTCGCACTGGGTCCGGAAGAGCGGCTCTGGGGTGTCTTCGCCCCCACCTACGCCATCGCCGGGGGAACGGGCCTCGGGGCCCACCTCGGCAACCTCGCGGCGCTGGGCGCCGCCATCGACGAGCACGGTGGCAAGGTCGTGGGCACCCTGCCGTTGCTCGCGGCCTGGTTGGGGGAGCCGTTCGACCCGAGTCCCTACGCCCCGGTCAGCCGCGCGTTCTGGAACGAGCTGTACATCGACCTCGAAGCGCTGCCGGAGCTGGCCGGCGTGCCCGGCGCGCAGGCGGATCTCGAGGGTCTGCGCTCGATCGGCCACGCCGCGAACGTTCGCAGTCGGACCTTCGACTACCGCCACCAGTACGGATACGTGCGCGGCATCCTCGAGCAGGTCGTCGCCGCTCGTGCCGACTGGGAGGCCGGGCAGCTCGACGCGTTCGTGGCCCACGTCGCCGAGCACCCGGATCTCGCCGCGTACGCCCGCTTCCGCGCGTTCGCCGAGGCCCAGGCGTCCGGCTGGCACAGCTGGCCCGAGCGCCAGCGCTCGGGCGCGATCGCCGAGGACGATGTGGACGCCGAGGTCGTCGTGTTCCACGAGTTCGTCCAGTACGCGCTGCAACGCGACCTCGAGCGGCTCCGGGCCGACTTCGCCGACCGTGGGCAGCGGCTGTACCTCGACCTGCCGGTCGGCGCGCACGGCGACGGGTTCGACACGTGGAAGCACCGGGGGCTCTTCGCCTGGGGGACGGCGGCGGGCGCACCCCCGGACGACTTCTTCACCGGGGGCCAGAGCTGGGGGTTCCCTCCGCTCATCCCGCACGTGAGCAGCCGTGACGGGCACGCCTACTTCCGCGAGGTGCTGCGCCACCACCTGCAGGTGGCCGGCATCCTGCGTCTCGATCACGTGATGGGCCTGCACCGGATGTTCTGGGTGCCCGACGGGCTCGACGCCCGCGACGGCGTCTACGTCCGGTACCCGCGTGAAGAGCTGTTCGCGGTGCTCTCGATCGAGTCGCACCGCGCGGGGTGCGTGATCGTGGGGGAGGACCTGGGCACGGTCCCCGACGAGATCCGCGAGGCCATGGCGCGCCACGCCCTCCTCGGGATGTCGGTCGTCGAGTTCCGCCAACCCGCGTGGGAGGGGGCGCCGCTCGTCGGGCCGACGCCGCAGCAGCTCGCCTCGGTCGACACGCACGACACGCCCACGTTCGCCGCGTGGCTCCGCGGCCTGGACATCGACAGGCGGGTGGCGGCCGGTCTGCTCGATCCCGACACCGCCGCTCGTGACCGGGAGGAGCGCGCCAGCCAGGTGCGGAACCTGATCGCCCACCTGCGCGCCGAAGGGGCCCTCGCGCCGCGCGCGCCGACCGACGATCCGATCGTCGTGCTGGCAGCGCTGCTCGACCACCTCGCCGAGTCGGATGCGCCCGTGCTCCTTATCAGCCTCGACGACCTCGCGGCGGAGACCAACCCCCAGAACATCCCGGGCACGGGGGTGGATCGTCCGAACTGGGTGCAGCGGCTCCCGTTCACGGTGGGCGACCTCGTGCGCGACGAACGGATCGTCGCCATCTTCGGCGACGTCCAGGCCCGCCGACTGGGCTCGTACGCCCGCTACCAGGAGCACATGTGAAGACGAGCCACGAACACCGCGCCGTCATGGACGCCACCCGTGTCGGGTATGAGCCCACCCCCATCGGCGCCCCGCCGTCGGTGCCGTCCCGCCGCAGCGAGGAGAAGCCCGACCATGGGTGTGGTGAACGTCATGCATGAAGCCGAGATCGCCGCGCAGGACCTGTGGTTGTTCAACGAGGGCACGCACAGCCGCCTGCACGACGTGCTCGGCGCCCACCTGCTGGGCACGGAGCGCGACGGCACGGCGGACAAGGGCGCGCGGTTCGCCGTGTGGGCTCCCAACGCCGCCCGGGTGAGCGTCGTCGGGGACATGAACGGGTGGGACTCGCACGCTGACGCGCTGCACGCGCAGGGCGACTCCGGCATCTGGGTCGGCGTCGTGCCATCGGCGCGAGAGGGGCAGCGCTACAAGTTCCACATCGAGTCCGCGGCGTCCTACTACCAGGTCGACAAGGCCGACCCGTTCGCCGTCTGGGCCGAGCAGCCGCCGCGCACGGCGTCGCGCCTGCACGACCTCTCCTACGACTGGGCCGACCACGCCTGGATGACCGAGCGCGGGCGCGCCAACGCGCACGCCTCGCCGATGAGCATCTACGAGCTGCACATCGGGTCGTGGCGCCACGCGGCCCACGAGCACCGCTCGCTGAACTACCGCGAGCTGGCGGAGCCGCTCGCCGATCACGTGACCACGATGGGCTTCACGCACGTCGAGCTGCTCCCCATCATGGAGCACCCCTTCTACGGGTCCTGGGGGTACCAGACCACCGGGTACTTCGCGCCGACGTCGCGCTTCGGCACGCCGCAGGACCTCATGTACCTCATCGACGTGCTGCACCAGCGCGGCATCGGCGTGCTGCTCGACTGGGTGCCGTCGCACTTCCCGAGCGACGAGCACGGGCTGTCGTACTTCGACGGCACGCACCTCTTCGAGCACGAGGACCCGCGGCTCGGGTTCCACCCGGACTGGAACAGCCTGATCTTCAACTACGACCGCCACGAGGTGCGCTCGTTCCTGCTGTCGAGCGCGTGCTCGTGGCTCGAGCGCTACCACGTGGACGGCATCCGCGTCGATGCCGTCGCGTCGATGCTGTACCTCGACTACTCCCGCAAGGAAGGGGAGTGGATCCCGAACGAGCACGGCGGCAACGAGAACATGGGCGCCCTGCGCTTCCTGAAGCAGCTCAACGAGACCGTGTACCGGGAGTTCCCCGACATCCAGACGATCGCCGAGGAGTCCACGGCGTGGCCGATGGTGTCGCGGCCGACCTACGAAGGGGGGCTCGGCTTCGGCTTCAAGTGGGACATGGGCTGGATGCACGACACCCTCGAGTACCTCCAGAACGACCCGATCCACCGGCGCCATACGAACGCTTCATCGACACGACTATCTCCTCCGCAGATGTGTTTACCCTGCCCT
>CAYUOL010000463.1:0-4282 GCA_964446345.1 uncultured Iamiaceae bacterium | reverse complement strand
GCGTTGACGAAGCGACCGGCCGCGCGCCGCACGACGCGCTGCACGTTCTCGATGTCGAGGGCGTCGTGCTGCGTGGCGTCCTTGACGGCGTCGCGCACCGCTTCGGCGCACTGGTCGAGCAGGTCCTCGGCTTCGGGGGCGTAGACCCAGCCCCGGGTGATGATCTCGGGGCCGGTGATGATGGAGCCCGTCTGCGAGTCGACCGACACCACGACGACCACGACGCCTTCCTCCGCGAGCACGCGGCGATCGCGCAGCACCCCGGCGCCGACGTCGCCGATGATGCCATCGACGTAGAGGTAGCCCGCCGGCACCTCCCGGCGGCGCACCTCCATGCCGTCGTCGTGCAGGACGACCTGATCACCGTCCTCACAGATGGTGACGTTCGCCTTCGGCACGCCCATCTGGCGCGCGAGGCGGGCGTGCTCGACCAGGTGACGGAACTCGCCGTGGACGGGCACGAAGCGATCGGGCTGCGTGATCGACAGGACGGTCTTGAGCTCTTCCTGCTTCGCGTGGCCGGTCGCGTGCACGTCCTCGATGCCGCTGTGCACCACCTGGGTGCCGAGCCGCACGAGGCCGTCGATCACCTTCGACACGTTCGCCTCGTTGCCCGGGATCGGGTGCGAGCTCATGATGACGACGTCACCCGGGACGAGCTTGAGGAACTTGTTCTCGCCCGCCGCCAGCAGCGCCATGGCCGACATCGGCTCGCCCTGGGACCCGGTGCTGATCACGCACAGCTTCTCGGGCGGGATGTCTCCGACATCTGCGATGTCGACGAGTCGGCGGTCCGGGATGTCGAGCAGCCCCATCTCGCGCGCCACGCGCACGTTCTTCTTCATCGACATGCCCATGGTGGCGATGGTGCGGTCGAACGAGATCGCGGCATCGGCGATCTGCTGCACGCGGTGGATGTGCGACGCGAAGCAGGTCGTGATGATCCGGTGGCCGTCGTACTCGTGGAACAGGTCGTAGAGCACCGCCCCGACGCTGCTCTCCGAGCGCGAATGGCCCTTCTCGCACGCGTTCGTCGAGTCGCTGAGCAGCAGGCGGATGCCGTACTGGTCGGCCAGCGAGCCCATGCGGGCGAGATCGGTCAGGCGCCCGTCGACCGGTGTGAGGTCGAGCTTGAAGTCACCGGTGTGCAGGATGATGCCCTGCGGCGTGTGGAACGCGGTGGCGAACCCGTACGGCACCGAGTGGGTGACCGGGATGAACTCGCAGTCGAACGGCCCGATCTGACGACGCTCACCGTCGTGCACCGGGATGAGCTCGGTCTGCCCGAGCAGCCCCGCCTCCTCGATGCGGTTGCGGGCGAGCGCGAGCGTGAGGGGCGATCCGTAGATCGGGAACGAGAGCTCGCGCAGGAGGAAGGCGAGTCCCCCGGTGTGGTCCTCGTGGCCGTGCGTCGCGATGCATCCCACGATGCGGTCGGCGTTCTCGCGCAGGTACTCGAAGTCGGGCAGCACCAGGTCGACCCCGAGCATGTCGAGGTCGGGGAACATGAGCCCGCAGTCGAGCAGCATGATCGAGCCGTCGACCTCCACGCAGGCGCAGTTGCGACCGATCTCGCCGAGCCCCCCGAGGAACGTCACCTTGACCGGCGCCGTGCCCGACCCACCCTGCCGGGCCACGCTCTGCTCGGCGCCGCTCTGCTTCGCGGTGCTCTGCTTGGCCGCGCCCTGCTTGGCCGCGCCCTGCTTCGGCGCACGCTGCTTCGCGCCCTTGCCGCCTGCCTTCTTCGCCGCTCCCTTGGTCTTCCCGTCGGTCGCCATCAGCCCTCGTTGCCGAGGTTGCGCCACACGTCGAGGGCCCGCGCCTCGAGGCCGTCAGGAGCCGGGCCCAGCGGGAGGCGGCACTCCCCCGCCGGCAGACCGAGCGCCCGCAGCAGCGCCTTGGTGGGCAGCGGGTTCGGGGTGGCGTCGCTGCCCTCGAACTCGTAGGACTCGATGAGCCGGGCGTTGATCTGCGCGGCGCGCTCGACCTCGCCCTTGGTGAACGCCTCGATCATCTCGCCCATCTCCCGCGCCGCCCAGTGCGTGGCCACGCCGACCACGCCGACCGCACCGACCGACAGCAGCGGGAGCGTCAGCGCGTCGTCACCGCTGTAGAGCTCGAACCCCTCCGGCGCCTCGGCGATGAGCCGGGCCGCGGCGACGGGGCTGCCCGCCGCATCCTTCACGGCCCAGATGTTCGGCACGTCTTCGACGAGGCGCCAGATGACCTCGTTGGAGATCAGGCGTCCCGTGCGCACCGGGATGTTGTAGAGCATCACCGGCAGGTCGGTGGCGGCCGCGACGTGACGGAAGTGCGCTTCGATGCCGGCTTGCGACGGCCGGTTGTAGTACGGCGTCACGACGAGCACCGCGTTCATGCCGACCTCCGCCGCCTGGGCCGTGAGGTGGGCGCTGTGCGCGGTGTCGTTCGTGCCGCTGCCGACGATGAGCGGGACGTCGACGGCGTCGCGCACCGCACGCCACACGTCGACCTGCTCCTCGTCGGTGAGCACCGAGGCCTCACCGGTCGTGCCGGTCACCACCAGCCCGTCGTTGCCGCGCTCGACCAACCACTTCGCGAGCTTCCCCACCCCGTCGAAGTCGACGTCTCCGTTCGCGTCCATCGGCGTGACCATGGCGGTCAGTACGGGTCCGAACCTGGGCATCGTGTCCTCTTCCTCCCGGGGTGGTCCCCGTGGGCGTGCGTGTGCTCTCGTGCGGGTGTGCTCGTGCGCCTGCTTGGTGGCGCTCCTCGTGGTGCCGGCGACGCGCTCACCTGCGGGAGGTGCGACCGGGCTCCGGTGCATTCTTGTCCGCCGCACCTCGCGGTGCCGCAACGGGCCGGCCCTGCGCCGCGCCCGCCCCCGGGCTCAGCTCGGTTCCTCCGTGCCTCGCGGGATGCCCAACGTCGACAAGAGGTTCTCGTGGAGCTCGAACCACACCGTGTGGTACGAGTCGATCGTGGGCTTCGTGAACCAGTCCACGTCGCCCGCTTCGGCGGCCGCCAGCGCGCGACGGAACCGTGCGGGGTAGCTCCCGAAGCGATCGAGGATCCCGGCGAGACCCGACGCGATGGGCTGCACCTCGGCGTCGATGCGCCGCAGCTCGGCGAGGACGGTGGCGTCGTAGGCGGCGTCGCTGTGGTCGTTGAGGACCGGCTCGCCGCCGTCGGTGGGCCGCAGCTGCCAGTCGGTGCAGGCCCGCAGCAGCCGCTGGTTCAGCGCCAGGAACCCCTGGTAGGCCGCGTCCACCTCGTCGCGGCGGCCCGTCGCGTCGAGCTCGGCGGCGAGGAGGTCCTGCCCGACCGCGCGCCCGGCCGGCAGCAGCATCCACCCGGTCAACGCCCCGTCGCGGTAGCGGACCCATCCCTTGTCGCGGAACTGCTCGAGCAGGTCGCGCACCTCGTCGAGCGGCAGGTCGGCCGCCGCCGCCACGAGGTCGGTCGCCGCGAACGACCGCAAGCGCAGGCCCTGCAACACGAGCAGCTCGGCATCAGAGGGCGTGGCCATCGTTCGGCGAGCGTACCAGTGTCCTCTCCCGGCCTCCGGGCCTCGGGCCTCCGGGTTCCGGGGCTCGGGGTGCCGGGGCCGCGGGTTCCGGGCGTCCGTTCTCCAGGTTCTGGAGCACGACTTCCGGGTCCGCGCGACGACGCCGCGCCTCGGCGGGCGCGGCGTCGGCCGGATCGGTGGGTCAGGGGGTCGCGGTCGGGCGCGAACCGTCGCGTCAGCTGGCGGCGATGCCCTCGGCCGTCGGCATCCCGATGTCCTGCCCCAGGGCGAACTGGTCGAACTCCTCGCCGGTGTCGACCCAGTCCTCGAACTGGATCACGCCGATCTCCTGGAAGCGCTTGCGCAGCCAGCCGTCGTTGGGGTCGAGCAGCCCGAGCTTCTTGCAGTTGGGGACGATCTTCGAGAACAGGAGCTGGTTGAACATCATCGACTCAGGCGTGAGGCGGGTCAGCTCGATCGCCTCGCGGGCCGGGACGCCCATGTGCTCCCACACCTCGGTCTGCAGCAGCATGCGGTCGCGCATGCGCACGGCGGCCTCGAACGCGAACTCCTGGCGCTCGAGCATCTCGTGATCGGACAGCTCGGCGTAGTACTCCTTCAGCGAGAGCACGCCGAAGGCCACGTGACGGGCCTCGTCGGACATCACGTAGCGCAGCAGCTGCTTCAAGAGCGGCTCGGGCGTCAGCATGTGCATGAACCCGAACGCCGCGAGGGCGAGGCCCTCGACCATGATCTGCATGCCGAGGTAGGTCATGTCCCACCGGCTGTCCTCGA
>CAYUOL010000462.1:0-4299 GCA_964446345.1 uncultured Iamiaceae bacterium | reverse complement strand
CTCACCTCCGGACGAGGTCCAGGCGGTGACGGTGGCGGGCGCGTCCAGATCCGCCCAGCTCGTCGCCGTCGTCGTGAAGTCCGCGGCGAACGCCGCAAAGGTCGGGTACCGGGCGTGCAGGAGCGCGAGCAGGTGCTGCTTGCCGGCGCTCGTCGCAGGGCGGGACAAGTACGAGTCGAACAGGTGGAGCGGGCGCCAGTCGGGGCCGAAGTGCAGCTCGTTGTCCGACCAGTAGCCGAGCAGGAAGGGGTCGTCCCGGTGCGCAGCCGCCGCGCTCGCGGCGCTCGTGCGGGCCTTGGCCTCCCACGACGGTTCGAACAGGTCCTCCATGTCCCCGGTGCTCGAGCTCTGGCTCGTCTGGTTCAGCAGCACCGTGTAGACGGCGCGGCCGGCGAACCTGTCGGCCTGGCTCCAGCCGCCGAGCGTGTTGTAGCCCCACTCCTGCATGCGCTGCACCTGGGCCGTCGCCCAGCTCTCCGCCGTGCCGTACTTGGCGAGCGCGGCGTCGTGGTACGGCGTGGCCCCGAACTTGTCCGGGGTGCCTTCGAAGGTGACGTTGTTGATCCCCTGGGAGAAGAACGGGTGGCCGTCGGGATCGACGAGCCACCACCGCCCGCCGATCTCGGCGGTGCGGAACGCTCCCGTGGCCTCCAACGTCATGCTCGTCGACCCGCCGTAGCGGTCGAACCCCGACACCGCGCACGCGCTCGGCGGCGTCGTGGTGCTCGACGGGCGCGGGGTCGTCGTCGTGCTCGTGGTCGAGCTCGAGGTGCCGGTCGGCGTGCTGGTCGAGGTCGAGGAGGTCGAGGACGTCGGCGCCACGGTCCCCGTCGGCAACGGCGCGGCGACGACCTCGGTCGTCGCCAGCACGGCCGCCGGGTCGTCGGGCTCGCACGCCCAGGGAGCGGCAACCGCGCCTGTCACGGGTGATTTGAAGAAGAGCAGCCCCACCGTGACCTTCGCCGTGAACGTCAGGGCGCCCGGGTGGAGGACGACCGTGCGCGGTGCCGGCGTGGCCCCGTCGCGCCCGTCCCACGCGAGCGTGGCGTGGGTGACCGCCGCCGGGGTCCGGGTGTCGGCGGTGAGGTGGCCCAGCGTCAGCGTGGCCCCGCTCGCGCTCCAGTGCGCCGTGGCGCCGACGCCGGGCGCCGTGGCCACCGGCGAGCCGACCGGGCTCGCGCCGGGTGGGAGCGGGATGGTCAGCGACGTCGCGTCCAGATCGAGCACCACCCAGGCGCTCGGCGCCAGGTCCGCGTGGCCCGACGCGATGACGCCCGGGCGCACGCGCTGGACGAGCACGTCCTGCGCGATCGCGTCCAGGTCGATCTGCAGCGACGCCGTGGTCGAGATGACGCCGCCCGGGTTGATCTGCGGCGTGGCCGTCGCCTCGACGGGCACGGTCACGGCCAGGCTCGAACCGGTGATCTGGGGCAGCATCGGATGGCTGATCAACGGGCTACCGCTCTCCGTGGCCGGTCCCGACACGGCGCAGGTGGTGGCGACGACAACCGGCGCGGCGGACGAGGACGTCGCCACGCCCACCAGGCCAGCGACGACGAGCACCACCACCAGCGCAACCGCGATCGACGCGCGACGAGCACCGGTGCGACCGGCGGCCTCTCCCATGTGGTCATCCTGTCACGCTGCGCGCGAAGTCGCCGGTCGGGCCGCCTCGGCACGTGGCGAGTGCCGGCCGGCGGGCGGCCACTTTCGGTCAGCTTTCGGTTCCTGGGGACACAGTGCCGACGTCGATCCGGATCTGGGACGGATCGCGCGCCCCGAACCGGGGAACCCTCGAACCGCAGAACCCCTCGCAGAAACTGAGGCCCTCTTCATGGCGTGGTCGTCCACCCCTCCTCCGGTCCCCCCAGAAGCCGCCGCGGGACCCGGTGCTCCCCCTCCGGACCCGACCCGTCCGTGGTCCGCCCTGCCCCCGCCCCCACCCGCATCCTCGCCCCCGCCCCCACCCCCGCCCCCGCCGCCGCCGCCGGCGTCGCCCTCGTCGGCGGCACCGACCGAACCGGTCGTGTTCAGCGGGGTCTACGGGTCCGCTCCGCCGTACGCGCCTCCGGAGTCCCCCCTCCTCCCTCCGGAGCGCGCGGCGGCGAGCGATCCGTACGCCACCTTCCCCACCCCCTCGACCCCGCTCGATCCCTACGCCCCCACCGCGCCGTCGCCGGTGTGGCACCCGCCCGCGTCACCGCCCGCCGGGGCCATGCCCGGGTACCAGCCGCCCGGCGCTCCGGCCACCGGCTTCGCGGGGCATGCGGTGCCGCCGGGACCGCCGACGGTGCCCCCCGGTCCGCCGATCCGCGGCGAGGGATGGCCGGCGCCGCACCCCCTGCAGCCGACGGTGGCGGGGCCCCGTGCCCGCCGCTCCCCCGCCGGTTGGATCGCCGCCCTCGTGGTGATCGTCGCCTTCATGGCCGGATCGCTGGCGTTCGTCGGGATCACCGCGCTGCAGCCGAGCGGCACGACGACCGCCGCACCACCGGTCCGCACCGTGCCGACGACACCGACCGCGCCGACCGGCCCGTCGGGGGGATCCCCGACCGATCCCTCGACCGGCTCCGGGGGCGGCTCCTCGGGCGGTTCGCAGAGCACGACGGACCCGTCGAGCTGGGCCGACGTCGCCGCCGCGATCAACCCCGGCGTCGTGAACATCGAGAGCCGCCTGCCCCAGGGCATCGGTGCCGGCACCGGCATCGTGCTGACGGCGGACGGGCGCGTGCTCACCAACAACCACGTGGTCGAGGACGCGACCGAGATCCAGGTCACGATCGCCAGCACGGGCGAGTTCTACTCGGCCCGCATCGTCGGCACGGATCCGGCGCACGACGTCGCCGTCCTGCAGATGGAGGACGCGTCCGGCCTCGCGACGATCCCCCTCGGTGACTCCGACGGCGTGCAGAAGGGCGACCCCGTCGCCGCGATCGGCAACGCCGGCGGACGCGGGGGCACCCCGCAGATCGTCACCGGCAAGGTCGTGGCGCTGCACACGTCGGTGACCGCGTCCGATCAGGACGGCAGCAACACCGAGACCCTCACCGACATGATCCAGGTCGACGCGAAGGTCGTCCCCGGTGACTCGGGCGGCCCCCTCGCCGACGAGCACGGCAAGGTCATCGGCATCAACACCGCGGCGTCGGCCTCGGCGTCGGGCACGGGGCGCGGCCGCAACCGCACCGTCGTCCCCGAGGGCTACGCCATCCCGATCAACCGCGCGCTCACGATCGCCGAGCAGCTCGTGAAGGCCGGCGGATCCACCCCGACCACGAAGCCGTCGACGCCGTCGACGCCGTCGAGCAACCGCGGCTACCTCGGGATCGAGGTCTCGCAGGACAACGTCACCGACGGCGCCGCCGTCTCCGGGGTCAAGGCCGGGAGCGGCGCGCAGCAGGCGGGCCTGCGCACCGGCGACGTGATCACCGCGGTCGACGGCACGGAGATCACCAGCCCGTCCGACCTCACCGCGGCCCTCCGCGGCAAGACCGCGGGCACCAGCGTCGACGTCTCCTGGCAGACGAGCGCCGGCCAGCAGAAGCACGCCACGATCACCCTCCAGGCGATCTGACCCGCCCCACCGGCAGGGTCCGCCCGGACCAGCCCGCCCGGACCCCGATCTTCTGGTCGCGGCACGGCGTCACCCACGACGCCGAGCCGCGACCGGAACGTCGGGTTCGTGATGGGAGGTTCGTGATGCAGTCAGAGACCGGGGGCGACGCGCCGCAGGACGCGCAGCGATCCCTGGGCCCGCACGTCGTCGAAGGCGCCGGACTCGACCGCCCTCGTGTAGATCTCGAACGGCGGGCGACCGCCGTCGGCGGGATCAGGGAACACGTCGTGGATGGCGAGGATCCCGCCGACCGCGACCCATGGCACCCACGTCTCGTAGTCGCGGTGCGCGGGGTCGTGTCCGTGGCCACCGTCGATGAAGAGGAACGACAGCGCCGTGCCCCAGTGGCGGCCGACCGTCGGCGAGTCGCCGACGAGCGCGACGACCGAGTCCTCGATCCCGGCCTCGTACACGGTCTGACGGAACCGCGGCAACGTGTCGATCTTGCCGACGGCCGGATCGACGAGGTCCGGTTCGTGCCACTCCCACCCGGGCTGGTTCTCCTCGGAGCCGCGGTGGTGGTCGACGGTGAAGACCACGGCCTGCGGGCCGGGGCCGGCGCGCCTGGTGCGCACGAAGCTGCCGGCACCGCTGCTGGTGTGCCAGCCCGGCCCCCCGCCGCCGCCCGCGGAGGCCGATGAGCAGGCGCTTTATCAGGCGCTGCAAGATATTCAACCAAAAAC
>CAYUOL010000461.1:0-4317 GCA_964446345.1 uncultured Iamiaceae bacterium | reverse complement strand
CTTCGGGCACGATGCCCCGCGCGGCGAAGACGAACCCGATCTTCGCCGTGGTCGAAGCGAGACGGATGTCCATGGGCAGGGTCATCGTGGCGCCGATGCCGACCGCCGGGCCGTTGATGGCGGCGATGACCGGCTTCGTGCTCTGGAAGATCCGCAGCGTGAGGAGGCCGCCGAAGTCGCGCGGGTAGCTGATCTTCGACCCGCTCGCCGCGACGACGTCGGCCTCGCTCAGCCCTGCCGCGTCGGCGCTCGCGCCCGTGTCGAACGTGGCGGCACCCATCGACAGGTCGGCGCCGGCGCAGAACCCCCGACCCGCGCCGGTCACGATGACGGCGCGCACGTCGTCGTCGGCGTCCGCCCGGTCGAACGCATCGACGAGCTCGCGCTGCATGGTGACCGTGAACGCGTTCAGCGCCTCGGGCCGGTGCAGCGTCAGCGTCAGGACGCGATCCTCGACCTCGTACTGGATCTCCTGGTAGTCCACATCGTCCCCCTGCGACCGGCGCCGGGCGCGCCACAGGGTGCAGTTCTACCCCGCGCCGAGGAAGCTGACGGGGTCGATCGGCTCGCCGAAGACCCGGACCTCCCAGTGCAGGTGCGGTCCGGTCGAGTTGCCGGTGCTGCCGACGAGCCCGATGATCTGCCCGCGCGTGACCTTGTCCCCCACCTGCACGTTGAACGCGCTCTGGTGCCCGTAGAGCGTGCCCAGGCCGTTGCCGTGGTCGATGACGGTGCAGTTGCCGTAGCCGCCCTGCTCGCTGGCGATGACGACGATGCCGTCGGCCGAGGCGCGGATCGGGGTGCCCATGGACGCGGAGATGTCGATGCCCTGGTGCACGCTGACCGACTGCCCCGAGACCGGGTCGAGCCGGGGACCGAAGCCGGACACGATGCGACCGCCGGGGATCGGCGGCAGGAAGAAGCCCTTCTGCCCGGCCGGGAGGGACTGGCCCACCTGCCGGCTGGCGAGGGTGCCCTGGATGCCCCCCGACACCTGCTGCATCGCCGAGATCCGCGCGGCGTACTCGTCCTTCTTGGCCGACACCTGCACGCCGACGAGCTGGGTGAGCGCCGCGTTCTCGTCCACCTGCCGCTTCAGCTCGGCCTGCTGGTCGCGCTGCAGCTTGAGGGCGTCTTCGCGGGCCTGCAGCTCGTCGCGGCCCTGCACCGCCGCCACGCGCGCCGCCTCGGCGTCGGCCTCGAGCGCGAGCACCTGGCGGTGCAGCTCGGCCACGCGCTCGACCGACTTGCGCTGGTCGCCGATGACGGCGTCGGCGTACACGAGCGTCTTGCCGACGTCGTCGACGTTGGTGGACTTCAACAGCGCGTTCGTGGCGGCGCTGCTGCCGCCCATCCCCCCGCCCACGTACGCCTCGACGGCTTGCGCCCGCAGGATGTCCTGCTCGTCGGTGAGCCGGTCGTCGGCGTCTTGCAGGCGGAGCCCGACGTCCTGCGCGTGGGTCTCGGCCGTCTCGATCTTGGCCTGGGCAACGGCGAGGTCGCGCTCACCCTGTGCGATCGAGTCGGTGAGGTCCTCGAGCTGCTGGCGCAACGAGTCCGACTGGTCCTGCAGCGTCAGGTACCGGGCCAGCAGGTCCTGCTCTTGCGCGGTGAGGTCGTCGTACTGGTTCAGGAGGGCCTGCAGCTGCGCGGCGCGGGTCGGCGACAGGGGCCGCGGCGGCTGGTAGGGGACGACGGGGCCGGCGGTCGTCGAGGTGGTCGGGATGGTCGACGTCGTGGTGGTTGACTCGGTGGTGGTCGTCGTATCCGCCACGGCGGTCGTGGTCGTCGTGGTCGGACGCACCGTCGTGGTGGTCGTCGTGGTCGGCGCGACCGTCGTCGTGGTGCTCGGCGGCGGTTCCTCGGCCCACACCGTCGATCCGCCCGCGACCCCGCCGAACATGCCGACCAGCACGGCGAGCACGGCGACGAGCACCACCGAACCCGGCCGGTGGTGCGAGCGCTTGGTGGTGTCGGTTCGACCGGGCATCCGCCGCGGGTGGGACAGAGACGACACGATGACCCCAGCCTGACAGATCCGCCAGGCCGGCGTCAGGACACACCGAGCGCCGCTGGCGCCCGAGGCACTTCCCCAGCGAAGCCGCTCACACGTCGAGGAACCGGGTGACGGCGATGCCGGCACCCCCGGCGCCGATGAGGCAGCCGAGCACCGTCATGAGCAGGTAGATCGGGAGCATGTCGGTGCTGGCGGGCACGAGGTCGGAGAAGATCGGGAACTCGGTCGACGACGGCAGCACGTTCTGGAACCACGGACGCACCACGACGAGGAGCCCGACCGACAGGGCGACCCCGAAGAGCCCCTGCACGAGCCCCTCGGCCATGAACGGCACGCGGATGAACCAGTTCGTGGCGCCGACGAGCTTCATCACCTCTATCTCCCTGCGGCGCGCGTACATCGCCATGCGGATCGTGTTCATGATGAGCAGCACCGCGACGCCGAGGAGGCTGACCGCCACCACCAGGATCACCTTGGTGAGGAACTGGCTGAACTTCTGCACGAGCTTGATGGTGTCGGTCGCGGAGACGACCTGCTTCACGCCGGGCTTCGTCTTGTACAGCTCGCTGAGCGCCGTGATGGTGTCGGCGGTCTTGTCCTTCGGCTCGACCCGGAACGACGCCGGCAGGATCTCGGGGGTGACGCTGTCGATCATCTCGGGCGAGTCGCGGAACAGCTCCTTGAACTCGGCGTACGCCGCCTGCTTGTCGACGAACGTGACCCCGTTCTGGTCGATCTGCGGGTTGTTCTTGAGGTCGTCCTCGACCGCCTTGATCTGCTCGGGCGTGGCCTCGGGGTTCAGGAAGACGATGAACTCGATGCCGCCCTGCCAGCGCCGCGTGGCGCGCTCGACGCCCTGCTGGGCCATGAGCGACGCGCCCACGAGCGCGAGCGACACCGCCACGGTCATGATCGAGGCGAGCGTGATGGTGAAGTTGCGGACGAGGTTGTTGCCGGTCTCCCGTGCGACGTACCCCGGTCGGATGGCCATGGGTCCTGCTCTCCTGCCGGTTACTCGTAGACGCCGCGCGCCTGGTCGCGGATGATCGAGCCGCGATCGAGCTCGATGACGCGGCGGCGCATCTTGTCGACGATGCCGCGATCGTGGGTCGCCATCAGCACGGTGGTGCCGGTCTTGTTGATCCGCTCGAGCAACCGCATGATGCCGACCGAGGTGGCCGGGTCGAGGTTGCCGGTGGGCTCGTCCGCCAAGAGGATGAGCGGCCGGTTGACGAACGCCCGGGCGATCGACACGCGCTGCTGCTCGCCCCCGGAGAGCTCGTGGGGGAAGTTGCCCGCCTTGGACGACAGGCCGACGAGCTCGAGGATCGCCGGCACCTGGCTCTGGATGACGTGGCGGGGACGGCCGATCGCGTCGAGCGCGAACGCCACGTTCTCGGCCACGTTCTTGTTCGACAGCAGCTTGAAGTCCTGGAAGATGCAGCCGATGTTGCGGCGCAGGTACGGCACCTTCCAGCTGCTCAGCTGACCGATGTCCTTGCCGGCCACGAAGATCTGGCCGCCCGTCGGGGTCTCCTCCCGGTTGAGGAGGCGCAGGAAGGTCGACTTGCCGGAGCCCGAGGCGCCGACGAGGAAGACGAACTCGCCCTTCTCGATGTTGACGTCGGCCTCGCGCAGGGCCACGACGTCGCCCTTGTAGGCCTTGCTGACGTTCTCGAGACGGATCATGTTACGAAAAGGTTACCAAACCGTGGCGTTTGGACTGCAAAGCGGCAGGCCTCGCGCGCCCCCCGGGACGGGAACGCGGTCGCCCAAGGTAGACGCTGGCATCCCCGAACTGGTGGCAATGCCCGTCGGGGGGCACTAATCGACGTCGGCGTCACCCGCGGCCGAGGCGCCCGAGCGCTCCCACTGGAGGTAGGCCTCCATGAAGCCGTCGAGGTCACCGTCGAGCACGGCGTCGGGCCGGCCCGACTCGTAGCCGGAGCGCAGGTCCTTCACCATCTGGTACGGGTGGATGACGTACGAGCGGATCTGCGTGCCGAAGTCGATGTCGGTCTTGGTGCCGGCGATCGCATCGAGCTCGTCGGCCCGCTTCTGGCGCTCGAGATCGGCGAGCTTCGCCTTGAGCACCTTCATGGCGCGGTCCTTGTTCTGGTGCTGGCTGCGCTCGTTCTGGCACGACACGACGATGCCCGTGGGCAGGTGCGTCAGCCGCACGGCGGAGTCGGTCACGTTGACGTGCTGGCCGCCGGCCCCGGAGGAGCGGTACAGGTCGACGCGCAGGTCCTTGTCGTCGATGACGATCTCGGTCTCGTCGTCCTCGATCAGGGGGATCA
>CAYUOL010000460.1:4270-4371 GCA_964446345.1 uncultured Iamiaceae bacterium | reverse complement strand
AGTCGAGTGATGCCGGTGGGGCGGGCGTCGCCGAGTGATGGGGGTGGGGTCGGCGTCGCGCCGGTCGGGCCGAGTGGGGCGGGTGGGGCGGGCGTCGCGCC
>CAYUOL010000460.1:2708-4170 GCA_964446345.1 uncultured Iamiaceae bacterium | reverse complement strand
GGTCGGGCAGTGGTGCGGGTGGGGCCGGCGTCGCGCCGGTCGGGCAGTGGTGCGGGTGGGGCCGGCGTCGCGCCGGTCGGGCAGTGGTGCGGATGGGGCCGGTGTTGCGCCGGCCAGACAGAGCGACGCGGGTGGGGCCGGCGTCGGAGCGATGCGGGTGGTGCCGGCGCTGCGGGCCGGCCGAGCGATGCGGGTAGGGCCCGGCGTCACGCCGGCCGCGCCGAGCGATGCGGGCGCCGCGTCGGCGGAGGAGCGCTCCCCCGGCCGGCGGCGAGTCGAACGTCGCGGGCGTGCGTCGATGTGTCGTCGCCCGACAGAGAGCCCCGCGGGTGGGCGGGCGTGCCACCGGCCGGGTCGGGTGCACCGGCACCTGGTCACCGAGCTCGTTTGTGCTCGCGCTCCGTCGTCGAGCCGAGCCAGAGCGGCGCCGGTGTCCACGAGGGGGCGCCGATCTCTCGGTGCGCCTCGACGCGACGTGGCCCCCACCCCGTGGTTGCGTTGCAGTGACGATCGAACGCCGGTGAACCGCGGCGTGCGGGTTCCCGGCGCTGATCGGGCGCTGCCCCTCGTCGCGGCGCCGCGATGCGGTCAGTGATCGGCGAGCCAGGTGTCGCCGGCGGTGAACTCGAGCTGGATCTGCTTCTCCATGTCGCCCTTCGCCCAGCTCTCGATGCGGCCGCCGATGAGCGGCACGCCGACCTTGAGCGTCACGTCGATGACGTAGTCGGTCGTGTCGCCGTCGGCGTGCAGCGCCGTCGACCCGTGGATCTTCACCGGCGCCCCGACCGTCTCGAGCTCCCACTCCCCGCTGATGGCGCCGTCGTCGCCGCGGCGCCAGACATCGCGCGACGTGACGGTGTTGGTCGGCTTGAGCACCTTGCGGGCGAAGCCCGGTAGGTCGACGTCGACGAGGCGCGTGATCTCGATGCGGAACGTGTCGTCGGCCAGCTCGGAGCTCACGAGCTCGATCTCGCGATGGCCCATCGCCTCGAACTTCGCGATGTGGGCGTCGGGGTTCGTGAACATCGCCCACACCTTGTCGATCGGGGCGTCAAAGGTGTGCCTCGCCGTTTGCTCCATCGTTCCTCCGGGCCGTCGAGCTGGTGGCCCAAAGGGTGGCACAGCAATCGGAGGCACCCAAACCACCGGGCGCGAAGCTCGGGCGGCGCCGGCCGGCCCTGACGGCGGCGTTCGTGCAGGCACGAGGGGGGCCACCGCCGTCAGGGACGCGGCGATCAGGGCACCGGGCGGGGTCGTCTCGAGACGCCGAACCCGGCGGCGTGGAACGGGCGGCGCACGACGGGGCAGCAGCTCGGACCTCGTCCCGTCGACTCGTGCCGGGGGCGGGGGCACCGGCGGCGGGCCGGGTCACCGTCGCGGCACGAGTGGGCCGGTGATCCGGAGGCCCCGTCGGGGGACGCAACGGGATTGTGGGATCGGCTCGCTCCGGGGCGGGGGCATC
>CAYUOL010000460.1:0-2608 GCA_964446345.1 uncultured Iamiaceae bacterium | reverse complement strand
GGCGGTGGGCCGGGTCACCGTCGCGGCACGAGTGGGGCCGGTGATCCGGAGGCCCGGTCGGGGGACGCAACGGGATTGTGGGATCGGCTCGCGCCGGGGCGGGGGCATCGGCGGTGGGCCGGGTCACCGTCGCGGCACGAGTGGGGCCGGTGATCCGGAGGCCCCGTCGGGGGCCTCATCGGGCGGGTGGGCTCGGCTGGTCGCGCGCCGTGGGACGGCCCGACGGGGTGGTCGGGTCGGCGGTGCGCACCCCCCGCGCCCTCGTCAGGCCGACGAGCGAAGCGCCGAGCAGCAGCAACCCGGTGCCGATGAGGGTGAAGGACCGGGTGTTGCCGCCCGTCGTGGGCAGTGAGCCACGGGGGCCCGCAGTGGGCGGGCTGGGCGCGCGTGGACCGGGTGGGACCGCGGTGCTCGGCGGCACGATGGTGGTTGGCGTCGTGGGCGGCGTGGGCGGCGGGGGCGTCGCACTCGTGGTGCTCGTGCTCGTGCTCGTGGTGGTGGTGGTGCTCGTGCTCGTGCTGGTCGAGGTCGTGGAGCTCGCCGGCGGCGCGGTCGTCGTGGTGACCTGCTGGCGCGGCGGGGCGGTGGTCGTTGGGACCCGCGTGGTGGACGTGGTCGTGGGGACGCTGGTCGTGGTGAACGGGGGGCGGGTGGTGGTCGGAGGGCGGGTCGTGGTGGACGGGGGGCGGGTCGTGGTGGTGGTCGGTGCCGTCGTGGGGGGCGCCGTCGTCGGAGGTGGCGTGGTCGGGGGTGGCGTGGTGGGTGGGGGGAGGGTCGTCGGCGGGGTGAGCTCGAAGTGCACCTCGCCTTCGGCCCGGTACGAGCGGGGCTGGATGATGCGTTGCGCCCGCACGGTGGTCGGCCCGAACAGGCGGGGGACGGGGTCGGCGACGTCGGCCGCGGCGCGGAACTGGTTGACGCCGAGCGTCGGCAGGAAGGTGAAGCCCATCGAGCCGTCGGCGGTGGTGACACCGGTGGTGGGGGAGGTGAACGGGGCGCCGTTCGACTGCACGGTGACCGGTGCGCCGGACACCGCGGCGCCGTTGGCGTCGGTGAGCACGGCCCATCCCACGGTCTCCACACCGGGATCAGCGGGCACGAGGTGGAACGTCAGCGCGAACGGCGCCCGCAGGTGCGCGTGTGCCCGGGCATCGGCCTTGATCGCGCGCGCCCGCTCGAGCACCGCGCCTTCGGCGCCCCCGAACCCCGCCAGGTTGCGGACCGACAGCGCGTCGACGTCGAGCGTGCCGGTGGGGTAGACGGCGCGGCGCAGGTCGTGCTGCACGAGCATGATCGCCGCCGCCTCGATGCTGGTGGTCGGCTGGTACATCGTGGCCGCCCACGCCATCGCCGCTTGGGCATCGCCGTCGGTCTCGGCGTCGATCGAGATCGGGACGTAGCCATAGGCGGCATCCGGTGCCGGGATGCCGTGGTCGATGCACCATCCCCACCCGAGCGCGCCGAGGCCGTAGCTGCCGTACCAGCTGGTCCACCCCGCCACGGTGGCCTCGAACCCGGTCTGGTGCACCACGGACGCGAGCGCCTCCGGCGGACCGGATCCGCCGCCGGCGGTGACGAAGCCGGTGATCAGCAGCGCGAGCGCGGTGACCAGGCCGAGGTGGAACGTCGGGCGCCGCTCCTGTGGGGGACGACGATCGCGGGCGCGCGAGAGCAACGAGCTGCGGGACATGGAGGAAGCCACCAGGAGGACGAGAGGTGGGACGGAGGCACGGCGCAGCCGGTGCGAGGCCCGGTGCCCGACACGGGCACGGCTCGGCCATCCTCGTCGGCCGACAGCGCGCTGTCAATGCCTTTCCGCCATTTTCATGGCCTTTGGCCGAGATGCGGGGCGGCTACTCCCGGGGCGGGCGCACCGAGTAGACGAGCGAACCCGTGGCGACGGGCTCGCCGCTCGCCGTGACCGCGGCGACCTCGCAGAACACGACGCGCTTGCCCCGGCGGACCACCCAGCCGTGCGCGATCGTGTCTTCGCTGCGGACGGCGCCGAGGTACTGCACGTTCATCGACAGCGTGAGCATCACGGGCACCGCGGGGTAGGCACTGCCGACGGCAGGCACCACGACGGTGTCGATCAACGTGGCGAGCGCCCCACCGTGCACCACCCCGGCGGGCTGCTGGAGCTCGGGGCGGAACGGGAGGCGCATGCGGGCGTAGTCGACGCGCGCCTCCTCGAGGCGCAGCCCCACGAACGACGGGAAGTACACGGTGTCCCACGAGCCGAACCCGGACCACAGCTGCGCGAGGGGCGCGGGCAGGGTATCGAAGGAGGACGGATCGGGGATCTGCAGGCTCGGCATCGGCTCAGGTTAGGGGTCGGCCTCGCGCCCGCCACCGATGCGCCACCGTGCCGTGCCGCTCATCGCAGCAGCTGCCACGCCTCGATGGTGTCGACGACGCGGACGTAGAGGTCGGGCGGGAGCAGGCCGTACAGGTCGAGCAGCAGGTCTTCCAGCGGGGGGTACCGGCCCAGCACCGAGCGGCTGAAGATGCCGTCGTCCATCCAGCGCAGGTGCGCGAGCGCGTCGGCGGCATCGGGCCGGCCCGACGCCTCGTGCTGGTCGATCGCCGCGGCCCGCACGGCGGACCA
>CAYUOL010000459.1:0-4398 GCA_964446345.1 uncultured Iamiaceae bacterium | reverse complement strand
GGGGGGGGGGGGGGGGGGGGGGGGGGGGGGGGGGGGGGGGGGGGGGGGGGGGGTACGGGGCGCCGAAGGGTGCCGCACCACCGGGCGTTCCGGGCGGCGGCGCGGCGCCGGATCCCCCGGGCGGCGGCGGCCACGCGGGATCCGGTCGGCGCCAGGCCCCTGGCGGTGCGTCCTCGGGACCGTCGTGCATCGCTCCCCCACCTCCGACGAGCGCCGCCCCGACCGACGAGCTGCAGCCGTGTCCGTTCGCCGACGCGACGTGCGCCGCGCAGGAGGTGAACCTAGCCCGTGCCCGTCGCAGAGGCGCTGGACGTGCCCGGTGTCGTGACGGACGGGTGGCGCCCATTCGCACAAGCCCCATCAGGCACGCCGTGTAGGTTTGCCGCGGCAATCGGGGCGGCGACCCAGCACCACGGCCCGCGCCGCGCCACCAAGCGCCTCTAGCTCAACTGGCAGAGCAACGGACTTTTAATCCGACGGTTCCGGGTTCGAGCCCCGGGGGGCGTACCACGTAGGGCCAGTGCAGACGCACGCAATGGCTCGACACGACATGCGGCTCGGCGTCGCCGACGCATGGGCGCTCTCCCGTCGGGTGGCCGCGATCGTGGTTCCGGGTGGTCCGCGTTCGTCGATCGCAGATCAGGGGGTGGCGCCCTCGCGGACGTCCTCAGGAGACTGGTGAGCCCGGCGGGGCCGGCGCCATCGCTCCGTCGGCGATGAGGATGCTGGCGTCGTCGAACCGGGCGCTCGACACGAGGGGATCCGCCACCACGTTGCCATCCATGATGTAGGCGATCCGGCCCGTGGGACACGGTGCACGGCGTTCGACGCAGTCGGCTGCGACGGCGTTGAACCGGTCGAGGCCGCCGTCACCACTCTTCAGCGCGAACTGCACCTCGACGCCGTCGTCGGACCGGTAGAGGGTGTATCGGATCGCGGTGCCATCGACGATCGTCGGTCCGAGCCTGAGGCGGCGGACGGAGCCACCGGCGCCGCTCGTGCCAAGGATGTCGAGGACGAGCGTCTCGGCGGTCGGTTCGAACGCTTCGGCGTCGGTGTCGAGGGTGAGGTCGTTCAGCACCGGGCGGAGCTGCGTCCGGGCCGCGTCCGATCTGGGGCGAGCGGCCGTGGAGGGTGACGGCGGCGGCGGGTTGATGATCTCCGCGGTCGTCGGCGACGTCGGTGACGTGGACGTGGCGGATCGCGCGGTTGGTGTCGTGCTGGGCGAGTCGCTGCAGCCAGCCAGGCCGGTGATGGTCGCGATTGCGAGGAACGTGGCCGTCGCGCATCGAGTCCCGTTCACGGCACAGAGGATGCACGCCGATCCGGAACGACGTCGAATGTGGCCGGCGCTCGATGTGGACGGACCCAGGACCTGGCGCGGCTCACGACGCCGCGTAGTACCCGACGACGTCGGCGATCAGATCGACCGTGCCGGTCTGGTTGTAGAAGCTGCTGGCGCCGTCGGCCCCGACGCGCGTCATCGCGAGGTTCGGGATGGTTTGGCCCGGGCCGAAGTTCAGGCTGGAGCTGGGCGGGCGGACCTGGCCCGTGGGGAACGCCGTCACGAAGGACCCGGTGGTGGGGTTGGTGACCGTCAGGTTCGCGACCAGCCCGGTAGCCCCCGACGGCACCTGCGCCGTACCGGTGACGCCGAGCGAGCGGATCGTGTTCGCCGGCAACGGACCCGAGAACCCGGTGCCGATGCGGTCGTCGAGGATGCGGATCGGCGCGACCGGGTGGAAGAACGAGCCCGTCGCCGGGTCGAAGTAGCCCAGCACGTCGACCACGACGTGGGTGGAACCGACAGCCGTGGCCAAGGAGAGCTGGCCGTTGCTCAGCTTCACGACCGACAGGTTCGCGACCGTGGCCCCGGGCCCGAAGTTCAGGTTCGACGCGTTGGGCTTGGCCTCGCCCGCCGGCCACGCCGTCACGAAGGATCCGGCGGTCGAACCGGTGACCGTGATGTTCGCGATCACGGCTGTGGCGGTGACCGGGACGCCGGCGGAGCCCGGCATCGAACGCCTGGCGCGTTGGGAAGGTGCGGCCGATCACGCGTACAACAACCCGTTGGGAATGCGGTCATCCGGGCGATGCGCCGGTGTTGCGCCGCAGCGAGGCCAGTCCTTCACGCGACGGTGTTCTCACTTGACCGACAGCGCGCAGGTATCCGCCGTCCCGGGTAGGAGCATGACCGGTAGGATTCCTACCATGAAGGTCACCGAGAAGGGCCAGGTCACCATCCCGAAGGATCTCCGAGATGCCCTCGGCATCGGGGCGGGCACCGAGGTCGAGTTCGAGCGCCGCAAGGACACCATCGTCGTCCGCAAGAGCGACCGAAGCCCCACCCGCGGACGCCAGCTCGCCGGCCGCCTCAAGGGCCGTGGGGATGTCCAGATCACGACCGACGAGATCATGGCCCTCACCCGGGGCGCCTGACATGGCCGCTGGCACGCTGGTCGACAGCAACGTGATCCTCGACATCATGACCGAGGACCCGACGTGGGAGGACTGGTCCGCAAACGCCCTGGCCGACGCCGCCGAAACCGGCCCCCTCTACATCAACCCGATCGTCTACTCGGAGGTATCGATCCGGTTCACAACCGTCGAAGCACTCGACGAAGCCCTTCCACATCAGGACTACCGGCGCGAGCCGATCCCATGGCCGGCGGCGTTTCTCGCCGGCAAGGTGTTCCTGGACTACCGACGGAACAAGGGCACGAAGGCGACGACACTGCCGGACTTCTTCATCGGCGCCCACGCCGCGATCGCCGACCTGAAGCTCCTGACCAGAGACGTCGGCCGGTACCGGACGTACTTCCCAACGGTGACGCTCATCGCTCCCCACTCCTGACGATCGCGATCTCGGAGCGAGCCGGAACGTCCTCGAACGTCGACGGGCTCAGAGGCACCGGACCGTCACCGATCGCGCCGGGTCGGAGGTCCCGTCATCGTGCAACCCGCACGCGGCAAGATCGGGGAGATGATCGAGATCGAACAGCGGTTGCCCACCCCGATTGAATACCGACACCTACGGTCAGCAGTCGGCTGGAACTGCCCCGACGTCGCAGATTGCGCGACCGCGCTCGAGCGATCGGTCGGCGGCATCTGCGCTGTCGAGGATGGCCGACTGGTCGGCATGGGACGGATCGTGGGCGATGCCTTCTACTCCTTCATCGTCGACGTGGTGGTGCATCCTGGCCATCAGAGAACAGGCGTCGGCTCGGCAATCGTGAGGTCGCTCGAGGAAGTCGCTGCCCGCGCCAATGTGACCGGCAGGGTGGGTCTCGTCGCCGCCGCGGACGTCGTTCCCTTCTACGGCCAGCTTGGATATCAGGGCACGGGGAGTCTCTTCCTGTCCCAGAACGTGTAGCCCCGAACATCGACAGCGGACTGTGGAGTTGACCCGGTTCGGCGCGCACCTATCCCAGAACCCGCGGGCCATATCCCGACTCGCGATCGGGCCGAACGCCGGTTTCGCCGACACTTCCACACGCTCGCGGCTCGTGTTTCTCTGGAAGCCAGCGGAGCGCCACTCACCTCGAGCCAGCGGCATCTAGGGGGACGGGTGACTCGGGTTCGCGAACATCTTGGGTGTGTGCACTGGCCAGCCCTCCATCGCACGGATGTCCTCGCGGCGCCACGCCCTCGTCGACGGTCGCACGCCCCCACCGCTACGCGCTCAGGACCTTCAGCGCGACGAGCACGTCACTGAGGGAAGTCTCAACTTCCCCGTCCCGTCGGAAGCTAACCGCACTGTTCCAGCTGACTGGAGCCGTACGAGTGCAATCGAGTTCGATTTCGTGGCCCGAGTCCAGCGAGAGCTCCACCACGCGGTATCGGCGCTGCCCGCGAAGGATGGCAATCGGTAGCGGCATAGCCCTCTCGCGCCAAGCGGCCCGACGGATCTGTGAGCTGCTCAGCGACACCGTGCTCCAGATGTTGCGAACGGTGACGCTGCCGTTGTCCACCACCACAAGTGATCGACCGAACCCGAAGTTGTAGGTCGCAGCACCCAACAACGCTACGACGAGGACGCCGAGCAGCAGGAACAGCGGGTTGTGCGCTACCACGATCGTCACCGTGAGTCCGATCGCCAGGCACAGGTTCCAGCCCGCACCGACGAAAGCAGATCGAGGACCCCTTCCCTCGGCCCTTCCTCCAGCGTCCCCCACGACCTAAGCCTGCCGCATTCTGTGCCACCCGCGACCACAGGTCCCCGAACGCGCATCCCTACCGCGACCCGCGGGTGTCACTGATCGCCAGTTGGGTGAGGCCGCGCTACATCGCATCCAAGGACCGCGCGACATGCCGCTCCGCGGCCTTGAGCGCTTCGTCACAGCCGAAGTTGAGTCCCGAGGAGTGGTGTACGAGCGGTAGGGCCTGAGGGTCCACCGG
>CAYUOL010000458.1:0-4415 GCA_964446345.1 uncultured Iamiaceae bacterium | reverse complement strand
CCGTCGTGATCACCTGGACGATCATGAAGATGTAGCGCCGCCGCAGCGGGGGCGGCGCCGTCCGGCCGCTACCGTGCGTCAGCCGGCGGCTGACGTGAGGAGACGCCCATGGACCCAGCGAGCAGCAAGGTGATCGCGTGCGACGCGTGCGGCAAGAAGAACCGCGTGCCCGCCGCGGCGTCGGGCACGCCCAAGTGCGGCAACTGCGGTGCGGCGGTCGCCTGGATCGCCGACGCCGACGACGCCTCGTTCGGTGACGTCGTCGATCGCGCCAAGCTCCCGGTGCTGCTCGACCTGTGGGCGCCGTGGTGCGGGCCGTGCCGCATGGTCAGCCCCGCGCTCGAGTCGCTGGCGCACAGCAACGCGGGCAAGGTCAAGCTCGTGAAGGTCAACGTCGACGAGGCGCCGCAGATCTCGCAGCGCTTCCAGGCACAGAGCATCCCGATGCTGGTTTTGCTGAACGACGGGGAGCCGATCGACACGCAGATCGGGGCGGCGTCGGAGGGAGCCTTGCGGGTGTGGCTCGCCCGGTGCCTGGCCACGATCACCGCCCGCGCCGCGAAGAGCGGGGCCTGACGATGCAGATCGGCTTCGGCGTCCCCGTCTCCGGATCGTGGGCGACCCCTGCGACGTGCACCGAGCTCGCGGTGAAGGCCGAGCGTCTCGGGTACGCGTCGCTGTGGACGTTCCAACGGCTGCTGTCGCCGCTCGACGGCGATGTGCCGCAGCTGCCGCCGCAGTACCGCAGCGTCCACGACCCGCTCACCACCATGGCCTACGTCGCGGCGAAGACCTCGACCATCCGCCTCGGCGTCGCGGTCGTCAACATGCCGTTCTACGCCCCGATCCTGCTCGCGAAGATGCTGACGACGCTCGACCACCTGTCGGACGGGCGGATCGACGCCGGGCTCGGCGTGGGGTGGTCACCGGACGAGTTCGCCGCCGTCGGCGTGCCGATCGAGCAGCGCGGCGCCCGCGCCGAGGACCACCTCGCCTGTCTGCGGGCGATCTGGACCGACGACGTCGTCGACCACACCGGCGCGTTCTACCGGGTGCCGCGATCCCGGGTCGATCCCAAGCCGATCCAGCAGCCGCACCCGCCGATCCTGCTCGGGGGCATGGCCCCGGCCGCGTTGCGCCGCGCGGGACGATCGGCCAACGGGTGGATCAGCAGCAGCCAGGCGGACCTGGCCCACATCGACGACTCGATCCACGTCGTGCAGGAGGCGGCCCGCGCGGCCGGTCGTGACGTCGGCGCGCTGCGGTTCGTCTGCCGCGGCGTGGTCAAGGTGCGCGAGGACGAGCGGGGCCCGCTCACGGGGTCCTTCGACGACATCCGGGCGGATCTGGCCGACCTGGCGACGAAGGGCGTGACCGAGGTGTTCGTCGACCTCAACTTCGATCCCGAAATCGGTTCGCCCGACGCCGATCCGGCGGTGTCGGTGCGGCGCGCCCACGAGGTGCTCGAGGCGCTCGCGCCGGGCTGACGGGGGCGGCCCCGCCGATCGGCGTGGCACGATGGCCGCGTGGACAGCACGCGGGTGGATCGATGGCTCTGGGCGGTGCGGGTCGCCAAGACGCGCACCTTCGCCACGGACGCCTGCCGGGGCGGCCACGTGCGGGTGAACGACCGTCCCGCGAAGCCCGCCACGGTCGTCCGCGTCGGTGACACCGTCACCATCCGGTTGCACGGCCGCGACCGCGTGCTCGAGGTGCGGGAGCTGCTCGACAAGCGCGTCGGCGCCCCGGTCGCCGAGGCCGCCTATGTCGATCACTCGCCGCCCCCACCGCCGCGCGACCTGGTCGGCCCGGGCTTCATCATCGAACCCTCGCGAGGCCGTCCGACGAAGAAGGACCGACGCGAGCTCGACCGCTTCCGCGGTGTGTGAGCGCCCGCCCGCCGGCTCCGCACCCGGCGGTGCCGGGCCCATCGCGCGGCGATAGCGTCGCAGGGACACCCGTCCCAGGAGACGACCATGTGCCGGAACATCACCACCCTCCGCGGCCTCGAACCAGCGGCGACGCCTGAGGAGATCGAGGCCGCCGCCCGCCAGTTCGTGCGCAAGATCAGCGGGATCAACAAGCCGTCGGCCGTGGCGGCGGAGCGCTTCGAGGCCGCCGTCGCCGACATCGCGGCCATCTCGGCCTCGCTGCTCGAAGACCTGCCTCCCCGCCGCAACCCTCCACCCACCTTGCCGCCGCTGCGGCGCCTCGCCGCCAAGGCCTGAGACGACCCGCCGAGACGTCACCGTCCCGGCCGGTCGCCTCGACCCCGGTCGCGTCGCTACATCTCGAGCGCTTCGTACACGTCGACCGATCCGCCGTGGGCGAGCACCGGGCACCCCTTGGCCAGCGCGGCGGCCGCTTCGAGGTCGGACGCATCGAGGATCGAGTAGCCGGTGATGCCGCTCGCGGCGTCGGCGCGGCCGTCGGCGGTCACCTTCGTCGCCGCCCCGAACGGGTTGCCGCCGTCGACGACCGCCGCCCCGAGGTCGGCGAACCACTGCCCCCACTCCGCGATCGAGGCCTTGATCGCCTCCTCGGTCGTCGCCATCGAACCGCCCTGGTACGCCAGCACGAACTTGCTCATCGCAGTCTCCTCTGTGTCGCAGTGTTTTGTGTGTTGTGTCTTGTGTCTGCTCTCGTCTCCCGGAGGAGGAGCGGCCTCGCCGCTCACCAGGACGTCGCGGCGCCCCTCGCGAGATCGACAGGTCGCGCGCCCTTTTTCTCGAACGGGATCCCGGCGGGAGCGAGGACTTGGGGCTCGGCGGTGCCAGGATGCTCGGATGAGCGACGACGTCATCGAACGGATGGAAGTGCAGCGCACGATCAAGGCCGACCCGGCGGCCATCTTCCGGGTCCTGTGCGACCCGGAGGGCCACGTCACGATCGACAGCTCGGGAATGCTGCAGTCGTCGACGGGCGAGCCGGTCACCGGGGTGGGCGACACCTTCGTCGTGCACATGGACCGCGAGGCGCTGAACGACTACCCGTTGGGTCTCTACGACGTGACGGTGAGCATCAAGACCTTCGAGCAGGACCGCGAGATCGCCTGGACCATCCTCGGGCAGATCAAGCCGCAGATCGGTCATGTCTACGGCTACCGGCTCGAACCGGTGGACGAGGGCACGCTGGTCACCTCGTACTACGACTGGTCGGAGATCGAGCAGTCGTGGAAGGACGCCAACGTGTTCCCGATCATCCCCGAGAGCGCCCTGCGGGCCACCCTGGGCATCCTCGACCGCACGGTCTCCCGCGAAGCACGCGCGTCGAGCTGACGCGGCCTGCGCCACGTTCGGGCCGCCGAGCCACGATTCGCACGGTGTGCGGATCCGGTAGCGTCGGGACGCGGGCTCGATTCCAGGGGCGGGGACGAGGGGGACCCACATGGCGTTGTGGCGCGAACGGACGACCAGACGTCCGCACGCGGTGACACGGCTCGCGTTGGTCGGCGTCGCCTTGGTGCTCCTGCTCGGCGGGGCGACCGCGTGCCAGCCGCCACCCCCGCCGCCGGTGCTCCTGGTCGGCGGCACCTTCGGACCGGTGAGCTACATGGATGCGGCGCGGTCGGCGTTGGCGGCCAAGGGCTACAACGTGCAGGCCATGCAACTGTCGGGGAACCCCGCAGGCACCGCGGACATCACCACCTCTGCGGCTGCGGTGTGCGCCAAGGTCGATGCCATGCGCACCGAGACAGGCGCGGCCACCATCGACGTCGTCGCGCACTCGCAAGGGGCGTTGGCCGTGCGGTACTGCATCAAGTCGCTGGGCGGCGCGGCGAAGGTCCACACGATGGTCTCGCTCGGTGGCGTGAACTACGGCAGCAGCAGGGCGCAGATCTGCCAGTCGGCGGCGTGCGTGCAGATGCGCCCCGGCTCGGCGTTCCTCACCACTCTCAACGAGGGCGATGACACGCCCGGGTCCGTGCGCTACGTCCACGTCTTCAGCTACGAGGCGAACGGCGGGACACCGGGAGAGGACATCACGCTGAAGGACGGCGCGACGAACGTCGCGGCGCAGGACGTGTGCCCGGGAGCGCAGGTCGTGCACCTCTCCGAGTACGACGACGCGATCATGCGTCAGCTGATCGACCACGCCCTCAAGAGCGAGCCCCTCACCGCCACCTGCCCTTGACGCGGCGCGTCGGGAGCGCGGAAAAGCAGAAGCCCCCGCCGCAGCGGGGGCTTCCCGAGTGGTCGGAACCGGCGTCGATCCGGTGACCTACCGCTTTTCAGGCGGTCGCTCTGCCGACTGAGCTACCCGACCATCTGCTGACCGGGTCGCATGCGACCCGGTCGTCGGCCCTCGCGTGAGCGAGGTGGCGGTCCCGACGGGATTTGAACCCGCGACCTCTGGCTTGACAGGCCAGCGTGCACTCCAAACTGCACCACGGGACCTCGTGGTTCGCCCCCGGC
>CAYUOL010000457.1:0-4457 GCA_964446345.1 uncultured Iamiaceae bacterium | reverse complement strand
GGGGCGTCGCTCGGGCCCGCCGCGGCGTCGCCCGGGTCGTCGCCCTCGAGGAGCTCGTGGGGGTAGTGGGTGCGACAGACGAAGCACCAACGCTCGATGTCCGCCGGGGTCACCTTGGCCTCCTGGTCCCAGGCCTCGGGCGTGACGTAGTAGCGGCGCACGAGGTACAGCTCGTCCTCGCCACCGCAGCTCTCGCAGATCTCCATGACCGGCGTGGCGGGTTCGGGATCGCTCATGGTGCGAGGTTACCGGCGCGCCCGCGAACGCGGTCCGCCCGCGGCCCCGACGCCGGGCGCTCCGGGACGGGGTCGGTGACCGTTCGGTCCGCGAGGACCGGCTCGCCGGAGCTTTCCTTTTGCTGTGGCGCGGGGTTACGCTGATCTCGACCGCCGGCAGCCGTGGGGCGCTGGACGGAGTGAAGGAGGCTTCCATGAGCCCATCCGCGATGTCTCGAGTCACCGCGCCAGCGGTGCGCGCCCGCAAGGTGCGCACCGGAAGCGATCCGTTGGTGATGGTCACCGCCTACGACGCGCCGGGGGCGCGCATGGCCGACGAGGCCGGCGTGGATCTCATCCTCGTCGGTGACTCGCTGGCCATGGTCGTGCTCGGCTACGACGACACGCTGCAGGTGACCGTCGACGACATGGCGCACCACGTCGGCGCCGTCGCCCGCGCGAAGCCGCGCCCGCTGATCGTCGGCGACCTGCCGTGGATGAGCTACCACGTGTCGGTCGAGGACACCGTGCGCAACGCGGCTCGCCTGGTCAAGGCCGGTGCGCAGGCGGTGAAGCTGGAAGGCGGCGTCAAGCGCGTGCCCATGGTCGAGGCGATCATCGACGCCGAGGTGCCGGTGATGGGCCACATCGGGCTCACGCCGCAGTCCGTCAACGCGATGGGCGGCTACAAGGTGCAGGGGCGCGACCAGTCAGCGGCCATGGCGCTCATCGACGACGCGCAGGCGCTCGAAGCGGCCGGCTGCTTCTCGATCGTCATGGAAGGCGTGCCCGACGAGGTGGCGCGCCTGGTGACCGACGCCGTGAGCGTGCCGACCATCGGCATCGGCGCGGGCCCGCACTGCGACGGGCAGGTGCTCGTGTACCACGACGTGCTCGGCATCGAGGACCGGATCACGCCCAAGTTCGTCCGTCGCTACGCCGACCTCAAGGCCGACGCCGTCGGCGCGCTCAGCGCCTTCGCCGCCGACGTGCGCACGGGCCGCTTCCCGGCCCACAATGAGAGCTACCACCTCAACAGCGAGCAGGCCGAGGCCCTCGGGCTCTACGGCAGCGAGGCCAAGTCGGCCTGACGCCCGCGCCGTCGCGCGCGCGTCCGCTCGCGGCTCCTCCACGACAGCTCCCCCGACGGGGAGGCGCAGCTACACGTCGACGCCGCAGGTGTTCTTGGCGTAGGCCGTGACGCGGGCGTTCGATTCCTGCATCGCCGGCGATTCGAAGAGGTCGAAGTTGTTCGGGTCCTTGATGAAGTCGTTGAACGCCTTCTGCAGCGCCTGCATGTCCGCCTTGATCTCGGGTGGCGACTCGTCGGTCAGGTGGGCGAAGTCCGCGTAGAACTGCTGCAGCTCCGCGGTCGAGTTCACCTGCTGGCCCTTCGAACGCTCCACGAGCGTCTTGAGGTCGCGGCAGAAGTCACCCGTCAGATCGATCTTGGGGGTGACGCCGCCGGCCTTCGTCGTCGTCGTGGTGGCGGCCGAGGTGCTCGGTGTGGTCGGCTCCGACCGAGGTGGCGCGATGGGCGGCGTCGTGGAGGCGGTCGTCGGTGCCGACGCCGGCGGTGCGGTCGTGGTGGTCTTGCCTCCTCCGGGGGCGAAGACGTCGTCGGTGCCGTACGTGCCGGTGGGACGCTCGATCTGGCCCGGGCCGTCGAGGTTCGTGAGGACGAACACCACCACGACGTTCGGCGACGCCGTGACGACGTTGACCGCCGCCGGGTTCCACCCGGACCACGCGGGACCGGTGTAGGTCGGCGTGCTCGCGATCGGCTTCGTCAGCGGGTTGCCGCACGCGCACTTGGTGCGGGGCACGCCCAGGTTGTCGACCAGCACCGCCGTGCCGGCCTGGAGCACGGCCTGGCGCGGCGTCGCCCGCCCGTTGTCGAACCCGTAGTTCGTCACGCGCGCGTCCGCGGCGAGCGCCACGGGCGTCAGCGTCTTGACGTACTCGCGGATGTCCGTGGTCTTGAGCGTGCCGTTCTTCCAGCCCAGGTTGGTGTCGGTGTTCAGCGCGTCGACCCAGGCCTTCGCCTTGTCCGGGTTCTTCTCGAGGAAGTCGATCATCAGGTTCGGGTCGCAGGTCGCGATGTTCTGCGTGCCGCCGTAGAGCCCAGGGGTCGCACCGCTGGTGGTGGAGATCGTGGTGGCGCCGGCCACCGCCGTCGAGGGCGGCGACGTCTTGGCCACCGTCGTCACCGATGCCGGCGTCTTGGTGGGGATGCCGGTCGTGAACGGGTTCGTGCCCGGGGTGTTCGCCGGCTCGAGGAAGACCTCGGTCGCCGACGCCTCCTTCGAGCTGTCGCGCAGCACGAAGAACGCGGCGAGCGCTCCGACGATCAGCACGAACACGGCGGCGATCGCGATGATCAGCGGCGCGGCACTGCGCTTCGCGGGCGGTCCGGCGGGTCCCCCCGGCGGGGCGCCGGGCGGCGGGCCCGCCGGTGGTCCGCCGGCAGTGGGGTAGCCCGGCCCGGGTGGGGGACCCGGTGGGGGTCCGCCGGCGGTGGGGTAGCCCGACCCGGGTGGTGGTCCCGGTGGGGGTCCGGCGGGGGCACCAGGTCCCGGAGGGGGCCCCGGCGGGGGGCCGCTGGGTTGGGGCGCGGTGGCTGCTGGTTCGGGGCCGGGCGGGGGCCCGGTCGGCGTCGCGCCGGGGCCGGGAGGAGGACCGGTGGGCACGCCGGCGGTGGGGCCGGGCGGCGGGCCGCTCGGTCCCGGGGGCGTGGGGCCCGGCGGCGGTCCGCTCGGTCCCGCTGCACTGAGGCCGCTCGCCGCCATCGCCGCCGCGGCGCCGAGCGCGGTCGGGTCGTTCGTGGTGCCGGGCGCGAGCGGACCGCCGGTCGGCACCGCGGCCGGCGGCGCGCCGACCGGGTCGCCGTCGAGCGCCGGCAAGGGGTTCGTCGCCGGATCCCACACGACCGTGGCTCGCGAGAGCCGCGTGGTCGGGGCGGGCGCCGCGTCGTCGGGCAGGGGATCGGCGGACTGGGGTCCGGCGGGCTGCGGATCGGGCGGCTGCGGAGCGGCGGGCTGGGCGCCGGCCGACATGGCCTGGGCGAGCATCGACGCGAAGACCGCGGCGCTTGCCGGTCGGTCGCGCGGGTCCTTCGCCATCGACTGCTCGAGCACGTCGACGATCGCCGACGGCACGCCGGACGGCCGCAGGTCGGGCGGCGGCTCGCGCAAGATGCGGTTCACGATCGGCAGGATCGTCACGTCGGTCTCGTGCATGAACGGCGGCAGGCCCGACATGAGCGAGTACACGGTCGAGCCCAGCGAGTACACGTCGGACGCGACGCTCGGCGCGGCGCCTTCCAGGACCTCCGGCGCCGCGTGGGCGATCGAGGCGGTGATCACGCCGCTCGCCGTGGCGGTGATGCCGTCGAGACGGGCCAGACCGAAGTCGGCGAGCTTGGGCTCACCCCACGGTGACAGCAGGATGTTGGCCGGCTTCACGTCGCGGTGCAGCACGCCGAGCTCGTGCGTGGTGTCGAGCGCGTACCCGATCTTCTGGCCGACCTCCATCGCATCGGGCCACTCGAACGGGTGCACCTGGACGCGGTCCGCGAGCGATCCGCCGGCGAGGTACTCCATCACGATGTACGGCTGGCCGTTCGGCGTGATGCCGCTCGTGAAGACCGTGACGATGTGCGGGTGCCCCGACACCGACCCGAGCGCGAGGCGTTCGCGGTCGAACCTCGACACCACCTGCGCGTCGACGGGCGCCGTGATGACCTTCAGCGCCACGGTGCGTCCGAAGTCCAGCTGCTGGGCGCGGTACACGACGCCGTAGCCGCCGCGGCCGATCTCCACGAAGTCGTCGAAGCCGACCAGGCCGAGCTCGTTCACCGTGCCGCCCCCGCCCCCGCCCCCGCCGATGTTCGCCGCGAGGCGATGGCGACGGCTCCCGACGAGCCGGCTCGGCCTGAAGGGCCCCATGAGATCCCTGATCGGTGCATCCGCATCTTCGCCCTCACCGGTCGCCACCGGTGTCCCTCGTGAGTCGCTTCGTTCGCCTCCCGCCGACGCCGAACACGGTACGTGACGCACCGGATCCGTGCCCGCCACCCAGGCCTGCGCGACCGATGCGCCGCGCTCGTGCTACGAACTGTCGATGCGCGCCGCACGACCACTGCGAGACGGCACGGCGCGCCTGCGCCGCCTGCTCTGGGTCGCCACCGCGGCCTTGGCCGTGGTCGGTGCCGGGTGCTCGGCGAGCGGTCCCGACGCAGCC
>CAYUOL010000456.1:0-4471 GCA_964446345.1 uncultured Iamiaceae bacterium | reverse complement strand
AGCGGCGAAGCTGGCCGTCGCACCCACGCAAACGTTTCCTGCTACGGCACTAGAGTCCGCCGATGCGCTCTGGCCGGTCCGCCGTCTCCCTGGTCGCCGCCCGGGCCGCGAGCGCCGTCGTCGTCGCCGCGGTCACGCTTGCGGGCGTCGCGTGCAGCGCGACGCCATCGACGTCCACGGCTCCGACCAGCGCCCCGGGGACGGCGCCGCGATCCTCGGTCACGCCGGGCACGAAGAGCGCGGCACCTTCGACCATCTACGCGAACGACCCGGCGAAGCCGGTGCGGGCCTCGGTCGGCCAGACCGTGGCGCTGCGGGTGGACACCGACCCGGGGAGCGAGGCCGGCTGGGAGGTGCTGCGCTACGACGAGGGCAAGCTCTTCAACCTGGGCGCCGGCTACGACGAGGGCGTCACCGCGGTGCCGGGGCGACCCGTCACCCAGAACCTGCTCTTCCGCGCGACCGCCCCCGGGACCGCCACCGTGGTGCTGCGCTACGGCACGCCGGGGACCGCGGCGCCGACCGACAGCACCGTGACGTTCACCGTCGACATCTCCTGAGCGGCGGCGGCCCGAGCGGCGGGACGGCGCCGCGCCAGGGGGGCCGATGAGGCGGCCGCTACCCGCAGCGGTCCTTCACCACCGGAGCGATCGTCTGCTGGGCGAGGACCCACTGCTCGAGCTCGGCCCGCGGTGCGGTGTCGGCGAGCCACGCCTGCAACCTCTCGGGGGTGGTGATCTCACCGCGCTGGACGAGGCCGACGGCCTCGCGGGTGATCGGGCCGAGCTTCTGGACCGGCGCGGCGAGGTCGCTCGGCGCGCTGTCCACCATCGTCTCGTAGGCCCGGAGCAGGCCGGCGGGATCGCCGACGACGCGCGTGCCGAGCCCGAGCAGGTCGTCGATCGCGTACACCTTCGACGCGGCGCAGAAGCCCGCCTTGTCGAAGGACACGGTGGTGGCGCTCCCGCCGACGGCCGGCCCGGAGCTGGCCACCGGCGCGCTGGTGGCCGGCGTGTTGGTGGTCGGCGTGCGGGTCGTCGCCACGGCCGAGGACGGGACCGGGAGCGCCGCGCTCGCGGCCGACGATGCGACGGGCACCGACTTCGTCACGTCGCGCCGCGGCGCCGTCGTCGAGGTCGCCAACGCGGCGGTCGTCGGCACGACCGGCGCCGCCCTCGTGCCGGCCTCGTCCACGCGCGACCCGCACGCCGTCACCGCAGCGCCCGCGAGCACCAGGATCGACACCGGGAGCCAGCGGCGCCGGGTCGGACGACGAGGACGGCGCGCGGTCAGCGCCGCTGCTGGCGCAGCGCTTCCCGATCCGCCTCGAGCTCCCAGCCGGGGTCGACCCCTTCGTCGAACTCGAGGGGCCGCATCGCCAGGTCGATCGCCAGCCAGAGCGTGCGCGAGTACGGGAAGAACCAGAAGGGGAAGCCCACCATCGTGAGCGCCCCGAACATGGCGAGCGGGACGATCTGCGGCTGCGGGTACGTGGCCAGCGACCCGCCCAGGACGATGCCGAGCGCGAGCACCTGCGCCAGGCAGATGTTGATGAACCACGACCCGAGCCACTGACCGGGGACGCGCTGGAATCGGAGGCCGCAACGGGGACAGGTCTCGGCCATCTGGACCCACCGCCGGAAGAGCTTCTTCGCGCCGCACACCGGGCAGCGGCGGCGTGCTCCTCGCTTCAGCATCGTCCCGGTCGTCGCGGCCACACCCGTCAGTGTGCCAGCCGCCGGTCGGGGCGGCACCGCCCGCGGCGACGTCCTGCGAGCGGAACGGAGCCACGGTCACACCAGGGCGTCCAGGAGATCCGCCAAGACCTCCGCGTGCGCGTTGCGCGACCCGAAGCTCGGATCGAGGGCGTAGGCCCGCTTGAGGTGGAGGTGGGCGTCGATCTCCCACGTGTACCCCATCCCCCCGTGGACCTGGACGCTGGTCTTCGTGTTCTCGATCGCGGCCTCCCCGGCCGTGAGCTTCGCCGCCGCCACCGCGCGGGCGACGGATCCGACGAGCGGATCGTCGAGCGTGACGCCGGCCGCGTAGACCCCGCCGCGGGCGACCTCGGTGCGCACGAGCATGTCCGCCATCATGTGCTTCAACGCTTGGAACGTGCCGATCGGCCGGTCGAACTGCACCCGGTCCCGCGAGAACGCGACGGCGAGGTCGGTGCTCGCCTCGGCGATGCCCAGTTGCAGCGCGGCCACCAGCGCGGCACCCTGCCAGCGGAGCAGATCGGCTCCTTCGGCGTCGAGCACGCGCGCTCCCTGCGGCAGCGGCGCGGCTGCGCGCGCGACCGGCGTCCACGGATCGAGGGGCGTCTCAATGGGCGTGACGGCGATGGTGGAGGCGTCGACCGACCAGACACCGTCGTCGTCCAGGATCAACACCACGTCCAACGCCGCTGCGTGCTCGATCAGGCGCGACGGGTCGGCGCGCTCGATGCCGCCGACGATCGTGGCTCCCGACGCCGCTCCCGGCACGAGGCCCGCCGCCAGGTGGCTCCACACGAGCGGGCCGGGCACGACCGCGCGTCCCAGCTCCTCGAACACGAGCACGGCGTCGGCCCAACCGAGCCCGACACCACCCTCGGCTTCGGGCCGGCGCAGCGAGAAGATGCCCATCTCGGCCAGCTCGGACCAACGCGCCCGATCGACGCCGACCCCCTCGAGCGAGCGCACCGTCTCGATCGGGAACCGACCGGCGAGGAACGAGCGCACCCCCTCCTGCAGCGCGACCTGGTCGTCTGTCAGCTCGAAGTCCATCGCCTCTACCTCGCTTCCTTCGGGAGGCCGAGGATGCGCTCGGCGATGATGTTGCGTTGGATCTGGCTGGTCCCGGCGGCGATGGTGAACGACGTCGACCGGAGCCGCTCCTCGACGAACGATCCCGATCGCAGGTCGCCCAGGTCCTCCCGGGCGAGCCCGGCTCGCTCGAGCACGCGCATGGCGACGTCGGTCAGCTCTTGGAAGAGCTCGGAGTAGTACACCTTCACCACCGAACCGCCGGTCCCCGGCACCCCGTTGCGCTCCGCTTGCGACAGGTTCCGCTTGGTCATCGCCCACAGCGCGTCCATGCGCGCCTGCAGGCGCCCGACGTCTCGCCGCAGCTCGATGTCGTCCCACGCCGTGCCGGACGTGCGAGTGACCTGCTTGGCCACCGCGACGAGATCCGAGATCATCTTGTTGGTCTCGACGAGGTCCGAGATGAACCCCGTGCCGCGCTCGAAGCCGAACGTCACCATCGCGACGCGCCACCCGTCGTTCTCGTTGCCGACGCGATTGACGATCGGGACGCGCGCCTCGTCGAAGAAGACCTCGCTGAACTCGCTCGATCCGACGATCGTCTTGATCTCGCGGATCTCGACCCCCGGCGAATCCATCGGGAACATCACCCAGGTGATGCCCTTGTGCTTCGGCGCATCGGGATCCGTGCGGATCAGCAGCTCGCACCAGTCGGCCACCTGCGCGAACGAGGTCCAGATCTTCTGGCCGGTGATCACATACTCGTCACCGTCGCGGAAGCCCTTGCACGAGAGCGACGCGAGGTCGGAGCCGGCGCCCGTCTCCGAGAACCCCTGGCACCACACCTCCTCCCCGCGCAGGATCTTCGGCAGGTGCTCGGCCCGCTGCTCCTCGGTCGCCTCGGCCATGATCGTCGGCCCGGCGTGCAACATGCCGACGAAGTTCACGCCGATGTACGGCGCCCCGGCGAGGGTGGTCTCCTCGAGGTAGATGAGCTGCTCGGTCAAGCTCGCCCCGCGACCGCCGTACTCCTTCGGCCAGTTGATCCCGGCGTAGCCGGCATCGAAGAGGATGCGCTGCCAGGAGGTGTCCCACTCGCGTCGCTCGTCCCAGGCGTGCGGGCCGGGCTTGGGCGGCACCTCGGGCAGCGTGACGGCCAGCCACTCGCGCAGCTCCTTGCGGAACTGCTCGTCGGATTCGGAGTAGCGAAGGTCCACGACTTCTCCCGATCTCGGGGCTCCCGATCAGCATCCGGGTCGGGCGGACACCCCACGATCCGACCCGGACCGACAATACCTGATGAGGCGTCAGAAACGGGAAGTCAGTCCGCCGTCGCGTCGTCGGGAGATGGAGCAGCGGACGTGGTGGGCGGCGTCGGCGGGGGTGGGCGCGGGTCGTCGGGCGGCGGCGGCAACGGTGCGACGGGCGGCGGCAGCGGCGTCACCGTCGGGGGTGGTGGCAGCGGCGCGACCGGCGGCGGCAGCGGTGCGGCGGACGGCGGGGGCGGCAGGGGCGCGCCGGTCGGGGGCGGCGGCAAGGGGGCCGCCGAGGGCGGTGGCGGAAGCGGCGCGTCGCTCGCCGGCGGCGGCAACGGACCTGCGGGCGGCGGCGGCGCACTCGGGGGCGGCGGCAAGCTCGACACCGAAGGCGGCGGCGCAGCCGGTGGCGGCGTCAAGCTCGACACGGGAGGGGGCGGCGCAGCCGGTGGCGGCGGCAACGCGCCG
>CAYUOL010000455.1:0-4477 GCA_964446345.1 uncultured Iamiaceae bacterium | reverse complement strand
GAGGGTGACGCCGCCCTCGTCGAGCATATCGGCGAGGCCGAGGTCGAGCGCCTCGTCGACCTGGTCGAGCCGGTACACGTCGAGGTGGAACAGCTCGAGCCGCCCCGAGGTGTACTGGTTCACCAAGGTGAACGTCGGGCTCGTGATCGACTCGTCGATGCCGAGCGCAGCGCCGAACCCCTGCGCGAACGCGGTCTTGCCGGCGCCGAGATCACCGGCCAGCAGGATCACGTCACCCGGCCGCGCGAGCTCTGCCAAGGAAGCGGCGAGCTGCTTGGTCTCGGCGGCGCTCGCGGTGAAGGCGATGATCACGTCGGCGCATCGCCGCGCCGGCGGCGAGAAGGGGAAGGCACGGGCGGCACACTACCGGCGTCACCCGCGGCGCGAAACCAGCCCGCGGACGAGGTGCTCACGCCCGCGAGCGGATCGCCGCCTCGACGGCGGCCACCGCCAGCAAGCGCACCTCGTCCACCGGGACGGGGTGGCTGAGCTCGGCCGTCGCCGCCGCGACGATCGCGTCACCGTCGACGAGCGTGTGCGCCGGCACGAGCGCCCGCGCCAGGCCGTCGTGTCCGCCCTGGGCGACGAGCAGGCAGTCGCGCTTGGACAGGCGCGCGTTCGTCACCACGATCCCGACCGTCGTGTTGCCCCAGGCGTCGTGCGCACCGGAGGGCCCGGACGGCGGCTCGCGCCGGTCTTCGGCCGTCGGCTCGGTGACCCCCCACCCGGATGACCCGTGCGGCGGTCCCAGCGCGCCGGCCGCCAGCCGGTCCGCGATCGACGAGCCGTCGTCGATGTCGCCGAAGGCGTTGACCACGACGAGCGCGGCGACGGACAGCGGTCCTTGCCGCACGACGGCGGCGCCGATCCCGCCGTCGCGGGTGCCGTCCGGTCCGCGCCACTTCCCCACCGTCGCGCCGGCGCCGGCACCGAAGCGGCCGGGCATCACGTGGCCCTCGGCGGCGTTCCACGCCGAGTCGGCGGCCTGGTACCCGTTGTCCGCGCTCGGGCGCACCGAGCCGTCGCCGACGAGCAGGTCGAAGATGCTCAAGCCGACCACGATCGGCACGCGTCCACCGCCGGTGGCGAAGCCGACATCCCGCTCGGCCAGGTAGCGCATCACGCCGTCGGCGGCCGCCAGCCCGAAGGCCGAGCCGCCGCTGAACACGACCGCGTCGAGCCGCTGCACCAGCCGCTCGGGATCGAGCAGCGCCGTCTCCCGCGACGCCGGCGCCCCGCCGCGCACCTCGCCCGATGCGGTCGTGCCCTCGGGCAGGAGCACGACCGTGCACCCCGTGCGGGCTCGCGGGTCGGTCCAGTGCCCGATGCGCACGCCGGCGATGCCGAACGCCACCGGCTCGGGGAAGGGCAAGGGGTCGGTCACGGCGAGCAGTCTGCCCCACCGGGCCCGACCCCCGAGCCCCGAGCCGACCACGTCTCTTGCCGGGCACCGTCGGTCTCCGGTGGTCGGCGGCAAGAGACTGCCGTGCCCAGGGGCGGGTGACGTCACCGCGGGCGCAGCGCCGCCAGGCCGTCGTCGTACCGGTCGATGACCGTCGCCCAGTCGTGGACGAGCATGGCCTCGCGCAGGCCGGCGACGCGGGCCCGCGCGGCCGGGAGGTCGCGCAGCACGGCACCGAGGTGGTCGTACAGCTTCGACGGGTAGAGCACGGCGTCGTGGAACCGCCGCGGCACCAGCTCCGGGTAGCTGAGGCGGTTCGGCAAGAGGGGCACCGCGCCGGCGGCCATGGCCTCGACCGACGCGATGCCGAAGTGCTCGTGGCGCGCGGTCGACACATGCACGTCGGCGCGCTCTAGCAGCTCGACGTAGGCCGGCCGCTCGAGGGCGCCGACGTGCACCACCCGGTCGCCGAGGGCGGCGCGGACGTCGTCGAACTCCTGGGGGTCGACGCGGGCGTTCACGCCGGCGAGCGCGAGCTCGAAGGCGACGCCGTCGCGGGCCAGGGCCTTCAGCACGCGGAACAGCGCGGTCGGGTCCTTGTCGTGGTCCCACCGCTGGTTCCAGAGGACGAGCGGGGGCCGACCGGCGTCGAACGACGACGCGCGTGGTGCCGCCACCAGTGCCGCGCTCTCGACGCCGAGGGGAACGACCGTGGTGCGCGCCAACACGTCGTCGAGCATCGCCGTGTGGGGGAGATCGGGAGCGCCCGCCAAGAAGGGAGGCAGCGCGACGCGGAGCGCGTCGAGGTGGAACTGCGAGTTGCACCAGACAGCATCCGCGGCTGCCATGCTCGTCCAGTTGATCGTGGCGTACAGCTCGTCGGTGGCGCCGTCGCGCGACGCGACGTGCACCAGCTGGTTCTCGTGCAGGTACAGCGCGACCGGCACCCCCGCCAGCGCGGTGCGAGCGAGACCGAGCAGGGCGGCCACGTCGACCATGTCCGACACCAGCACCACGTCGGGCCGCCCACGCGCGGCGACGACCTCCTCGATCTGCGCCGCCAGCGTCACCGCTCCCCCGCGCATCCGCCAGCGCCAGAACCGCTCCGGGTGCGTCACCAACGAGATGCGATGACGGCTGTGGGCGACGATGCCGTCGGCCCAGGCGGCGTGGCTGCCCTGCGGTCCGTACGTCGGCTCGACCAGCAGGACGTGGCGCGGGTGCGAGCTCAGGTGGACGACCGCCGCCGGTAGAAGCGGGGCACGCGGGGCCCGATGCCGCACACCACCTCGTAGGCGATGGTGCCCAGGTGGTCGGCCCACTCGTCCGCGGTGATCTCGTCGGGGTCCGCGCCGCGCCCCGCAGGATCCACCTGCGACCCGATGAGCACGACCTCGTCCCCGACCTCGACGTCGAGGTCGCCGACGTCGACCATGATCTGGTCCATCGTGACCGAGCCCACGATCCGGCACCGCCGCCCGTGGATCAGCACCTCCGCACCCGCCGGCGACAGCGCTCGCGGCACGCCGTCGGCGTAGCCGATCGACACCGTCACCACGGTCGTGGGCTCACCGAACTGGTGGCGCAGGCCGTAGGAGATGCGCTCGCCGGCGCGCACGCGCTTCACCATCGACACCTCGGCCCCGAGGCGCAGCGCCGGCTTCAGGTCGAGACGATCCTGGAGGGCAGGAGACGGGGCGATGCCGTAGATCGAGATGCCGCAGCGGACGAGGTCCAGGCGGGCCCGCTCGTGGTCGATCGTGGCGGCCGAGTTGGCGGCGTGCAGCATCGTGGGTCGCAGCCCGGCCTCGTCGAGCTCACGCACGACGGCATCGAAGCGGTCGAGCTGCTCGGCGGTGAAGTCGTGGTCGGGCTCGTCGGCCACGGCGCAGTGCGTCCAGAGGGCCTCGAACTCGACCTCGGGACGCTTCGCGATGCGCTCGGCGAGGCCCTTGATGTCCTCGGGCTGCGCGCCGACGCGGTTCATCCCCGTGTTCACCTTCAGGTGCAGCTTGGCCACCTTGCCCTCAGCGCTCGCCGCGTCGCACGCGGCTTCGATGCCCTCCGGGGTGTAGACCGCGATGCGCAGGTCGTAGTGCACCGCGGCGTCGAAGTCGTCGAGGCGGGGCTGCGAGAGGATCAGGATCGGCGCGGTGATGCCGGCCTTGCGCAGCACGGCGCCTTCTTCGATGAGCGCGACCGCCAACCAGTCCGCCCCCGCGTCCAGCGCCGCCTGCCCCACGGCGATCGCGCCGTGGCCGTAGCCGTCCGCCTTGACGACGGCGCAGAACTTCGCCGGTGCGGCGTGGGCCGCGAGCGTGCGCACGTTGTGCGCGATCGCCTCGAGGTCGACGTCCGCACGTGCGGCCCGCACTGCGCCGCTACTCCGTGTCCCCGCTCGCGTCGCGATCGGCTTCGGCTCGCGCCTCGAGCATCTCGGTGAACTCGTCGCCCTCCGCGGCCTCGGCGGCTTCCTCGGCGGCGACCTCCTCGTCCGTCGGCTCGTCGAGCCCGAGCACGATCGCCCGCACGATGTCGCCACGCGAGAGCAGACCGATCAACCGGTTCGTGGTGTCGACGACGGGCAGCCGGGAGACCTGCTCGTCGTGCATGAGCGTGGCGGCGTCCTCGATCGTGGCGTCGGCCTTGATGGTGATGACCTTCGCCGTCATCACGTCGCGCACGAACTCACCGAGCGCCTTGGCCACGGACTCGTCGAGCTCCTTGTCGTGCCAGGGCAGCGCCACGTTGACCCCGAGGAAGTTCACGATCGTCGGGAAGTGCAGGCGGGCCTCTTCGACGATGACGTCACCGGTCGAGAACATGCCCAGCACCTTGCGGTGCTCGTCCACGACCGGGCCGGCGTCGACGTCCTGCTCGACCAGCTGGCGCATGGCGTCCTGCACGTTCAGGTCGGGGCTGAAGGTGACGACGTCGGTCACCATCAGGTCGCGCACGGCCATGTCACGCAGCATCTTCGATTCTCCGGTCAATCAGTCGGGGCGGGTCAGTCGCAACGGGCTGGGCGGGGCCAGCAGCCGGGAGTCAGGAGGGCGCGGTCGCCGAGGTGAGGTC
>CAYUOL010000454.1:0-4485 GCA_964446345.1 uncultured Iamiaceae bacterium | reverse complement strand
CATCGACGGCATCTACGAGAACGTCGACAAGCAGACCCCGAAGCTGCGGGCCAACCTGGCCGAGCACGAGGCCCGGGTGCGCCAGAACGTCGAGATCATGCAGCTGGTGCGTGATGCCCCCGTCGACGTCGAGCCCGAGTCGCTGCACATGGGCGAGGTCGACCCCGACGAGATCCGCCAGGTGTTCGCCTTCCTCGAGTTCCGCTCCGCCAACCTCCACGAACGGCTGGCCGAGGTCCTGGGCGACCGGGCCACGGCGCCCGCCGCCCCGACCGACGTCCTCGAGGCCGAGCCGCAGGAGATCGCCACCGCCACCGAAGCGGCGGCGCTGCTCACCGACCTGCGCCAGGGGTCCGGTCTGCTGGCCGTCGCCGGCTCGTGGGCAGGGGAGGAGGGGCGGTCCGCGCTCGTCGGTCTCGCGCTCGTGACCGATCCCGCCGGTGCCGAGGTCGCCTTCGTCCCCGCCGCCCTCTTGGCCGACGAGCAGGTGCGGGCGGCGCTCGGTGCCCTCGTCGCCCCCGTCGCCGACGGCGGCCGGCCGCTCGCGGCCCACGGGGCCAAGGAGCTGATCCGCACCTTGCACGAGCACGACGTCGACGTCCGGTCGCTCACCCTCGACACGATCATCGCGGCGTACCTGCTCGACCCGGCCGAGACCCGGTACCTGCTCGAAGACCTGCTCGAGCGCTACGCCGCCCTGACCCTGCCCGCCGACAGCGGACCTCCCGAGGGGCAGCTCGACTTCGGCGCCGAGTCGTTGCCGGTCGGGCTGGCGCCGGCGCGCGCGGCGCTGGGCGTCGATCGCCTGATCGAACCGCTGTCCGCCGCGCTCGAGGCGCGCGGGCTGTCGGCGCTGAACGACGACATCGAGGTGCCGCTCGTGCGGGTGCTCGCCAAGATGGAGGCGGTCGGCATCGCCGTCGACGAGCGCGTGCTGCGCGACCTCAACACCCGCTTCATCGACGAGTGCGAGCGGTTGACGAAGGAGATCTACGCGGATGCCGGGCGCGAGTTCGTCGTCAACTCCACGCCGCAGCTGCGCCAGGTGCTCTTCGACGAGCTCGGGCTCGCGCCCCAGAAGAAGACCAAGACCGGCTACTCGACCGACGCGGCCTCGCTCGAGAAGCTGAAGGGCCAGCACCCCATCATCGAGCACCTGCTGGCCTACCGCGAGGTCGAGAAGCTGCGCTCCACCTACGGCGAGGGGTTGCTGCACGAGGTGGGCCCCGACGGGCGCATCCACGCCACGTTCAACCAGACCGTCGCCCGCACGGGCCGCCTCAGCTCTGACAAGCCCAACCTGCACAACATCCCCGTGCGCTCCGAAGAGGGCCGGGCCTTCCGCAAGGCCTTCATCCCGTCACCCGGCTTCGAGCTCCTCGTCGCCGACTACAACCAGATCGAGCTGCGCTGCATCGCCCACCTCGCGGAGGACCCGGGGCTCATCGCTGCGTTCGAGAGCGGCGCCGACATCCACACCGAGACCGCCGCGCGCATCTTCGGCGTCGAACCCGAGGCCGTCACGATCGAGCAGCGATCGAAGGCGAAGATGGTGTCCTACGGCCTCGCCTACGGCATGGAGTCCTACGGCCTCGGCCAGCGCCTCGGCATCCCCACGAGCGAGGCCCAGACGATCCTCGACGCCTACTTCGTCGCGTTCCCGTCCGTGAAGGCGTACATGGAGTCCACCGTCGACGAGGCCCGGGCGAAGGGCTACACCGAGACCCTCTTCGGTCGTCGCCGGCAGATCCCCGAGCTCAGCTCGTCGAACTTCCGCATCCGCCAGGCGGGGGAGCGCCAGGCGATGAACGCCGGCATCCAGGGGCTGGCCGCGGACATCTTCAAGGTGGCGCTCGTGCGCCTCGACCGCACGCTCGAGTCCGGGGGCTTCGCGAGCCGCGTCATCCTCCAGGTGCACGACGAGGTGATCGTCGAGCTCGATCCGTCCGAGCACGACGCGGTCACGGCGGCGACGCTCGAGGCCATGTCCGGCGCGTTCGACCTGCGCGTGCCGCTCGCGGTCAACCTCTCCTACGGCAGCAGCTGGGCGGCGGCGAAGGGCTGACCGCACCGCGGGGCCGCAGACGTGGACCATCCGCGGCGGCTGCGCCACACGGCGTACGATCGCAGCGTCCTTCGATCGCCGTTCGATGGGAGCTGATCACCGTGCCCAGCGTCGACCAACGCCAGACCATCTGGTTCTTCTTCTTCTTCGTGCTGATGATCATCGGCGGGGTCTGCGCCATCGGGTACTGGCAGACGTATGACATCAAGTGCGGCAACTTCGGGGCCGGCAAGGTCTGGGCCTGGGACCGGGTCCCCCCGGGCTTCAAGTGCTCCGCCTTCTGAGCCGCGGATGAGCGAGCGGGACCACTGGTTCGAAGAGCTCGCTGACCACCTGGGTCCGGCCTACCTGCGGTACTCCTTCACGAAGGGCACGGCCAACGAGGTCGCGTTCCTGGTCGAGGCGTTGCACCTCGAACCCGGCATGCGGGTGCTCGACGTCGGGTGCGGCCCGGGTCGCCACGCCCACGCGCTGGGCGCGCTGGGCATCCAGGTGCACGGCGTCGACATCTCCGAGCGGTTCGTCGAGCTCGCCCGGGCCGCAGCGCCGCCGGGCGTGACGTTCGAGCGGGCCGACGCCCGTGCCCTGGGCTTCCGGGGGGAGTTCGACGCCGCGATCTCGTTGTGCCAGGGCGCGTTCGGGTTGACGGGCGGCCCCGCCGCCACGCAGCACCCCGGTGAGGACGGCGCGCCGGCGCCCACCCTCGAGCCGGACGCCACCGTGCTGCGGGGCATCGCCGAGGCGCTGCGGCCCGGCGGCGTCGCGGCGGTGTCGGCGTTCTCGGCCTACTTCCAGATCCGGTACCTCGAGGACCACGACTCGTTCGACGCCGCCGCTGGCGTCAACCACGAGCGCACGGAGGTGCGCGACGCCGCCGGCGCGACGAAGGCGGTCGACCTGTGGACCACGTGCTTCACGCCGCGCGAGCTGCGGCTGCTCGCGGCCGACGCCGGCCTGGTGCCCGAAGCGATCTGGTCGGTGACGCCGGGCGACTACGCCGTGCGCCCGCCCGACCTGGAGCACCCCGAGCTGCTCCTCGTCGCACGCCGGCCGGGCTGAACGCCCATGGAGCGCGCGCCGGGGGCACCGCGCCCCGCGCGGTCGCCCATGGGCAAGAAAAGGCTCGGGTGGTAGGGTTCCCCGCTGGTGCGCGCCCACGGGGCCCGCGCCTTGTCCCATCTGCTCGCAGCACGCCGTTGCGAGTCCCGTCCACCATCCGCCCGAGTTGTCCCATCCACCTACGACTTGGCCCTCCGAGAGAGATCATTCCATTGTCCGACCAGACCCTTACGACCACCCCTCCCGCCGATGGCGCCGCTGCGCCGGCCCCGCCGCCCGCCCCGCCTGAAGCCACCGGGTTCGGCAGCTTCGCCGAGGACGGCAGCTACGTCCCTCGTGCGATCACCGAGAACGATCTGGGGGGTGTCTCGCTCGACGAGGCGTACGCCAGCACGATGGTCGACGTCGAAGACGGTCAGATCGTCGAAGGTGTGGTCGTCAAGGTCGATCGCGACGAGGTCCTGCTCGACATCGGCTACAAGTCCGAGGGTGTGATCCCGGCTCGCGAGCTGTCGATCCGCAACGACGTCGATCCGTCCGAGATCGTGTCGTTGGGAGACGCCGTCGAGGCGCTCGTCCTCCAGAAGGAAGACAAGGAGGGGCGCCTCGTCCTCTCCAAGAAGCGGGCCCAGTACGAGCGGGCGTGGGGCACGATCGAGGCGATCAAGGAGCAGGACGGCGTCGTCAGCGGCCCGGTCATCGAGGTCGTCAAGGGCGGGCTGATCCTCGACATCGGCCTCCGTGGCTTCCTGCCCGCCTCGCTCGTCGAGCTCCGGCGGGTCCGCGACCTGCAGCCCTACGTCGGGCGCAGCCTCGAGGCGAAGATCATCGAGCTCGACAAGAACCGCAACAACGTGGTGCTGTCCCGCCGGGCGTGGCTCGAGGAGACGCAGAAGGAGCAGCGCGAGGACTTCCTCGCCAACCTCAAGCCGGGCGAGGTCCGCAAGGGCACCGTGTCGTCCGTCGTCAACTTCGGTGCGTTCGTCGACCTCGGCGGCATGGACGGGCTCGTCCACGTGTCCGAGCTGTCCTGGAAGCACGTCGACCACCCCGGTTCCGTCGTGCAGGTCGGCGACGAGATCGAGGTGCAGGTGCTCGAGGTCGACCTCGACCGCGAGCGCATCAGCCTCTCGCTCAAGGCCACCCAGCAGGATCCGTGGCAGGAGTTCGCGAGCAACCACCGCGTGGGGGAGCTCGTCTACGGCCGGGTCACCAAGCTCGTGCCCTTCGGCGCGTTCGTGCAGGTCGGCGACGGCATCGAGGGCCTCGTCCACATCTCGGAGATGTCGGCCCACCACGTCGACCTCCCCGAGCAGGTCGTCACCCCCGGTGAGGAGCTGTGGGTCAAGATCATCGACCTC
>CAYUOL010000453.1:0-4486 GCA_964446345.1 uncultured Iamiaceae bacterium | reverse complement strand
GAGCTCGTTCGCGATGTCGGAGAAGGTGGCGGTGCCCTTGTCGGCGGCGACCACGAGGTAGGTGTCGTCGCCGTCGTGGCGGATCACGCGCTCGGGCGGCACGACCGCGCCCCCCACGAGGTTGTCGGTCACGTCGAGCAGAGCGGAGATGAAGTCGCGGTAGCAGGCGATCGCCTCGGCCTGCACCGCGTCGCGGTCCCCGCCCGGCGGTGGGTGCTTCACGACGAAGCCGCCCTTCGCCCCGGTGGGCACGATCACCGAGTTCTTCACGAGCTGCGCCTTCATGAGGCCCAGGATCTCGGTGCGGAAGTCCTCCGGGCGGTCCGACCACCGCAGGCCGCCGCGGGCCACGTCGCCGCCGCGCAGGTGCACGCCTTCGAGGCGGGGCGAGTGCACGAAGATCTCGTGCACGGGGCGCGGCTCGGGGAGGTCGGGCAGGCCTTGCGGATCGAGCTTCAGCGAGAGGTACGGCTTCGGTTGCCCGGCCTCGTCGACCTGGTAGAAGTTCGTGCGCGTCGTCGCCTGCACGAGGTGGAAGAAGCTGCGGAGGATGCGGTCCTCGTCGAGGCTCTCGATCAGCTCGAGCGTCACCTCGTACTGCAGCGCCAGGGCCTCGATGTCCTTCGCTCGGGTCGTGTCGTCCTCGAGCGGCCGGTCCGGGTTGAAGCGGGCGTCGAAGAGCGCCATGAGCAGGCGCACGGGTTCGGGTCGCGCGGCCAGCGTCCGTTCGATGTAGGTCTGGCTGAACGTCGTGCCGGTCTGGCGGAGGTACTTGCGGTAGGCCCGCAGCACGACGACCTGGCGCCACGTGAGCCCCGCCTCGACCACGAGCCGGTTGAAGCCATCGCTCTCGGCCTCTCCTCGCCACGTTGCGGCCAGGGCGTCGAGCACCTCGCCCTGGTAGCGGTCGATGGTCTTCGCCGCGCTGTCGCTCACCTGCAGCCCGAAGTCGTAGATCCACCGGGCGATGCCGTCGGTCGCCTTGATGCCGTAGGGACGCTCGTCGACGACGGTCATGCCGAGGTGCTCGAGCACGGGCAGGATGTCCGACAGCGAGATGCGGTCGCCCGTGCGGAACATCTTGAGGCGCAGCTGGTTGGGGGGCGCGCCTTCGGGCCGGTACAGGCTCATCGACAGATCGCCGTCGGCGCGCAAGCGGGCGAGCGTCAGCAGGTCGCGCAGCCCCGTGCTCGCCGGGTAGTCCTCGCGGTAGGCCGCCGGGAAGGCGTGGCCGAACCGCTGGAACAGCTCGGCCCGGTCGAGGTCCCCGGCCCCCAGATCGCCGAGGTCGCTCGACTCGAGCTCGTCGTTCAGGTCGTCGACCCAGGAGCGCGACGCCGCGACCAGCTCGTCCTCGAGCGCGCTGACGTCGACCGGTGGGATGTGCCCGGGCTCGGTCGTGATCACGAAGTGCAAGCGGGCGAGCGCCGACTCGGTGACGCGGGCCGTGTAGTCGATCGCCGTCCCGGCGTGGGCCGCGAGCAGGATGTCGCGCATCCGCTCGCGCACCGGCGTGGTGTACCGGTCGCGGGGGACGTAGACGAGGCACGACACGAACCGCTCGAACGGGTCGACGCGACGGAAGAGGCGCACGTGCTGGCGATCGTGGAGGCGCAGGATGCCGAGCGCGTTGGAGCACAGCTCGTCGGTCCCGATCTGGAACAGCTCGTCGCGGGGGTACGACTCGATGATGTCGACGAGCTGGCGCACCGAGTGCCCGCCCGCGGGGAACCCCGTGCGCTCGACCACGGCGGCGGCCTTGCGCCGCAGCACCGGCACGTCGAACGCGCTCGCGTTGTAGGCCGCCGAGGTGAAGAGCCCGAGGAAGCGGCGTTCGCCTGTGACCTGTCCGTCCGGGCCGAACTGCTTGATGCCCACGTAGTCGAGCGGCGCCGGCCGGTGGACGGTCGACCGCGCGTTCGCCTTCGTGAGGTTCAGCAACGTGACCTCTCGGGCGCGGCGGCCGATCACCGGCGCCAGCACGGTCAGGTCGGGTTCGGCGGGGGAGTCGTCGCGCAGGATGCCGAGCCCGGTGCCGGGCACGACCCGCAACGCGTCGCGCTCCTCGGTTCCCTGCTCGGTCGAGACGGAGGTGGTGATCAGGTCGTAGTCGCGCGCGCCCAGGAAGGTGAAGCGATCGTCGGCCATCCAACGCAGGAGCTCGGCGGCCTCGGCGATGTCCTCGGCACTGATCTCCGGCGGGACGGCATCCGGTAGGGCGTCGGCCTGCGCGAGCGCTCGGTCCCGCATGACCGGCCAGTCCTCCACCGCGGCGCGCACGTCGTCGAGCACGCGGAGGAGGTCGTCGCGCAGGTCGTCGAGCGCCACCGCCGGGCGCGGCCCACCGACCCCATCGGTGCCGGAGGGGTGGCGCTGGAACTGCACGTGCACGAACGACTCGGTCGTCGTGTGCGTCGACGCCAGGCGCGGGCCGCTGGGCCCTTCGCCGTTCGTGCGCGTCCAGCGCTCCATGGCGACAGAGCGACCGTGCTCGTCACGCCGCACCCGCATCACCGGGTGGATGATGTCGTGCACGCGGAACCCGTGGCGGTTGAGCTCCATTGCGACGGACTCGACGACGAAGGGCATGTCGTCGGTGACGACGTCGACCACGAGGTCGTGCGACTCCCACCCGTCGCGGGCGAGCTCGGGTTGGTACACCCGCACGATGGACGTGCCCACAGGTCGTTGCCGCCCGAGGTCGAGGTGGGCGAGGGCGGCCGCGCGCCGTGCTCCGGGCGAACGCTCGATCAGGGCGTCCTCGGTGGTGTCCGCGTAGTACCGGTCGACGAACGCCGCGATGATCGCCTCGTCGCTCATGGCCGACGGCAACGCCGTGGCGCTGTCGGCCGAGACCGCCGCGTCGTTCGTGCCGAGGACGACGGCGGACGCGGTGGGGGTGACGTCGTCGTCGGCGGCGTTGTCGGTCCCGTTCGGCGCGATGCGCTCTTCCCCTGCGGCGTCGATGGCCACGGGCGCACGCTACAGCGACGGTTGTCGTGCGCGCCGTGACGCATCGACGCGCGACACAAGGGGTACGAGGTCACGTCCGCCGCGCATCCGCCCGCCGTCCGCCCCCACGTCTCGTCGCGCCATCCGGAGGTGCCCATGCCCCCACCCGTCACCCCGACCGCTCACCCGCTCGCGCATGCGGCGCGCGCGGCGGCCACGGTGGATGATGACGGTGTGGACGATGCGGAGCAGGCGGAAGACGCGCACGGCGCCGTGCGTGCCGACGAGGTCGCGGACGACGAGGGTCGGGCGGAGCAGTCGCCGCGCTCGTTCCGGCAACGCCTCCCAGCGCCGGTGCGGCGCATCACCCGTGTGCAAGCCGTCGCGCTCGTGCTCTTCACGATGCTGGCGCTCGGCCCCGTCGTGGCCCTGGTGATCATCTTCAACGCCGATCCGTCCACCCACCCCGAGCTCGCGTCCGATGCCGGAGACGCCCCGCCGAACGACGGGGTGCTGCTGCAGCTGACGATCACGAACGTCAACGCGTCGAACGGCGAGATGTCGACGCGCATCCGGGTGGTGCCGGGCGCGGCGCTGCTCGTGCCCGGGGGTGGCCTGAAGAGCGAGCTCACGATCGCGAGCAACGACGTGCAGGGCCACAGCGTCGTGGTCATGCCGGCCAACCAGGCGCCGGGGCCGACCGCCATCGTCACGGCGATGAGCTCGGGATCGATCAGCCGCTACCCGTTCGACCGCTACGACGCCGGGCTGCAGATCATCGTCAGCCAGCAGGTCAACGGCAAGCAGCAGGAGGTGCCGACCAAGGTCAGCATCGAGGGTGGGGTCGCGGACATGGCGATCAGTGCCGACCTCGAGCCGGACGAGCAGACCTTGCTCGGCCGCGTGGTCGACCTGCAGATCCGTCGGGGCGCGCCGACCCTGGTGTTCACCACCTGGATGATGTGCCTGTGGTGGGCGCTTTCGATCGCCGCCGTCTTCACCGTGTGGTCCGTCGCCATATGGCGCTCGACCGTGCCGCAGTGGGCCTACGGCTTCTTCGTCGGTGTGCTCTTCGCGCTGACGCCCCTGCGGGGCGCGCTGCCGGGATCGCCGCCCTACGGCGTGCTCGTCGACTACGTGTCGTTCTACTGGGCGATCGTGATCGTCGGCGTCGGCCTGATGATGCTCGTCGGGTACTTCATCCGCGACGCCCGCAGCCAGAGCCGCCAGCTCCGGCGCGTCGAAGCCGAGCGGGAGGAGGAGCGCGTCGCCGCTCGCGCCGAGGCGGCGGCCGCGGCGTCGGCGCAGCGCGCGCACGACGTGGCGGCGCAGACGCGCCGAGACGCCGCGCCTCCGGCGTCCTGAACGGCGTGTGCCGCGATGGGGTGCGCCACCGGGCCGCCGATGGGTTCGGGGCCTCGATCTCGTCGTGACGGGTAGATCCGTGGTGGTCGAGCCCCGGAGCACACGACACAGGAGACGGTGCCATGCCCCTTCCCGCGATCGCGTCACGAGCAGAGTGGTTGGCGGCCCG
>CAYUOL010000452.1:0-4490 GCA_964446345.1 uncultured Iamiaceae bacterium | reverse complement strand
TTGCCTATGAATGGAAGAAAGGCGCGCTCGAATGGGATTGAGCCCGACCGCCGAGTCCCCTCTGGTGCAGCCCTCGCCGGCGATCGCGCCGGCGCCGAAGGGCATTCTCGATCCCGCCACCGGCAAGCCGGTCGGCGCCAGCGATCCGTTTTTCCTCGAGGTCAATCACGAACTGTCAGACAAGGGCTTCTTCGTCGCGGCCGCCGACGATCTCATCACTTGGGCGCGCACCGGCTCGCCACGGGCCGCGCCGATCGACCGCGCGGCGCCCGCCTCGCGTGGCTGGTGCTGCCACTCGGCCTGGCCGCCGTGCTCGCGCTCCCCGGCGTCTGGGGGATCGACGCACGGCTGCGACCGGTCGCGGTGCCGGCGGACTGGGCGGCCGCGCGCGAGGCCATCCGCGCGGACCCGGGCCCGGTGCTGGCCCTGCCCTGGCACCAGTACCTCGATCTGGGCGTCGGTTCCGGTGGCACCGCCCGGCGCTCGCTCGGACCCATGCCGATCTACCTCGGCGGCGACGTGATGACGTCCTCAGACCCCGAGCTGCAGGAGCCGGATCGCCGCGAGCGCCTCGATCCGCGCGAGCGCCACGTGCTCGAGCAGCTCGACGCCGTGCGCGGCGGGCGCCCCGTCGGTGCGGCGCTGGCCGACCTCGGCATCCGCTGGGTGGTGGTGCAGCACGACATGGACTGGTCCCGCTACGACGCCCTCGGCCGCGATCCGGGCCTGCAGCGCGTCGTCACCGGTGACCGCCTCGACCTCTACCGCGTCGCGTCGTGGCCCGGGCTCGTCCGCGGGGCCGACGGGGCCGCCATCCCCGCGACACCGGTCGTGGACCCGCTGCTGCTCGTGGATCCCTCGGGCCCGGCGGTCTACAACCGACCGTACGCCAGCGGGTGGCTGCGCGGGCTGTCACCGGCGAGCGAGTCAGCCGGCGGCACGATCGCCCTGCCGGCGGGCTCGGGACCGGTCTGGTACTGGCCGTCCGTCCTCGTGCTCGCGTCGTGGGCGATCACGATCGTGGCTGCCGCGATCGCGGCCCGCGCCGTGCGCCGCGAGCGCACGGACGGCGCCGGGGGCGATGCCGACGACGGCCTCACTCGAACCACTGCGACCGATCCACCAGCACCTGCTTGAGCACGAGCGGCAGGTCGGTCATGAGCCCGTCGACCCCCAGATCGAGCAACCGCACCATCTCGTCGGGATCGTCGATGGTCCACACGTGCACCTGCAGGCCCAGCCGGTGCGCCGTGCGGACGAAGCGCTCGTCCACGAGCACCGCCTTGCCCTGGCCGACGGGCACCTGCACGCAGGCGGCGCTGAACGGAGCCGACGGTGCCCCGTAGCTCGCGGCGCGGAGCCGGGCGATCGCCTTCGGGCCCATGCCGGTGCACAGATCGAGGCCGAGCAGCTCGCGCAGGCGCGCGATGCGCCGGTCCGAGAACGACGCGATGTTCACGCGGTCGATCGCGCCGGCGCGCCGGATGACGTCGGCGAGCGGTTCCACGGCGCTGTCGTGCTTGGGATCGATGTTGAAGCGCCGATCGGGCCACGTCTGCAGGAGGTCCTCGAACACCGGGATCGGCTCCCGCCCGTCGACCCGCGCCGCCCGCACCTCGGCGTAGGGCAGCTCGCGGATGAGGCCCACGCGATCGGTGACGCGATCGAGCCCCTCGTCGTGGAACGCCAGCAGCACCCCGTCGGCGGTCACGTGCACGTCGGTCTCGAGGTAGCGGTAGCCCGCGGTGACCGCTGCCTCGAACGCCGGCATCGTGTTCTCGGGCCAGTCCCCGGCGCCACCCCGGTGCGCGAACGCGAGGGGGCCGGGGTGGTCGAGGAACGGGTACGCGGTCGTCATGCGGGTGCCGGTGCGGGCGAGCTCAGACGATGCGGCTGTCGTGGCCGGCCCAGTACTCGTCCTTGAGCAGGCGCTTGTAGAGCTTGCCCGTCGGGTGGCGCGGCAGCTCCTCGCGGAAGTCGATGCTGCGCGGGCACTTGACGTCGGCGAGGTGCTCGCGGCAGTACGCGATCAGCTCCCGCTCGAGATCCGGCCCGGCCTCGGCGAGGTCGATCGGCTGGACGATCGCCTTGACCTCCTCACCGAAGTCCTCGTTCGGCACGCCGATCACGGCGGCGTCGGCGACCTTCGGGTGCATCGCGAGGACGTTCTCCGCTTCTTGCGGGTAGATGTTCACGCCGCCGGAGATGATCATGTACGCCTTGCGATCCGTCAGGTAGAGGAACCCGTCCTCGTCGAGCCGCCCGATGTCGCCCAGCGTGCTCCAGCCGTCGGCCGTGCGCGACGACGCCGTCTTCTCCGGGTCGTTGTGGTACTCGAACTCGGCGCCGCCGCTGAAGTAGATCGTGCCCTCCTCACCGGGACCGACCTCGTTGCCCTCCTCGTCGACGATGTGGATCACGCCCAGCAGCGCCTGCCCGACGCTGCCCTTGTGGGCCATCCAGTTCTCGGAGTTGGTGTACACGAAGCCGTTGCCCTCGGTGCCCGCGTAGTACTCGTGGATCACCGGGCCCCACCACTCGATCATCTGCTCCTTCACGGCCACCGGGCACGGCGCCGCCGCGTGGACGCACATCTGCAGGCTCGACAGGTCGTACTTGTGCTTCACCTCGTCCGGCAGCTTCAGCATCCGGATGAACATGGTCGGCACGACCTGCGTGTGGGTGACGCGGTGCTCCTCGACCAGCGCCAGGAACTGCTCGGGGTCGAAGTGCTCCATGATGATCGCGGTGCCGCCGACCTGCTGGACCGACATGGTGAAGCGCAGCGGTGCCGCGTGGTACTGCGGCGCCGGGGAGAGGTACACCATGTTCTCGTCGTAGCCGAGCAGCATCTGGCCGAGGACCGTGACGCCCGTCGGCGCGTCGAGAGGATCGCTCGGGGTCGGGGCCTTGACCCCTTTGGGGCGCCCGGTGGTGCCCGAGGAGTAGAGCATGTCCTTGCCCGCGATCCTGGGTTCGGGCAACGGCTCGTTCGACTGCGCGGCGATCGCCTGCTCGTAGGACTCGTAGCCGTCGATCACGGTGTCGACCATGAGCCGGGTCTCGACGGCGGGCATGTCGTCGAGGAGCTCGGCAGCGACGTCGGCCTTGTACGCCGACGTGATGAACGCCTTCGCCTCGCAGTCGTTGATGATGTAGCGCATCTCGTCGGTCGTGAGCCGTGAGCTCATGGCCGTGTAGTAGAGCCCGGCGTACTGCGCCCCCCAGGCGATGGCCAGGAAGCGCGGGTGGTTCTCGAGGCAGAACGCGATGTGGTCGCCGACGCCCAGGCCGGCCGCCCGGAAGAGGTTCGCCAGGCGCGTCGCCTCGTCGTTCAGCTCCGCGTAGGTCACCACCTGGCCCGTCGTCGCCATGATGTAGGCGGGCTTGTCGGGATGGGCGGCAGCATGCACTTCAGGATTCATTTCGTGGTCCCCCGGGTCCAACGGTGAGCCGCCAACCTAACGCAGCCGCCCGGGGGGATCGTCCGTCGGCCGGGCCGTCGCTCCCGCCGGAACCGTCGAGGCGCGACCTACCCTTGGCCTGTGCCCTTCACCGAGCGCTTCGCCGAGCTCATGGCGCGTGACGAGCAGGACGTCCCGCTCGACGAGGCCGCGCTGGTCATCGCCGCACACGCACGCCCGGGCCTCGACGTGCACGAACAGCTCGACCGAGTGCGCGCCCTGGCCGACCGGTGCTTCGCCCCCACCCTCGACGCGCTGCTCACCTTCCTGTTCCACGACCTCGGGTTCGCCGGCAACACCGACGCCTACTTCGATCCCCGCAACTCGTACCTCGACGAGGTGCTGGACCGCCGGCTCGGGATCCCGATCTCGCTCGGCATCCTCACGATGAGCGTCGGCCGGCACCTGGGCGTGCCGCTCGAGGGCGTGGGCATGCCCGGGCACTTCCTCCTGCGGGACAAGGTGGACCACGCGGTGTTCGTCGATCCCTTCGCCCGCGGCGCGGTCCTCGACGTCGACGGCTGCCGGCGTGCGTTCCACGCGGTGCACGGGCCGGACGCGCCGTTCGACCTCTCGTACCTCGAGCCGGTGGGCACCTTCTCCATCGTCGCCCGCGTCCTGTCCAACCTGCGCGCCGTCTTCGCCGCGGATCCGGCTCGGCGGGCCGACCTCGCCTGGGTGCTGCGCTTGCGCACGCTCGTGCCCGGCGTGCCCCTGGAAGAGCGGGCCGAGCTCGCCGCGGTGCTCGCGGCGACCGGCCGCTTCGCGGAGGCGGCGGCCGAGTACGAGCGGGTCGGCGGGGTGCTCGGCGGCGACCTCGGCACCGAGTACCACCGCTCCGCCGAGCTGCTCCGCGCCCGTCTCAACTGAGAGCACGGCCGTGCGGATCGACTCGCCCGGTCGAGCCCCGCCAGCAGGCTGGTGCCAAACGTGGCGGCGCCCGGTTCGACCCCAGACTCCGACCCCAGACTCCTAGGATCGATCGGGATGGAGCTCCTCTTCCTCGCCCTGCTCTGCGCACCGGTC
>CAYUOL010000451.1:0-4493 GCA_964446345.1 uncultured Iamiaceae bacterium | reverse complement strand
ACTCGCCCGGGCGGCAGGACGCGTTGGGCAAGGGGGTCGAGTGCTGGTCCCCGCTCGACATGGCCGCCGGCGCACCGCAGGCGGCGGCCACCACCGACACCGACGAGTCGCGCAGCGCGGGCCACGAGCCGGCGGCGGCCGCCCTCGCCGGGGGCCAGGAGATCCCGCCCGAGGTCATGGAGCTGGCGCTGCAGGTCGAGCACTTCCCCCGGCACCTCGGCATCCACTCGGGCGGCATGGTCATGTGCGATCGCCCGGTCATCGAGGTGTGCCCGGTCGAGTGGGGGCGCATGGAAGGGCGCACGGTGCTGCAGTGGGACAAAGACGACTGCGCCGCCGCCGGCCTCGTGAAGTTCGACCTCCTCGGCCTCGGCATGCTCACCGCGCTGCACCACGCGGTCGACTTCATCCGCGAGGCCCACGGCCTCGAGGTCGACCTCGCGCTGCTCCCGCAGGATCCCGACGTCTACGACATGTTGTGCAAGGCCGACACCATCAGCGTGTTCCAGATCGAGAGCCGCGCGCAGATGGCCACGCTCCCGCGCCTCAAGCCGCGCACGTTCTACGACCTCGTCGTCGAGGTGGCGCTCATCCGACCGGGGCCGATCCAGGGTGGTTCGGTGCACCCGTACATCCTCCGCCGCAACGGTGAAGAGCCGGTCACCTACCTGCACCCGCTGCTCGAGAAGTCGCTGGCCAAGACCCTCGGCGTGCCGCTCTTCCAAGAGCAGCTCATGCAGATGGCGATCGACGTCGCCGGCTTCTCGGCCTCCGAGGCCGATCAGCTGCGTCAGGCCATGGGATCGAAGCGCAGCCGCGAGCGCATGGAGCAGCTGCGCCAGCGCCTCTACGAGGGCATGGCGGCCAACGGCATCACCGAGGACATCGCCGATCAGCTCTACGACAAGCTCGCCGCGTTCGCGAACTACGGGTTCCCCGAGAGCCACTCGGTGTCGTTCGCGTACCTCGTGTACTCGAGCTCGTGGATCAAGCTGTACTACCCGGCGGCGTTCTGCGCGGCGCTGCTCAACGCGCAGCCCATGGGCTTCTACTCGCCGCACTCGCTGGTGCAGGACGCGCGGCGCCACGGCGTCACCGTGCGCACCCCCGACCTCAACGAGAGCGGCGCCGGCGCCACCCTCGAGTGGGCCGGGTGCGACAGCCACCGCCTCGCCGCCGAAGCCGGCGCTCGCGCCCGCCACCCCGCCCGGCTCGAGGTGTCGGGCGACGAGGGCGGGGGAGGGGCCGAGGGCGAGCAGGGACGAGCGGGGGAGGCCGACGACGAGTCGCCGTTCGGCGAGGACGGGCTGCCGGGTGGGCCCTTCGCCTCGCGAGACAGCCGCAGCCTGCTGCCGCAACCCGCCGTGCGGCTGGGGTTGGGCTCGGTGCGCGGCGTCGGCCCCGACCTCGCCGAGCTGATCGTCGCCGAGCGCGACGAGCACGGCCCGTACACGAGCATGGAAGACCTCAAGCGCCGGGTCGACGCGCGCTCGCTGGGGACCTTGCCCGGCCTCGCTCCCGAGGCAGCCGGCCGGCCGGCCACCCCGAAGCCGGCGACCGGCCGGCGGGCTGCCGCGAAGCGCTCGCGCCTCACCCTCGACGTCCTCGAGGCGCTGGCCACCGCCGGCGCGTTCGGCTGCTTCCCCGAGCACGCTGGCGGCGCCACCGGGCCGCGCCCCGATCACCCCGACCGCCGCCCTGACCATCACCCCGACCGCCCCGACCATCACCCCGACCACCACCTCGACCGCCGCCGGGCCATCTGGGCGGCCGGCGCCGTCGCCCAGTCCGGAGCCGACCGGCTGCCGGGCATCGTCACCGGCGCCGAGGCGCCGCGGTTGCCCGGCATGTCCGATCCCGAGGAGGCGGTGGCCGACCTGTGGGCCACCGGCGTCGCCCCCGAAGGGCATCCCACGCGGTTCGTGCGCGACGAGCTGGACGCGCGAGGGGTGCTCTCGGCCCGCGGCCTGCGCGAGGTCGCGCACGGCACCCGCGTCCAGGTGGCAGGCGTGGTGACGCACCGCCAGCGCCCGGCCACCGCCGGAGGCACCACCTTCATCAACCTCGAGGACGAGACGGGCCTGATCAACGTCATCTGCTCGAAGGGCTGCTGGACCCGCTACCGCAAGGTCGCCCGCAGCGCGCCGGCTCTCGTGATCCGCGGTCGCCTCGAGAAGGTCGAGGGCGTCATCAACATCGTCGCCGAGAAGCTCGAGGTCCTCGAGCTCGCCGGCGCCCTCCAGTCCCGCGACTTCCGCTGACGCAGCGCGAGCGAGCCGGCACGACGTGTGGTTGCATGGCGCGCATGGCGAAGAGGCACTTCGACGAAGGCATGGACGTGATGCTGAACCCTGCCTTCGCACCGGGCGAGCAGCTGCTCGCGGCCGTGAAGGCGACGAACGCCGGCCATCAGTCCGCCCGCCGAGGATCTGACCTGGTGCCGCCCGTGGTGCTGGGCGGCTTGATCGGAGCCACCGCGCGCGCGACGGCGCGGGCGACGTCGAACTACGTGGCGCCGAAGCAAGCCGTGTCACATCGAGGGACCGCCGGCACGGTTCCGCTCGGGGAGGTGCTGGTCGCCTTGACGAACGGTCGCCTCTTCTTCTTCCCCCGCAAGAAGGCACAGATCTTCGTGCCGCCGGTCGTCTTCGGGGCGGCGGACCTGCGATCGTCGTCGTCTGTCATGCGGACGATGGCGCTGTCGTTCACGTTCGACGACAGGACCACGGTGCAACTGAAGCTGACCAAGACCGACTACAACGCGAACGTCCTCACGGACTGGCTGAACAAGATGATCCAGGAGGTGCGGCCGCCGGAACCGGCGCCGACGAGCGTGGCCTACGAGCCGCCACCCCCTGGTGACTGGTTGGCAAGCCCACCTCGCGTCGTCGAGGAGAGCGCCCAGTTCGCGCAGACGACAGAGCAGCACACCGATCCGCCACCTGACCCAGAGACCGAGACGCCATGACCCCCGAGGACCTGATCGAGATCGAAGGCATCAAGCGCGCCAAGTACCGCTACCTGCGGTGCCTGGACCAGAAGCTGTGGGACGAGATGGCCGACGTCCTCACGATCGACTGCGTCGCCACCTACAGCGGCGGTCGCTACACGTACGAGGGGCGCGACGCGATCCTCGGGTTCCTCACCCGCACGATGGGGGCGGAGACCTTCCACTCGAGCCACCGCTGCCACCAGCCCGAGATCGACCTCATCGGCGCCACCACGGCCCGGGGCACGTGGGCGATGGACGACGTCGTGGTGATGACCGACTGGGACCTGACCGTGCGGGGCGCCGCCTTCTACGAAGACGAGTACCGGCGCGGCGACGACGGCACGTGGCGGATCTCGCGCACGGGCTACAAGCGCACCTACGAGGAGATCCAGCCGCGCGGCAACGTCGAAGGGCTCCGGCTCACCGCGAGCTGGTGGACGACCGGCGGTCAGAGCTCGCTGGAGGCTTGACCGCCGGCCGTCCTGATCCGTCGCGATCGAAGGTCCCGCGGCCGGCTGCGCCTGTCAGAGCTCGACGTGCACCGGCCGTCCGACGTGGTGCTCGATGTGCAGGCCGGCGAGATCGAGCAACTGGTGGGCGAGATCGGACAGCGCCCGGGCCGCCGCGAGCTCTTCGCCGACGGCCGGCAGGTTGGGATCGTGGGGGTTTCGGTTCGCCAGCCCGAAGCCGGTGAGCTCGACGTCGCGGAGGTGGATCGTCACCCGCGCTTCGGTGTGCCGTTCGTCCTCGTCGAACCAGACGTCGGCGGTCCCCGCCCGATGGGCCTCGGGATCGGTGGTGCTCGCCGGCGCTCGGGCCCCAGCGGCCGCCGCGCCGACGAACTGATGACCGCCGTCGGCGAACAGCACCACGCAATCCGCATCGGGGAAGTACAACGACTCCGATCCCGACTCCCACCGCACCCAGAAGTGCGGGGTGCCCGAGCCGGGGAGCTTGGTGATCATCCCCCGGCGCGGTGGGCGCCCGACGTGGTGGCTCGCCACCAGGACCTTGTCTCCGACCTGCATGCGCATGTGGGCCTCCGAACGTTGCGCTCGAGAGCGAGCGGTCGTCGGCGTCGCCGTGAGCGTCGCGGCGGCGTCCCCCGTCCCCCGTGGGGAGCAACACGGCAGCGGGTGCTCCGCCTCACCCGGCACGCGTGGTGCAGCGGGTGCGATCAGGCTACGCCCGCATGGCGCGCGAAGGAAGGGCCAAAGGGGGAAGCCCACACCGTCCGCACTAGTCTCGGCGCGCCAACTGTTCCTCCACCTGACGGATGTCATGACCGACCTCGCCGCTCCCACCCCCGAACCCGCCGAACCGACCGCTGCGGAGCCGGCGACGCCGGACGCTGCGCCGACCTCCACCGACGCCGCGGCGGCCACCGAACCCGCGGGGCACGACACGGTGGAGGCGACGCCGTCGGGCGGCGGCGAACCGAGCGATCCGACACCGTCCGACGCGACGCCGAGCGATCCGGCGCCGAGCGATCCGACACCGT
>CAYUOL010000450.1:0-4506 GCA_964446345.1 uncultured Iamiaceae bacterium | reverse complement strand
CCGCGGTGGTGGTCGAGCGCGAAGAGCACGGTCTCGCGCTCTTGCGCGGCGGTGCCGAGGTAGACGGCGGACTTGCCGCAGTAGCTGCCGATCTCGAGCATCGGGGCGCCGCCCACCGGCACGAGCAGCGCGACCTCGTACAACGCCAGGCCCTCGTCGGGGGGCATGAACCCCCGGGCGGCTTCGGCGCGGGCTCGTTGATCGGCGTCCAAGGGGGCTCCTCCGGGAGACGGCAGCGCGCCAGCGTACGGGAGCACCGCCTGCGGCCCGCCAATCGACCGAGCGGGCCGCGTGCCCACGCAGCCGACGATCGTGCTCACGACCGGGCTGCCCGGCACGGGGAAGCCCACGATGGCCGAGGTCGCCGCGCACGAGCTCGACGCCGGGCAACCCGTGGCGCAGGTCGCCGCGCGGCTGGCGCGGGCGCTGCACGCAGCGTGAGGGCGCGTCCGGCCAGGCTCAGGGCGCAGGCGGCCGGTGGCGGATCACCACGCAGGTCACGTTGTCCGTCGCGCCGCGCTCGACCGCGGTGGAGACCAGCACCTGCGCCGCGGCGGCGGCCGTCGGTGCGGGGCGCACGAGATCACCGATCTCGTCCGCGGGCACCATGCCGCTCAGCCCGTCGGAGCACAGCACGAGCGCGTCGCCGGGGCGCAGCACGATCTCGCTCACGTCCACCTCGACCGTGTCCTCGGCGCCGATCGCTCGGAGCAGCACGTTCTTGTACGGGTGCTGCTCCGCCTCGTCGGGCGTGAGCACGCCGTCCTGCAGCAACAGCGCCGGCAGGGTGTGGTCGATCGTGACCTGCACCGTCCCCTCGGCGGTGACCAGGTACGCAGGGGAATCGCCGACGTGGGCCACGACCCAGGTGCTCCGGTCGTCGGCCAGCGCGCGCCGCACCGCGATCGTGAGGGTGGCGCCCATGCGCTCGGTGCCCTCGGCGACGTCGCGCTCGGCGCGCACGTCGTCGTTGGCCCGTTGGAAGGCCTCGATGACGCCGGCCTCGCCCCGCTCGACGTTCATCCCCCACTGCCAGGTCTCGACCACGGCGGCGGTCGCGAGCCCGGCGGCCTTGGCCCCGCCCTCGTACCCGCCCATGCCGTCGCTCACGACGGCGAGCTGGTCGTCGATGTGGAAGCGGTCCTGGTTCTCGTCACGGCCCCCGACCGACGACACGCCGGCCGCGTCGATGGCGCCGGCGCTCATCGCGGCGCTCCCTCGTCACGGGTGCTGGGGTTGCTCCATCGCTGCATCGTTCTCGACCGACCTCGGGTGCAGAAGGGGCCACGGGTGCTCTCCCGGATCCTGTCGGACGGTCGAACGCAGGTCTGAGCAACCGCGACTACTCGGAACCCACAGCATGCCCGGCGCGGGCGACCGAGTGGCGCGATCCGCCCCCCAGCAGCGGCTGCCAACGGGCGACGAGCTCGTCGAACGCCCGGGCCAGGGCCCCGGGATGGGGCGCCACCGCGCTCACGAGCAGCGCCGATCCGGCCGGCTCGAGCACCTCGAGCCGCACGTCCGGGAACGCGCCGCCCACGGCGCCCGGGGGCCGTGACGCCGGTGCGACGGCCGGGCCGGCCAGCAGCAACGAGCCGACGGCGCGGGCGCCCCCCGTGCCCGCAGGGCCCTCCGACCCCGGGTACCGCGGACCCACCACCACCTCGGTCCGCACCAGGGGCACCCCGGTGCCGGCGCCGCCCGCGTCGAGCAGCTCCACGTCGAGGCGCTGGCGCAGCGACCCCGACGCCTCGCCGAAGCGTCCGAGCACCAGCTCCTCCCGCCAGAGCACGCCGGCGCCCGGACCGAGCCGCACGCGGGTGCACGTGTGGTGATCGCAGCCTGCGACCGCGATCGTCGGCTGCGGGTTCCAGACGAGCGTCGCCCCGGCGTCCACCCGCACGTCGAGGTCGAAGCGCGACGGCTCGCCCGAGCGACCGGGCATCGCCATCATCGCGGCGACGGACCGGAGGACGAGCGCGGCGCCCGGCCGGACGTGCACGTCGAGCGTCAGCTCGTCACCCCCGAGCGGTCCGGCCGCCGAGCCGACGAGCTGGACCTCGCCCGGCGTCGGGCGCAGCGTCAACGGCGGCATCGATCGCCGCACGACGCAGCGGTCGACCCCGCCGGCATCCCGTGCCACCGCGAGCGACGCGCGGGCCTGCACCTGTGCTACGCCGCCTTCCAGCCGACGAGCTGCTCGCGGATCCACGACGCGATCGCCGTCGCCGTCGGGTCCTCCCGCAAGGAGACGAACACGGTGGGACGATCGCCGCGCTTGACGAGCGCATCCCGTCGCATCACCTCGAGGTCAGCACCGACCAGCGGCGCCAGGTCCGTCTTGTTGATCACGAGCAGGTCCGAGGTCGTGATGCCGGGCCCGCCCTTGCGCGGCACCTTGTCGCCGCCGGCCACGTCGATCACGAACAGCTGCACGTCGACGAGCGCCCGGCTGAACGTCAGCGTGAGGTTGTCGCCCCCGCTCTCCACCAGCACCACATCCGGGGCGAAGCGCCGCTCGAGGTCCTCCACCACGTCGAGGTTCTCGCTGATGTCGTCCCGGATGGCGGTGTGCGGGCAGCACCCGGTCTCGACGCCGACGATCCGCTCGGTCGGCAGCACCGCGCGCCGTTCGAGGATCGCCGCGTCTTCCCGGGTGTAGATGTCGTTGGTCACGACGACGACCGACAGATCGGCGAACGCCTTGCACAGCGCGCCGACGAGCTCGGTCTTGCCGGTGCCGACCGGCCCGCCGATGCCGACGCGCAGGGCGGCGCCGACCCTCGGCACCCGCGCCGGCGCCGGCGCCGCGTCGTGCGCATGTGGATGCGCGTGGTCGTGCGCGTGCGCGTGGTCATGCGCATCGTCGTGCGGGTGGTCGTGGTCCCCTGCGTGGTCGTGGCTCACGGTGGCTCCTCCTGGGCGATGACTTCGTGGTTCTGGTCGCGCTTCCCTGGTGGTGGGGTGGTCAGGTGGCGAACAGGCGCAGATCCCGGCGCGGGTGCTCGTTGGCGGCGATGTCGATGATCGGGGCGGTGCGGGCGGGCAGGTCGCGGAGCGGGCCGTGCGCCGCCGCGACGGCCTCGGCCGCCACGGCCTCGGCGACCCCGCCGAGGGTGACCGTCAGCGCCGCGACGGCGAAGGGGTCCAGGCCGAGCAGCCGCACCGCCGCGTTGGTCGGGGTGGTCACCGCGTGGAACAGGCTCAGCGCGGCGACCGCCGGGGCGTCCATGCCCGCCGCGACGGCGACCGCGCCCAGCGCCACGCTGACGTGCGCACCCGTGGGGAACACCTCGGCGAGCTGCACCAGCACGACGGCCGGCCAGCACCTCCCGGCCACGCGCACGAGCTGGCGGCCGAGCTTGCGAGACGACGAGCGCAGCGCGGGCACCACGGCGCGGACGTCGGCTTCGGCGTCCACCGCTGCGAGCACCGCCGCGGCCGCGCTCGGGTCGGCGGCGAGCGGCTCCACGTGCACCACCGTCGCCGCGCTCAGCGCGGCATCGGTGAGCCCGACCGTGTGCAGGCGCCCCACGACGAACGCCTCGAGCGTGGCGAGGTCGTGCACCCGGCCATCGGCCACCGCGGACTCGACCCCGGCCGAGTGCACGTGACCACCGATCGGGAACCGGCCGTCGGCCAGCACCAGCGCGGCGAGGTCGGGCCCGGGCCGTCCCATCAGAAGAGGAAGTACCGCTGCGCCATCGGCAGCTCCGTCGCCGGGTCGGCATCGATGACCTCACCGTCGATCGCCACCGCGAACGTGTCGGGATCGACGCGGACGTCGGGGCACACGTCGTTGTTGACCATGTCGGCCTTGGTCAGCGCGCGCGTGTCCGAGACCGCCAGCACCCGCCCCTGCAACCCGATGTGGTCACGCCACGCGGCCGAGTCCGCCGCCAGCGGCGCCACGAAGGTCACGCTGGTCGACGCCGCGACGGCGGGCGCCGCGCCGAACATCGGCCGCGGCAGGACGGGCTGCGGCGTGGGGATCGAGGCGTTCGCGTCCCCCATCTGGGCCCACGCGATGAACCCGCCTTTGAGCACCACGTGGGGGCGCACCCCGAAGAAGGCGGGATCCCACAGCACGAGATCCGCGAGCTTGCCGGTCGTGACGGACCCCACCTCGTGGTCCAGGCCGTGCGCGACCGCCGGGCAGATCGTGTACTTCGCGACGTAGCGCTGCGCTCGCGCGTTGTCCGCGGTGGTGTCGCCGGGCAGCGAGCCCCGCCGCGCCTTCATCACGTGCGCGGTCTGCCACGTGCGCAGGATCACCTCGCCGACGCGCCCCATCGCCTGCGAGTCCGAGCCGATCATCGAGATCGCGCCGAGGTCGTGCAGCACGTCCTCAGCAGCGATCGTCGACGGGCGGATGCGGCTCTCGGCGAACGCGAGGTCCTCGGGGATCGTCGGGTTGAGGTGGTGGCAGACCATCAACATGTCGAGGTGCTCGTCGATCGTGTTGACCGTGTGCGGGCGTGGCGGGTTGGTCGACGAGGGCAGCAC
>CAYUOL010000449.1:0-4549 GCA_964446345.1 uncultured Iamiaceae bacterium | reverse complement strand
GGGCACGTGGGGTCCGGCGGCGGCGGTCCCCATCGCCACGCTCACCTCGCAGGTAGCTGCGTTCGCCGGGCCGATCTCGAGGCGGCGCCGTCCCGCATCGGTGAGCACCTCCACGACCGCTCCTTCGACGTCGCCCCGAGCGAGGGTCACGGCCTGTCCGAGGCACCGGATGCCGTTGCCGCTGATCTCCGCCCGGCTGCCGTCGGAGTTGAAGAGGTGCATGACCACGTCGATGCCCGCACGGCGCTGGTCGGCATCGGGCTCGGCCCCGTGGATGAGCCCGTCGGCGCCGACGCCGCGCCGCCGATCGCACAGGTGGCGTGCCAGCTCGCCGTCGACGGGCAGGGCGCGCTCGTTGCGCGCGTCGAGCGCGACGAGGAAGTCGTTGCCGAGGCCGTGGTGCTTGGAGAGCAGCATCCCGATCAGTCTGGCAGGTCGGCGATGCCGTTCAACCCGGGTTCCCCGGGGCCGCTCGCCCCTGCCCGCGCCCTGTCGGCGCTCGCCCGGAACCGCGCTTCGAGGGCGTCGATCAGGGTTGCGGGGTCGCCGGCGGCGTGCGCGGGTGGGTCGAGCCAGGCGATCCGGGGATCTCGCCGGAACCAACGCTCCTGGCGGCGCGCGAAGCGCCGGGTGCGGACGACGGCGAGCTCGACGGCATCGTCCAGCGCGACGCCGTGCTCGACGTGGCTCAGCAGCTCGCGGTAGCCCAGCGCTTGGCGGGCGGTGCGGGACAAGCCGCCGGGGCGGGCGGCGAGCGTGCGGACCTCGTCGAGGAACCCGGACCGGAGCTGGTCGTCGTAGCGCTGCGCGATGCGGGCGTCGATGACCGGCCGGGGCAGGCGCACCCCCACCATCGTGATGGGTGACCACGGGTAGGTCGTGAGGCCGGGCCCGTACGAGGAGAACGGACGCCCGCTGCCGAGCGTCACCTCGAGGGCCCGCACGACGCGCCGCCGGTTCGTCGGCTCCATGCGCGAGGCCGCCAGCGGATCGAGCGCCGCCAGCCGCGCGTGCAGGGCCGCGGTGTCGGGCTCCGCCTCGAGCTCGGCCCGCGTGGCGGGGTGCTGCGCGGGGATCTCGAAGTCGTCCACCGCCGCCCGTGCGTACAGCCCGGTTCCCCCGATCAGCACACCGCGGCGCCCGCGCGCCTCGAGGTCCCGGAGCACGACGCGCACGTCGTGCGCGAAGCGCGCGACCGTGTAGTCGTCGTCCGGCTCGACGATGTCGATGAGGTGGTGGCGCACCTCGGCCTGCTCGGCCGCGGTGGGCTTGGCGGTGCCGATGTCCATCCCCCGGTACACCTGCATCGAGTCGACCGAGATCAGCTCGACGAGCGGGTCCCGCCGGGCGAGCGCGAGGGCCAGCGCCGACTTGCCCGAGGCCGTCGTGCCGACCAGCGCGAGGTGCCGGCCGGGCGGCACGAGGTCGGCCAGCCGCGGCTCGCCCGCCGCCGCGCGCGTCGGGTGCGGTGGATCAGGGGCCGTCACGGGCTCACGACAGCTCGTCGAGCAGGACGTAGAAGTCGATCTTGCGGAGATCCGGCAGATCGATGCCGTAGGCGTCGAAGAACGGACCGAGCGCCTCGGGGCTGACCCGGCGCGCGAGGTCGGCGGCCGTGACGGCGAGGTCGACGTACCGGTCCGAGACGCCGGACCGTGCGAGGTCGACGTGGCCGACGACGCGGCCGCCTTCGAGGAAGATGTTGTCGAGGGTCGGGGCCCCGTGGACCACGACGAGCTCCTCGTCGCCGGCGGGGCGGGCTTCGACGAGGAAGTCGAGGAGCCGGGCCGGCGCATGGCGGCGGTAGGCGGCGCCCAGCTGGTCGCCATCGACGAGGCCGTCGGCGACCCGCTGCTGCGCGCGAGCGAGGCGAGCATCGATCCCCATGGGGAACGGGCACGCGTCGATCGGGATCGCGTGGAAGCGGCGCAGCCCTTCGGCCAGGCTCGTCACCAGGGCGGCGGCGTCGCCTCCGTGCTCGGCGCCGATCGCTGGCGACCCCGGCGGCGCGGCGACGAGCAGGAAGCCGGCGCCGTCGTCGGTCTCGACCCAGTCGAGGACCTCCCCCACGGGAGCCCGCCCCCCGAGCCAGTCGAGGCGGTCCCGTTCGGCGGCGAGCGACGCGGTGGCGAGGGCACGGCTCGGACCCTCCGGCGCGCACGCCAGCTGCGCGACCCGCCCGTCCGCCCACCGGACCTCGTAGCGCGCCGGGTGCGACGCGTCGAGCCGCAGCGGCATCCAGGCGGCGCCCCGCGTGCGGGCTCGGATCGCCGCCGGGAGGTCCGCGGGCGGGCCGAAGCCGAACGCCGAGAGATCGCGGTGCGGCGCGGTCACCCCGCCGCGACCGGGATCCGCGTGCGATGGCGCGGCGTCGCGGTGACCGCCACGAGCGCGCCGCGCAGGTAGAACGGCCCGGCGTCGACGATCTCGACGTCGACGAACGTGCCGACGCGCAGCGGCTGCGGCGAGGCGAAGTGCACCAACTTGTTCTGCGCGGTGCGCCCGCTGAGCACGCTCGGGTCCTTCTTGCTCGGGCCCTCGACGATCGCCTCCTCGATGCGCCCGATGCGGGCCCGGTGCTTGGCCAGCGCCGAGCGCTCGATGATGACCCGGAGCCGGTCGAAGCGCTCCCCCACCACCGCCGGATCGACGAGCTCGTCGACGCGCTGCGCCGCCTCGGTGCCGGGCCGCGGCGAGAAGATGAACGTGTAGGCGCTGTCGTACTCGGCGGCGGCGACCACCTCGAGCGTGCGCTCGAAGTCGTCGTCGGTCTCACCGGGGAAGCCGACGATCAGGTCGGTCGACACGGCGAGGTCGGGCACGGCGGCGCGGGCGGCCGCCAGCTTCTCGAGGTACCGGTCCGCGCTGTAGCCGCGGTGCATGGCAGCCAGGGTGCGGTCGCTGCCCGACTGCAGCGGGAGGTGCAGGTGGGGGCAGACGTTCGGGTGCTCGGCCATCGCGGCGACCGTCTCGGCCCGCAGGTCCTTGGGATGGGGGCTCGTGTAGCGGATGCGGCGGATGCCGTCGACCTGCGCGACCGCGTGCAGGAGGTCGCCGAAGAGCGGTTGCGGGCGCCGGCGATCGTCGTCGGCCCAGCGGTCGCCGGCGGTGATCCGATCCTGGGGCCCCGGCCCCTCGGCGCGCAGCCGCGTCGTGAGGTCGCGGCCGTACGAGTTGACGTTCTGGCCCAGCAGGGTCACCTCGACCACGCCGTCGTCGGCCAGGCGTTGCACCTCGTGCACCAGCTCACCGAAGGGGCGGCTGATCTCGCGGCCGCGCACCGAGGGCACGATGCAGAACGCGCAGGAGTTGTCGCAGCCGACCTGGATCGTGACCCAGGCGGCGTAGTCGACCTCGCGCTTGACCGGCAGCGCCGACGGGAAGGCGTCGGCCTCGTCGAGGGCCTCGTCCCAGATCTCGGTGACGGGACCATCGACGCGGGAGGCGTGCAGCAGGTCGACGGCACGGTGCACGTTGTGCGTGCCGAAGACGACGTCCACATGACCGGCGCGCTCTTGGATGCGGTCGCGGTCCTTCTGCGCCAGGCAGCCGCCCACGACGATCTCGAGCTCGGGTCGTTCGGCCTTGAGCGCCTTGAGCTGCCCCAGGTGCCCGTAGAACTTGTTGTCCGCGTTCTCGCGGATGCAACACGTGTTGAGCACGACGACGTCGGCATCGTCGATCGACGTCGCCTCCTCGAGCCCGTCCGCCTCGAGGAGGCTCGCGATGCGTTCGGAGTCGTGCTCGTTCATCTGGCACCCGTAGGTGCGGATCAGGTAGCGGCCGCTCATGAGGCCGCCCAGCGTAGTGGCCTGGTGCTGCCGCTCCCCAGTGCGATGCCACCGGCTCGACGCCGCCGCTCGCCGGCCACGAGGGGCGGCGAGCAGCGGCACTCGATGCCGCAGGAGGGCGTCGGCACCGCGCAACAGGACGCGAGGGTGCGACGTCGAGGCGCCGGCGGTCGGCCCCGCTCAGTCTTCGAGGCTGATGGGCTCGTCGTCGAGTGCGGTCATGACGTCGTCGGCTTCGAGGGGCTGATCGCCCAGACCGGCCTCGAGCCGGACCCGCTCGGAGATCTCGACCATGATCTCGGTGTTCTCGATGAGGAACTGCTTCGCGTTCTCGCGGCCCTGCCCGAGCTGCTCGCCCTCGTACGTGTACCAGGCACCGGACTTCTTCACGATGCCCAAGTCGACGCCGATGTCGAGCAGCGAGCCCTCACGGCTGATGCCCTTGCCGTACATGATGTCGAACTCGGCCTGCCGGAACGGCGGGGCCACCTTGTTCTTGACCACCTTCACGCGGGTGCGGTTGCCCACGACCTCGGCCCCGTCCTTGATGGACTCGATGCGGCGGATGTCGAGCCGGACCGACGAGTAGAACTTCAGCGCCCGACCACCCGGGGTGGTCTCGGGGGACCCGAACATCACGCCGATCTTCTCGCGCAGCTGGTTGATGAAGATGCAGATCGTGTCGGTGCGGTTCAGGTTGGCCGTGAGCTTGCGCAGCGCCTGGGACATGAGGCGTGCCTGCAGGCCGACGTGGCTGT
>CAYUOL010000448.1:0-4554 GCA_964446345.1 uncultured Iamiaceae bacterium | reverse complement strand
TCTTGCCCGATCCGGTCGGCGCCCGCCCGCAGAGGTCGCGGCCGGCGAGGGCATCGGGGATCGTGGCCGCCTGGATCGGGAACGGCGCATCGATGCGGCGCGCGGCCAGGGAGGCCGCGATGGACGCGGGGACGCCGAGGTCGGCGAACGACGGCGAACCAGCAGCGGAAGGAGAAGCGGCTGCAGAAGGAGAGGGGGAAGGGGACGGGTTCGAGTTCAAGGTGGCTCCGTGCTGGGCCCGCGCGAACACGGGCAAGGGGTGATCCGCCGGCCGGGGGGACGGGCGGGAGAGGTGGTGCGCGACGCGCCGGGGTGGCGCCACCCGCTGGGCACGTGGCGCAGCGAGCGGAGATCGGCGGCAAGAGGCGAAACCGTCGGCATCGGCAGGATCGGGCGCCGGCACCGGCAGACCCGTCGGAGCGCACCGCCCTGCACGCGCAGGCCGTGGAAGCGCACCGGGAGCTGATCAACGCATGCCTCTTCGCGCTGAACCGACCCTGGGGAACCCGTCGACCCTACTCGCTCCCACCCCCGAACCCGACATCGCGCGCATCGAGGAGCCCTCCCGCTCGACGCGAACGCGGCGCGCGAGCGTGGGCGAAGAGACGCGCTGATCACACCGTCCGGACCGAGGACGCCGCGATCAGCGGGCGGATGAGGACCACCGGTGCGATGGCCCGTGACGCCGACGAGCGCCCAACCCGCGGCCCGTTTGCGCGCGTCGATCAGTCGGCGACGCGGTCGGCTTCGCGCACGACCGCCGAGGACCGGAACAAGGCCTCGGGGCTCCAGTCCTCGCCGGCGGGGGTCTCCTCCTCGGCGTCGAGGTCGATCACGTCGTCTTTGCGCAGGCGGTCGCGCCACGCGGCGTAGACGGCTTGACGATCGGCGAACGACTCCGGCATGACAGCTCCTCGACGACGACGGGAAACGCTGCGGGGTGTTCTAACCGCAGCAGCTCAAGGCCACCTCAAGCTGCGGTGAGGATGTCATGTGGCCGACGCCACGGGGGCGCGGGGTAACCGCGCCCCGGCGCGGACCGTCCCGTCCACGACCGCCCCGCCACCGCGACCGACCCCGGTTGCGGTGCAATGGTCGGGCCGGGACCGGCGTGTGTGGTGTGCATGCCACGTACAGCGGCACCCGTCACCGTCCGACATCACGGGAACCCAACCGCCCGGCCCGCCGTTCTCACCCCGGATGGCGCCGCCGGCGTCGGGCATCCCCCCGCTTCGCCGCCGAACGTCCTGCCCGCACCCCCGCCCCGAGCACCCGCCCCGACCATCTCCGTCGAGCCCGAGAGGACCGTCGTGCCCCAGACGACCAGCCAGTGGAGCCCCAGCGCCCCGACCGGACCTCCAGATCACTGGCCCCACGAGCCGCCGCCCGAGCCCCCCTTCGGCACCCCGAGCGGCACGGCGGCGGCCGTCGACGTCCCTCCGCGCCCGATCGGTGGCACCTACGTCCCGCCCGGCGCGTCCGGCCCGAGCGGCCCCGGATCCGGCGCCACCACCGCCGTCTCCCCCGCGCCGTCCCGCCGGCCGCGGGCCGTCGTGCTCGGCTGCATCGTCCTGGCGGTCCTGCTGGTCGGCGGCGGCTTCGCGTTCGCCCGCACCCGTGCCGCCGACGACACGGCCGCACCGACCACGACCGTCCCCAGCCCGTCGAGCACCACGAAGCCCAAGCGCCCGACGACGACCGAGAAGGCCACGACGGACCCGGCGGACCCGACCGATCCCGCCCTGCCTGGCACCGGGGGCTCGGGCGGCACCGGCACCCCGGTCGATCCCGACAAGGTGAAGGCCGAGGTCACGGCGATGGAGGCCTTCGTCGAGAAGCAGCGGGGCCTGACCTTCAAGGAGCATCCCGAGGTCGAGGTGCTCGCCGACGCCGCGTTCACCGAGAAGGTGCTCGAGCAGTTCGAGAGCGAGGTGCCCGCGATGCAGAAGCAGGGCGAGACGCTCAAGGCGATGGGCCTCGTGCCGGCCGACCTCGACGTCGTCAAGGCCCAGAAGGACCTGCTCGGCTCCGGGGTCCTCGGCTTCTACGACCCGAAGACCAAGGCGCTCGTCGTGCGCGGCGATCACGTCGGCCCGTTCTTCCGGGAGATCGTCGCCCACGAGCTGACGCACGCGCTCGACGATCAGTACTTCCCGCTCGACCGCCCCGACCTCACCGCCAAGAACGACGGCAGCGACGAGGCCTTCCTCGACCTCGTCGAGGGCAACGCCCGCCGCGTGGAGTACGCGTACACCGATCAGCTCAGCGCCGCCGACAAGCAGCAGCTCCAGAGCGAGCAGCTCCAGCTGGGCATGGGGCAGATGGGCAGCATGCTCTCGACGCCGATGATCCTGCCTCGCATCCTGATGGCGCCCTACGACTACGGCTACCCGTTCGTGAAGGCCATCGTGGCGGCGCACGGCAACGCCGGCGTCGACAAGGCCCTCACCGAGCCCCCCACGACGACGGAGCAGATCCTCGACGAGGCCAAGTTCGAGAAGGGTGAAGCCGCGCTGCCGGTGAACCGCCCGAACGCGGACGGCGAGATCATCGACGAAGGCGTGCTCGGCGAGCTCATGACGGGCTTCATGCTTCACGGCGGCAACGAGCTCGACGGCCTCGGCGGCCTCGGCGGCCTGGGTGGCCTCGGGGGCATCGACGAGAAGGCGCTCGAGGACTACCTCGACAAGGTGCTGAGCGGCGAGATCGATCCGTCGTCACCCGACGGTGGCATCCCGGGCCTGCCCGGCGGTGACGCCGACGGCAGCGACCCGCTCGGCGGTCTCGGTGGCATCCTCGGCGGCGGCGATCCGGGCGCCCCCGGTGGCCAGTTCGGGGCGATCGAGACCGTCAAGGGCTGGGGCGGCGACCACTACGTGGTGTACCGAGACGCGGCCAAGGGCACGTGCATGCGCGCCGACTGGAAGATGGACACGCCGGCCGCCCTCACGAACATGGAGACGGCGCTGAAGACGTGGTCCACCACGAGCGGCGCGGTCGTCGAGCATCCGTCGTCGGACGTCGTGCGCATGACGCGCTGCACGTCGAGCGCGCCCACGACGAAGTAGACGGTCCGCTGCCGCCCGCTGACCGCGGGCGAGACTTGGATCGTGGCTGCCACTGACGTCCAGATCATCGAGCTGCGCCTCGAACGAGCGCACGACCTGCTCGAGATGCCGCAGACGGATCTCTTCTCCGAGTACCGCAACTTCCTGACCGGGGTCGACTTCTGCATCAGCGCGCTGCGGGCTCGCCCGTCCCGCAAGCCGGTGCTGCTCTCGATCACCCTCCCGCCGTCCGAGATCACCGAGGGGCTCGACACGCGGATGCGCGACGCCCTCGCCCGCTACTGCCACCACCGCATCGGCTACAACCACCGCGAGCGCCGCGCCCTGCGCTACGAGGGCGTCACCTCGTTCGGCATCGGGTTGCCGATCACCGCAGTGGGGCTCGCCGTCGCCGCGTGGGCCACGCACCTCGACGAGAGCGCGGAGACATCGAGGCTGATCGGCGACCACCTCGGGTGGGTGCTCGCCTGGGTCGGCCTCTGGTACCCGCTCGACGTGCTGCTGTTCCTCGGCCACCCCTACCGCCGCGAGACCAGGGCGCTCACGCGGCTCAGCAAGGCCGAGGTCCGGCTGGTGGCGGGCGACCCGCTCCCCCGCCACCTCTGATCTCGCGGGCCTTGGAGGAAGAAGGGGGTTGACGGCGGGAAGAAAATGAATGAACATTCATTCATGCCCGCTGCCGCCACCGCCACCGCGACGAAGCAGGAGCAGATCCTGCACGCCGCGCTCGAGCTGTTCACCGAGCGCACGTTCGCAGGGGCGGCGGTGCCGCTGGTCGCCGAGCGGGCCGGCGTCGCCACGGGCACGATCTACCGCTACTTCCCCAGCAAGGAGGCGCTGCTCAACGCGGTGTACCAGCAGTGGAAGGGCGAGCTGAAGCGACGCCTGGTCGACGAGCACCGCCGCGTCGACGAGCTCGACGGCGCCGTCGACGCCGAGCGCTCCCGCGAGGAGTTCCACCACTGGTGGTCGACCCTGGCAACGTTCGTCCTCGAGCACCCCACCGCCTTCGAGTTCCTCGAGCTGCACCACCACGAGCCGTACCTCGACGAGCAGAGCCATGCCGTGGCGCTCGAGGTCGACGCCAGCGCGCTCGCCTTCACGATGCGCGGCCAGCAGGAGGGCGTCATCCGCACCGACCTCAACCCGCAGGTCGTCATCGCCCTCGTGTACGGGGCGCTGACGGGCATCTTCCGCGGCATGCGCCTGCACCCCACCCTCTTCTCCCCCGACGACCTCGCCACCGCCGAAGCGGCGGCGTGGGACATGGTCCGCGCGCCCGAGCGCTCCTGAACGACCGGTGCTCCGCGAGCACCGTCGCCTCCCCTCACCCCGCACCACCCACGCACCACCCACCGAACGGCGCCCGGGCCGCGACCTGTCGCGACCCCCACGCGCCCACACCCCCATCCCGATCCGGGCGCTCCTCGACGCCTGCGCCGCGCACGGAAGCAGGTACGCACCATGACCACCACCACCTCCACGT
>CAYUOL010000447.1:0-4586 GCA_964446345.1 uncultured Iamiaceae bacterium | reverse complement strand
GAGACGATCGGACGGAACCAGGTGCGAGCGCCGCAGGCGCCCGACGCAGTTCCGGAGCGAAGCTCGGCTAGCCCTTGGCGGCGAAGCTGTTGGACTGGCCCTCGTAGTTCGTCACGGGCACGACCTCTTTCCAGCCGTCCGCCGTGCGCTGCACCATGCGGAAGCCCTCGACGGGCCACGGGTCGGAGGCGCCGTTCGTGTTCACGGTGACGCCCTCCCGGAGCAGGCCGAACGTGGTGTTCTTCAGCGAGAAGAGCGTGTTCATGATCGTCGCCCGGTCGATCGTCTTCGAGTCCTCCAGCGACTTGGCGAACAAGGCCGCGAAGCCCCAGCCGGCGCTCGAGATGCCGCCTTCGATCTGCGTCTGGCTGAGCCCACCTGCCGTCCCTTCGGTCACGAACGCCTTGACCTTGGGGTTGTCCTTGTCGGCCGGATCGCTCGCGTCGTAGGTGACCTGCGCCGAGTACACGCCGAGGTCCTTGCCACCGGCGAGCGAGAGGGCGATCTTGCTCTGGCACGTGATCGAGATGAACGTCATCGGCTTCCACGTGTCGGGCATGAACTTCAGCGTCTGCGGGCACGGCGTGCCGCCGATGCCGACGATGAACGTGTCGGCGCCCGACTGCGAGAGCGAGGTGACCGCGGCCTCGGTGGTGCCACCCGAGAGCGGGTTGAAGCTCTGCTCCTTCACCACGGTGATCTTCGTGCCCTCGATCGCCTTCTTGAAGGCGCTCTGGTACGACTTGCCGAAGTCGTCGTCCTGGTACAGCAGGGCGACCTTGGCCTCGGGCTTCTGCTGCTTCAGCAGCTGGGCCCATCCGTGCGCCTCGGTGGCGTAGGAGGCCAGCGCGGACATGTACCACGGGTACTTGTCGGCGGCGCCCCACTCGGGCGAGCCCGTCGCCAACGACACGTTCGGGATGCAGCCGTCGTTCATGTACTGGCGGATGGCGAGGTTGCCCTCGGTGCCGATCACCCCGGCCAGGGCGAACACGCCTTCCTGCTCGACGAGCTTCTTGGCCTCACCGAGGGTCTTGCCGGGGTCGTACCCGTCGTCGCCCTTGATCAGCTCGACCTTGTAGGACTTGCCGTCGCCGGCCTTGATGCCGCCGGCGCCGTTCTTCGCCTTGAAGTAGGCCTCCATGCCGGCGGTCACCTGGTCGTAGATCGCGTACGGCCCGGAGGCCGGCCGGATCGTGCCGATCTTGATGGTGTCGCCGTTGATGCCCGCCGTGCCCTTGTAGTCCTTGCAGTCGGTGGCGGGATCGATGAACGGGCCACTCGCCGTGCCGCCGGCGGGTGTCGTGCCCCCGGTGGCGCCGGTGCCGGTGGAGCCGCCGGTGGACGTGCTGTCGGACCGGGAGCACCCGGCCGCGAGCACGCCGGCGGCGAGCAACACCGCAAACGATCTCTTCATCGTGGTTCGCTTCATGGAGGGGCTCCTGTCGTTGGGTCTCGGAGGTCGAGGGATTCGAGGTGAACGCAAGGGATCGCGGGGGTCTTGGGATCTCAGGGGGCGAGCTGCTCGGCCGCGAAGGCCGAGGGTACGGCGGGTTCGCCGTCGCCGGGGCGCGCGGCCTGCCGGCCGGCGCGCTTGGCCATCGTGGTCTTGTACAGGCCGACGAGGCCACCCGGGGCGAAGAACATCAGCAGGATGAGCACGGCGCCGAGGACGACGGGCTTGGCGCCCGAGAACGACTCGGGCAGGGTGACGAAGTCGTTGAACGCGCCGAGCAGCACGGCGCCGATCGCCGGGCCGATGATGCTCGAGGCACCCCCGACGACGACGGCGACGAGCAGGGAGATCGACAGCGCGATGGTGAACGAGGTGAGGTTCACCTGCGCGTTGACGAGGGCGTACATGGCGCCGCCGAGCCCGGCCATCGCGGAGCTGACCCCGAAGGTCAGGATCTTCACGAGCGACACCGGCACGCCTGACACGGCCGCGGCCGTCTCGTTGTCGCGGATGGCGACCAGCGAGCGCCCCACGCGGCTCTTGACCAGGTTGCGGGCCAAGACGAAGCAGACCACGGCGACCGCGAGCACGAGGAAGTACTTGACCTGGTCCCCCTTGAGGCCGGCCATCTCGCCGAACTCGATCTTCTGGTCGACGACCGCACCACGGCGGTTGACCTGCGGCGTGGTGATCGTGAGGCCGGCGCCCCCGCCCGTGATGCTGGAGAACTGCTCGATGACCAACGGGAAGAGCACGGCGACGGCGAGCGTGACCAGCGCGAGGTACAGGCCCTTGATGCGCAGCGCCGGCAGGCCGATCGCGATGCCGAGGAAGAAGCAGATCACCACCGCGATCACGGCGGCGGGGAGCATCGGCCACCCCACCTTCACCATGAAGATCGCGGTGCCGTACGCGCCGGCGCCGTAGAGCGCGCCGTGGCCGACCGAGATCTGGCCGTTGTAGCCGGTGAGCAGGTTCAGCCCGCACGCCGCCATGGCCAGCGTCATCCAGATCGCGACCTGCTCGACGCGGAACGGCGGAAGCATGAACGGGAGGGCGCAGATGACGGCGAAAGCGATCACCCAGGCTCCCACCTGGCCCCACTTGCGGGCGGCGGGCGACATGCTCATACGCGGCTCACCTGCTTCCGACCGAAGAGCCCCTGGGGCCGGAACAGGAGCACGAGCAGGATCAGGATGAACGCCGGCGCCAGCCGCATCTTCTGGAAGATCTCGAGGTACTGCGGGAGCACCGACGTGAGGATGCCGACGACCATGCCGCCGACGACCGCGCCCACGAGGCTGTCGAAGCCGCCGAGCGTGATCGCCGCGAAGCCGAAGATGAGGGTGAGCTGCATGAGGTTCGAGCCCAGCCCGAGGTTGGGAGCCGTGAACACGCCCGCGATCGCGCCGACGGCGGCCGACAGCCCCCAGCCGAGCATGAGCAGCTTCTGCACCGGCACGCCGACGAGGGCGGCGGACTCGGAGTTCGACGCGGTGGCCCGCATGGCGAGCCCGAGCTTGGTCTTCTGGAACAGCAGCCAGAAGAGGAACACCAGGACGGCGAGCACGATCACCGCGCCGATCTTCTGCCACGCAACGGCGACGCCGCCGACCTCGACCTGCCCGGCGCCGAAGAGCGGATCGAGGTTGCGGTCGAGCGTGCCCCAGATGAGCTGGGCGGCGCCGTTCACGCCGAGGAAGAGCCCGATGGTGACGATCACCACGGCGAGGGGCTTCTCGTGCGGGTCGCCGACCGGTCGCACGATGAGGCGCTGGATGATCGCGCCGATGAGGAACCCGCCCGCCATGCCGCCCAGCACCGCGAGCGGCAGCGGCAGCCCGGCCGTCCAGAGCGTCCACACGATGAAGGTCGCGAACATGGACAGCTCGCCCTGGGAGAAGTTCAGCAGGCCCGTGGCCCGGTAGATCACGACGAGGCCGAGCCCGAGCATGGCGTACACGGCACCGTCGCCGATGCCCACGAGCAGGACCTGGAGGAAGTTGGTCATCGCTGCCTCACGTTCCCTTCCTCACATCCCCAAGTAGGCGTCTTGGATGGCGGTGTCGGCCTGTAGCTTGGCGGCCGTGCCCTGCGCCACGATCTGTCCGGCCTCGAGCACGTAGCCGCGCGCGGCGAAGTCGAGCGCGAGGTTGGCGTTCTGCTCGACGAGGAGCACTGCGGTGCCGGTGTCGCTGGTGACCTCGCGGAGCCGCTGGAAGACGCCCTGGGTGATGATGGGCGCGAGGCCGAGCGACGGTTCGTCGAGCAGCAGCAGGCGGGGCCGCGACATGAACGCGCGGGCGATCGCCAGCATCTGCTGCTCGCCGCCCGACATCGAGCCGGCATCCTGCGCCTTGCGCTCACCCAAGCGGGGGAACACCTCGTACCAGCGCTTGATGTCGCTCTCGATCTCCTTGTCCTTGCGGGTGAACGCGCCGATGCGCAGGTTCTCGTCGACCGTGAGGTCGGTGATCGTGCCGCGGCCCTGGGGCACGTGAGCCAGGCCCAGCCCCACCAGCTCGTCGGGCGACTTGCCGAGCAGCTCGACGCCGTCGAACACGACGCTGCCGCGGGCGGGCAGCATCGCGGAGATGCTGCGCAAGGTGGTGGTCTTGCCCGACCCGTTGGCCCCGAGCACCACGACGACCTCGCCCGTGTCGACCTCGAAGTCGAGACCGAAGAGCACCTCGACGATGCCGTAGCCGGCGCGCAGCCCCTTCACCTCGAGCAGGCTCATGCGGCGTCTCCTGCCGTCGTGCCCAGGTAGGCGGCGATCACGTTCGGGTCGTTGCGCACGACCTGCGGGGTGCCCTCGGAGATCTTGCGCCCGACGTCGAGCACCACCACGTAGTCGGAGATCGACATCACCATCGACATGTGGTGCTCGATGAGCAGCACCGTGAGGTCGTAGTCGATGCGCAGCTGACGGATGAGCCCGCCGAGCTCGTCGACCTCGCCGTGCGTCAGGCCGGCCGCGGGCTCGTCGAGCATGAGCAGGCGCGGGCCCGAGGCCATGGCGCGGGCGATCTCGATCCGCTTGAGGGTGCCGTAGGGCAACCCGGCACAGGGCCGTTCCGACTCATGGACACGGTCATGCCGAACTGCCGCAGGTGCTCCTGATAGTCCT
>CAYUOL010000446.1:439-4592 GCA_964446345.1 uncultured Iamiaceae bacterium | reverse complement strand
GTCATTGCATAGTGGACTTCATGTTTCGATCCACGCCCCCGCGAAGGGGCGACTGCTGTCCGGTCGGGTTCGCGCGGCCGGCGGCAAGTTTCGATCCACGCCCCCGCGAAGGGGCGACGCGGCAACGTCCGCGCCAACCTCGCGGCGCTTGCCGTTTCGATCCACGTCCCCGCGAAGGGGCGACGCGGACGGACGTCTCTATCACTCGGTTGTAGCCGAGTTTCGATCCACGCCCCCGCGAAGGGGCGACCTGCTGTCCGGTCGGGTTCGCGCGGCCGGCGGCAAGTTTCGATCCACGCCCCCGCGAAGGGGCGACTGCTGCCGATCAGTTCGATGTTCGTGACGCTCTTGCATCGTTTCGATCCACGCCCCCGCGAAGGGGCGACTTTCAAACGCATGATGGCGATCCTGTCGAGCGGGAGGTTTCGATCCACGCCCCCGCGAAGGGGCGACCCTTGTCGCTGACCACCTGGGGCTTCTTGTGCAAGTTTCGATCCACGCCCCCGCGAAGGGGCGACTTGGTATCGACTACCGGCTTGTGGCGGGACGCCCCGTTTCGATCCACGCCCCCGCGAAGGGGCGACCTTTGAGGGCGGTCGGATCTTCCAGCGTGGCGGCGAGTTTCGATCCACGCCCCCGCGAAGGGGCGACTCGCCCGTCGCCAGCATCATCAGCCGCAAGATCTCGTTTCGATCCACGCCCCCGCGAAGGGGCGACCCGTTCCTTCTCCTCGCGCCAGCCCTTGACCCGCTCGTTTCGATCCACGCCCCCGCGAAGGGGCGACGATGCCGCCCAGGGACACGCCGCCGCTGCGGCTGTTTCGATCCACGCCCCCGCGAAGGGGCGACGGACCTCCATCTGCTTGTTGGTCCTCGCGGCACGTTTCGATCCACGCCCCCGCGAAGGGGCGACCGTCTGCGCCGCCCTTGCGCGAGACGCCGAAGTGTTTCGATCCACGCCCCCGCGAAGGGGCGACCGCGGCGGATCGGCGCGACGCGGTAGGACTCGGCGTTTCGATCCACGCCCCCGCGAAGGGGCGACGCTTGGCGACGCCGGACTCGGCGGCCACCATGGCGTTTCGATCCACGCCCCCGCGAAGGGGCGACTACTGGTTTTGCCGTCATCGCCACTACGCGAGGAAGTTTCGATCCACGCCCCCGCGAAGGGGCGACGTGACCGTGCCGTCAGCGTCCACAGCGTCGACGCGGTTTCGATCCACGCCCCCGCGAAGGGGCGACGTGACCTTGGAGGGCATCAGGCCGGCTTGCCGTAGTTTCGATCCACGCCCCCGCGAAGGGGCGACTCGCTTCCGGCGGCTTCTTCAGCTTGAGCTGCGAGTAGTTTCGATCCACGCCCCCGCGAAGGGGCGACCATAGGGCCACGGCCGACGGCGGCAATGATAAGCGTGTTTCGATCCACGCCCCCGCGAAGGGGCGACTCGTGATCGAGTTCCCGGCCAGCGTCGCGCCGATAGTTTCGATCCACGCCCCCGCGAAGGGGCGACCCCTGATAGGCGGCGTGCCACCGCTGCGCGCACTGTTTCGATCCACGCCCCCGCGAAGGGGCGACGAGGCGATAGGCGATGCCTTGCGCGCCTGGTCGGCGTTTCGATCCACGCCCCCGCGAAGGGGCGACGACAGCAGGCGGCTCAATCGGAGCGTCCGAACGCTGTTTCGATCCACGCCCCCGCGAAGGGGCGACGAGATCGAGGGCGGCCAGCAGACGCAGCTCGTGATGTTTCGATCCACGCCCCCGCGAAGGGGCGACCAGCAGCAGATCTACAACAAGACGACGGGTTTGCAGTTTCGATCCACGCCCCCGCGAAGGGGCGACCGGGACCTATTCGCTCCTGCCCGTCCTTGGGCAAGTTTCGATCCACGCCCCCGCGAAGGGGCGACGCGTTGATGTAGACACCATCCTGCCCCACCCCGCTGTTTCGATCCACGCCCCCGCGAAGGGGCGACCGGCGGGTCGCCTGCGTTTTGGCGTCGAGGATCCTGTTTCGATCCACGCCCCCGCGAAGGGGCGACCCAAAAAGATGGCGGACTATGCCGCTCTCGTGATGTTTCGATCCACGCCCCCGCGAAGGGGCGACCAGGCGCGAGCTCGTCGTCCTGCAGCATCGCCACGTTTCGATCCACGCCCCCGCGAAGGGGCGACAGGGTCAGTTCAAGACGACGCTGGCCGGCGCGCTGTTTCGATCCACGCCCCCGCGAAGGGGCGACCGATCGATTGCCCCACGTAGAGGTTGCCCGGCCGGTTTCGATCCACGCCCCCGCGAAGGGGCGACCTCGACGACGCCGCCGGGGATCTGCACCGACCAGGTGTTTCGATCCACGCCCCCGCGAAGGGGCGACCGGATCTGCGAGGCCTGCGCCACGTTGTGACCCTTGTTTCGATCCACGCCCCCGCGAAGGGGCGACGGCAACGTCCTCTACCTCGTGCGCTTCGCGCTCACGTTTCGATCCACGCCCCCGCGAAGGGGCGACCTATCCCGACCACGCGAGCCGTCCCGATCCCGAGGTTTCGATCCACGCCCCCGCGAAGGGGCGACCTTGCCGCTGCCGGTGCCGCCGGCGACGCCGACGTTTCGATCCACGCCCCCGCGAAGGGGCGACCGCCTCTCCTGGCGGTGCTGGCAAACGGCACGACGTTTCGATCCACGCCCCCGCGAAGGGGCGACAAGTGCAGCCACGGCCGCCGGTGCTCGACCTCGAAGTTTCGATCCACGCCCCCGCGAAGGGGCGACCAGCGCTTGTAGAGGCCGTCCAGCACGCCCTGGAGGTTTCGATCCACGCCCCCGCGAAGGGGCGACGCCATGGCGATGTGGCAGAGCGGCGTTGCCCCGGTGTTTCGATCCACGCCCCCGCGAAGGGGCGACCACCCTCGCTGCCGCTTCTTCCGCCGCGGCTACGTGGTTTCGATCCACGCCCCCGCGAAGGGGCGACCGTCTTTCCCCGGTGGCCGCTCATCGCCCTGGAAACGTGGTTTCGATCCACGCCCCCGCGAAGGGGCGACGACCGGCCGCCTGCCGACCGCGAACGAGTTGACGTTTCGATCCACGCCCCCGCGAAGGGGCGACCCCGGCCGACGTGTATGGCCAGGCCGAAGCCGTCGTTTCGATCCACGCCCCCGCGAAGGGGCGACCGCGCCAACGGGCCATCCACGACGAGTGAACGAGGAGTTTCGATCCACGCCCCCGCGAAGGGGCGACTGGCGAACCCTCAACGCGCGGCTCGATGCCGCCAAGTTTCGATCCACGCCCCCGCGAAGGGGCGACTCGACTTCGCCGCCGAGCCTGGCAGCACACGGCGTTTCGATCCACGCCCCCGCGAAGGGGCGACCCGCCACCAAGATCTACGCCGGCACCATGCTGCAGTTTCGATCCACGCCCCCGCGAAGGGGCGACACCGCGCGATCGTCAATGCCGCCAGCCTCGCGCAGTTTCGATCCACGCCCCCGCGAAGGGGCGACTTCTAGTGCTCTGGATCCCGCTTTGTCGCTCAACCGTTTCGATCCACGCCCCCGCGAAGGGGCGACATGGTCCGTCGAGGTCCTGCGCTGTCGACCGGCCGTTTCGATCCACGCCCCCGCGAAGGGGCGACGATCTCGACCGTTGCGCCGCTTGGTCTCTCTTCGAGTTTCGATCCACGCCCCCGCGAAGGGGCGACACGCCATCGCCAGCATGACGGCGATGAGCGAGTAGTTTCGATCCACGCCCCCGCGAAGGGGCGACGCGAAGGTCCTCGCTCTATTCGAGACCAAGCAATGTTTCGATCCACGCCCCCGCGAAGGGGCGACGCCTGCGCCGCGATCAGCAGCAGGCTCTTCTCGCCGTTTCGATCCACGCCCCCGCGAAGGGGCGACCTCACCTCGATCGGCGCGATCTGCTGGGTTCGGCGGTTTCGATCCACGCCCCCGCGAAGGGGCGACCCGACCTGATCACCAAGGTGGTCGCCGCTGTCCAGTTTCGATCCACGCCCCCGCGAAGGGGCGACGCATGAGTAGCCCACGCTGCACCATAAACGAGGTGTTTCGATCCACGCCCCCGCGAAGGGGCGACACGACCCGACCGCTCTCGTCGCGTACCCGGGCCGAGTTTCGATCCACGCCCCCGCGAAGGGGCGACGTGCGCTACGGGCTGCGCAAGGGC
>CAYUOL010000446.1:0-429 GCA_964446345.1 uncultured Iamiaceae bacterium | reverse complement strand
CCTCGCGGAAGCCGATCTCGCGACGCTCGATTGGCTGCGCAAGGGCAAGGGCCGACTCGTTTCGATCCACGCCCCCGCGAAGGGGCGACACGACCGACCGGGGGCTTTACGTCGACCGCACCGGTTTCGATCCACGCCCCCGCGAAGGGGCGACACGCGCGACCACGTCGTCGCCTTCCAACGCGACCAAGTTTCGATCCACGCCCCCGCGAAGGGGCGACGCAAGTGCCGCATCGAGAACGAGATCGAGCAACTGTTTCGATCCACGCCCCCGCGAAGGGGCGACGTGGGCCTGCGGCGTCGTGGAGATCGCCTGCAGGTTTCGATCCACGCCCCCGCGAAGGGGCGACGACCGGGAAGACCGGCGTCGAGCCGAGACGGATGTTTCGATCCACGCCCCCGCGAAGGGGCGACGCCGAGGTTCGACAC
>CAYUOL010000445.1:0-4613 GCA_964446345.1 uncultured Iamiaceae bacterium | reverse complement strand
CACGTCGAGCTTGTCGCCGATCTCGGTCACCAGCGTGATGAGGTCGTCGAGCAGCCACGGCGAGTCGAGGCTGTTCACGCGGGTCCAGAGCTGGGTCTGGCCGAAGTCGATCTCGCGGCCGACCTTCACCAGACCGGCCCGGGCGGCTTCCTTGTTGTCGGCGCTGATCGCATCTTCGAGGTTGCCCAGCAGCACGTCGGACTTGGCGATCATGTCCGGCAGCTTGGCGACCATCTTCTCGTTGCTCGGGTCGAAGAAGTGGATCATCCGGGCCGGGCGGACGGGGATCTCCCGCACGGGCTCGGGCGCACCCAGCGCCAGCGGGCGGAAGAAGTCCTTCGGGTTGCGCATCGATCGTCTCCGCGGTTCAGCTCGGGGTGGGACCCGCGTGCGCGGTCCCGGTGGTGGGGTCGGTGAGGGGTTCCGGTGATGAGGGCCGGTGATGAGGGCCGGTGATGGTTCGGGCTTCGACGATAGGGCCGGGCCCCCCGGAGCGGGAAATTCGAGCCGGGGGCGCGGGCGCCGCTCGGATCAGTCCCCCAGGCCCCCCGTGAGCTCGTTCACCGAGATCTTCCAGCGGGTGCCGAGCTGCTCCGCGAACACGAACGCCGTCAACCCCATGATGTCGGCCGCCGCCTTGGCGGGCGACGAGGTCGGGTCGAGGTCGAACGAGTAGTAGGTCGCGTCCTGGATCGTGAGGTGCGACCCGGCGGGCACCGGCGTGCCCTGCGCGGTCGGCCACCCCGGAGGGTGGAACATGTTCATGGAGAAGATCCCGGAGCCGTCCTCATCGGCGAAGTAGATGACCTCGGGGCCGACGAGGTGCTCGATCGTCTTCTTGCGCCCGAGGAGCCCCTTGCCCTCCTCCCGGTAGGGCTCTTGGGGCTCCAGGCGCACGACGACGTCGCTGACCCGGTCGATCGCGACGAGCAGGGCCTGGCGCAGGGGCTCGGGATCGCCCAGTTCGATCGCGATCGGTTCGTCGAAAGTGGTCACGGAGGAAAAGGTTAGGCCGATAGGTCATGATCGGTTCCGTCACACGGGCTCGCGTCGCGGGTCGGGGAACCTCGAGCCTCGCGCCGCCGCGCGCGCATCCTCGTCGACAGGGGAGATCGAAGACGTGTCTTACGACGACAGGTACCAGCCATCCGCGCCGACCTCCGGGGGGTACGGCAGCGGCGGCTCCGGATCGGGCTACGGCCAGTCGGCGCCCTCGAGCGGGGGCTACGGGAGCGACTACGGCGGGGGGTCGAGCGCGTACGACGACCCGCGCGGGCGCGACCGCTGGGCCGCCGAGAACGACCGCACCCGCCGCAGCGCGGTCGCCGAGCCGGAACCCGAGGCCGAGATCCCCAGCTTCAAGGTCAAGCCCCCGATCCCGACGAAGATCGCCGAGCTGGGCATCCCGGCATCGATGTTGCACGACCTGATCCTGCGCCAGGCGCTGTTCGACGGACGCACGTCCACCGTCGACCTCAGCCGCAAGCTGGCCATCGGTCCGCTGCTGATGTCGACGATGGTCGAGGAGCTCCGCGAGCTGCGCTACCTCGAGGTGCAGGGCCTCGAAGGCCACAACTACCTGCTCGCCCTGACCGACGCCGGGCGCGCCCAGGCCACCGACCGCATGCAGCTGTGTCGGTACACCGGGCCTGCACCGGTCAGCCTCGAGAGCTACACCGAGACGATCCGCCTGCAGAAGGCGCACGTGAAGATCAACCTCGCCGGCTTGCAGGAGGCCTTCAAGGACCTCGTGATCTCGGAGGACCTGCTGCGCGAGGTCGGGCCGGCGTCGATCGCCGGCGGCGCGATGTTCCTGTACGGCCCGCCCGGCACCGGCAAGACGTCGATCGCCGAACGCCTGTTGCGGGTGTACGACGACCACGTCCTCGTGCCGCACACCGTGGCGGTCGACGGGCAGATCATCCAGGTGTTCGATCCCGTGGTGCACCGCCCGGCCGAGGTGCAGCCGCGCGACATCGATCCGCGGTGGGTCCTCTGCCAGCGCCCGTTCATCATCGTCGGCGGCGAGCTGACCGGCTCGAAGCTCGACCTCGCCTACCAGTCCGGCAGCGGCGTCTACCTGCCGTCCATCCAGATGCAGGCGAACAACGGCATCCTCGTCATCGACGACTTCGGCCGCCAGACGCTCACCCCGGCGGAGCTGCTCAACCGGTGGATCGTCCCGCTCGACCGCCAGGTCGACTACCTGTCGCTCGACTACGGCCTGAAGTTCGAGGTGCCGTTCGACTCGAAGATCGTCTTCTCCACGAACCTCGAGCCCACGACGCTCGGCGACGAGGCGTTCTTCCGCCGCATCCAGTCGAAGATCCTCATCCCCACCATCACCGACGACCAGTTCGAAGAGGTCCTGCGGCGGGTCGCGGTGGCGATGGACGTCGAGCTCTCGCCCGACGCCGGCACGCACCTGCGCTGGATGAGCCGCGAGCTCGGCGACGGCGACCTGCGGCCGTACCTCCCCGGGGCCGTGTGCAAGATCCTCATCTCGATCTGTGAGTTCGAGGACCGGCCGCTGCGCCTCGACCCGACGATGATCGAGCGGATCGCCCACATGTACTTCACGCACGCGCCCGAGCGCTACGGGGAGGAGGACGAGGCACCGACGACGTCGGTGGTGGTCGAGTCCGCCGCCGAGATCTTCGGGAAGGCCCCCGCGGCCACGTCGATGTTCGGCGGCAAGCCGGCGGCGGGCGGCACCGAGGCCGAGGGAGGCATCAACCGCACGACCGCGAGCTGGACCGACGTCGCGGCGAAGGCGGTCGCGGCCCTGAAGGCGGAGGAGAGCCCCGAGGAGGACGGCGGGCGGGACGCCGCCGACGAGGACGCCGACCCCGCAGCACCCGTGGAGTCCAACGCCTAGAGTCCTCCCAAACCGTGTGGGTGGTGCCCTGAACCGGTTCGGTGAGGACGGCGCGACCCACTTCGACAGGACGCAGGAGAAGGGGCTTCGTCATGGCCGAACACCTGGAGATGCGCGCACCTCGTCACGTCGACGATCTGGGCATCCCCCCGTCGCTCCTCCAGGACCTCATCCTCCGGCGGGCGCTCTTCGAAGGACGGACCTCCTCGCTCCGGCTGTCGGACGCGCTCGGCGTCACCCCCCAGCTGATGATCGGGATGGTCGAGGAGCTCCGCGAGCTGCGCCACCTCGAGGTCCTGGGCCTCGACGGCCGCGACTACCAGCTCACGCTCACCGACGCCGGCAAGGAGCAGGCCAACGAGCGCATGCGCCTGTGCCGCTACGCCGGCGCGGCGCCGGTCAGCCTCGCGAGCTACCGCGAGGTCGTCCTGGCCCAGAAGGTCGAGGCCGAGGTGACGCGCGAGACCATGGGCCGCGCCTTCTCCGATCTCGTCGTGAACACGAAGCTGCTCGACGACCTCGGCCCGGCGCTCATCGCCGACGGCGCGATGTTCCTGTACGGGCCGCCCGGCACCGGCAAGTCGTCCATCGCCGAGCGCCTCAACCGCATCCACGAGGATGCGATCCTCGTGCCGCGGGCCGTCGAGGTGGACAGCCAGATCATCACCGTGTTCGACCCGGTCGTGCACGTGCCGATCGACGAGCAGCCCCACGACCTCGACCAGCGCTGGGTCCTGTGCCGGCGCCCGGCGATCATCGCCGGCGGCGAGCTGCGGATCAACCAGCTCGACCTCACCTACGAGCAGGCCAACGGCGTCTACATCGCGCCGCTGCAGATGCAGGCGAACAACGGCGTCTTCGTGATCGACGACTTCGGCCGCCAGCAGGACCTCACGCCCGAGACGTTGCTCAACCGCTGGATCGTCCCCCTCGATCGCAAGGTCGACTACCTGTCGCTCAGCTACGGGCTCAAGTTCGAGATCCCGTTCGACGCCAAGATCGTCTTCTCCACGAACCTCGATCCGTCGAGCCTCGGCGACGAGGCCTTCTTCCGTCGCATCCAGAACAAGATCCTCGTCCCGCCGATCAGCGACGACGAGTTCGACGAGGTCCTCCGCCGCGTCACCGAGACGTACGGCGTCACGATCGAGCCCGGCGCCCCCGCGTACCTGCGCAGCGTGAGCCGCGACCTCGGCGACGGCGACCTGCGGCCGTACCTGCCCAAGGAGGTCTGCAAGATCCTCCGCTCGGTGTGCGTCTACCAGGGGCTCCCCCTGGTGCTGAACGCCGAGAACATCGACCGCGTGGCCTCGGTGTACTTCACGAAGATCGCGGCGCAGCTCGCCGCGCAAGCCGGGATGAACGTGGCGTCGGCCAGCCTGCCCCCGGTGCAGCCGCCGCGGCCCGATCCGTTGCCCTTCGCCCCCTCGGCGCCGACGCCGCAGGCGGCGCCGGCGGCGCCGGCCGCAGAGACGGACGCCCCGAAGGGCCCGTCGTGGGCGAAGGTGGTGGCGGACGAACCGGCCGCCGAGCCGCCGCCGATCGCGTTCGTGCCCGAGCCGGCCGCGCCGCCGCCGCTGCGGCCCCGCGCCCCGCTCACGCCGCCCAGTCAGTAGGCCCGCGCGCCCAGACCCCACCCCTGAACCACGGCACCTGAACCACGGCCCCTGATTCACGGGTGGGATCAGCGACGCGGCGACGACAGGCGGTCGGCGCCGCGCCTACTCGACACCGA
>CAYUOL010000444.1:1171-4620 GCA_964446345.1 uncultured Iamiaceae bacterium | reverse complement strand
ACCCGGACCGGCGCTGTTGATCGCGACGACCATGAAGGTCTGGGCCACACCGGCGGGCAGGCCGCCGACAAGGCAGGTGTGGTCGGTTCCGGGAGCGACGCATCGAGCCCCGCTGGGGTTGGCGACGACGACGGAGCTCGTGATGGGCGACCCACCGGTCGCCGCCGGAGGTTTCCAGCTGACGGTGGCGCGGCCGGCACCCGCCACGGCGGTCACGTTCGTGGGTGCGGCCGCCGGGCTCGCGACCTGCACGCGACCGACGAGACCCAACGCGGTGAACCACACGCCACCGTCCGCACTCGGCGCGATGGCGCTGGCCGACCGCACGGCGTTGCTGGCGTAGGTCGTCATGACGCCGTTCGTGGTCACCCGCCCGACACCGACGTTCGAGATGGTGAACCACAGCGCGCCGTCCTGGCCCGCGGTGATGTACGTCGGGTTCGCGATCGAAGGAGCACCTCCGGTGTAGGTCGTGACCGCTCCCGCCGTCGTCATGCGCCCGATCGACCCGTTCGGGTTGTTGTTCGTGAACCACAGGGCTCCGTCGGCACCCGTCGCGATGCCCGTGGGACCGTCCATCTTCGCGTCGGCGAACACGGTGATGGACCCCGCCGTCGTGATGCGCCCGATCGACGATGCGAAGTAGTTCGTGAACCACAGTGCACCGTCGGGACCCTGGGTGATGGCGTTGGGCGTGATGCCTGACTTCGTGAAGGAGGTGATGGCACCAGTCGTCGTGATGCGCCCGACGGATCCGCCGGACGGGCTGCTGCTGGTGAACCACAGCGCGCCGTCCGGTCCCACGGTGATGCTGCCGAGGGCAGGGGCCGGTGGTGGCACGCTGAACGTGGTGACCACACCGGCGGGGGTGATGCGCCCGATGGATCCGTCGTTCGTGTTGGTGAACCACAAGGCACCGTCGGGCCCGGTGACGATGGAGCTCGCGCTCGTGATGCCGGGGTCCGAGAACGCCGTCACCTGACCCGTCGGGGTGAGGCGTTGGATCGTCGTGAAGGATGCCGCCCACATCGCACCATCGGGTCCCTGAGTGATCCCGAACGAGCCCACCTGCTTGCCGCGGAAGATGCTGCCGCTGCCCGACGTCGTCAGTCGTCCGATGGCCCTGCCGGACCAGACCCCGAACCACAGGGCACCGTCCGGACCCGTGGTGATCCCCCTCGAGGCATCGCCCCGTCCCGTGTTGAAAAGGGCATCCATGTAGTTCAGCACGGTGCCGACGGTGCTGATCCGACCGATCGCCCCGCCCTGGTCCGTGAACCAGAGCGCGCCATCGGGGCCGGCAGTGATCGAGACCGGGTGGGCGATGCCGGTGTCCCGGAACGTCGTCACGACGCCGGCGGTCGTCACCCGCACGATCGCGCTCGAGTCGCTGCTCGTCGACCACAGGGCGCCGTCAGGGCCGGCGGCGAGCCACAGGGGCTTCGCCACGCCAGGGAGCGCGACCGTTGTCACCGTTCCCGCTGTCGTGATCCGACCGAGCGAGCCGTTCGCAGCCGTGTTGGTGAACCACACCGCCCCGTCGGCGCCTGTCGCCACGCTGGTCGGGCTCGTGATGCCGGGGTCGATGAAGTTCGTGACGACTCCGGCCGGTGTGATCCGGCCGATGGAGCTCGAGCCGAAGTTGGCGAACCACAGGTTGCCGTCGGGGCCCACGACGATCCCGCGCGGCGCGTTGATCCCTGGCCCGGTGAAGTCGGCGACCACTCCGCTCGGCGTGATCCGGCCGATCGACGCGCCGTCGCTGTTGGTGAACCAGAGGTTGCCGTCGGGTCCAGCGGTGATGTCCGCCGGACCGTTGATGCCTGGGCCTTGGAAGCTGGTGACCTCACCGGCCGGGGTCAGCCTCCCGATCGTGTGGTTTCCGGGGCTGGTGAACCACAGGTTGCCATCCGGACCCGTGGCGACAGCGCTCGGAGAGACGATGCCGGCGGCCACGATCGACAAGGTGCCGGGCGCTGCGACGGCGGCCGCGGGAGCTGCCGCGATCGTGGCCCCCGCCAGCAGCGTCGCCGCCACGGCCAGCACGACGAGCACTGCTGCCCACCTGTCGGCTCTCGACCGTGCCATTCCCGCTCCCCCGTCGCCCCGTTCCTCCGGCCGCGATCATGTCGGCCCGGCCATTTGGGTCGTCGCAACGTCTCGTCGCCGCACCGTATCGGATCGCCGAGGAACAGCTCGGTCAGGTGCCGTCGTCGGACCTGGCACCGGCTCGGAACGTCACGACGCCGTCGCGCGCTGGGCGAAGACGTAGGCCTGCGGCGTCTTCTCTCCGTCGGCCGGCTCGCGGATGAGGGGCGCCGTCACGTCGAACCCGGCGTCGGCCAGCTGCTCGGCGACGCGGTCGGGGCACAACCGGTGCACGTCGAGCGACAGCGGATGCCCGTAGGCGTGGTCGAGGTGGACGCGCTCGTCGTCCCCCGACTGGAACGCCAGCAGCAGATGCCCCCCGGGCACCAGCACGCGGTTGAGCTCTGCGAACACCGCGGGCTGCTCGTCCGGTGGCGTGTGGATGATCGAGTACCAGGCGACGATGCCCGCGAGCGTCGCGTCGGCCAGGTCCAACGCCGTGATCGAGCCCACCGCGAAGCGCAGCTCGGGGTGCGCGGCGCACGCCTCGGCGATCATCGCCGGCGAGAGGTCGATGCCCGACACCTGCGCGCCCAGGCCGTGCAGGTGGGCCGTCACCCGACCGGGGCCGCAGCCGACATCCGCGATCGGTCCGTCGCCGTCGCGACGCACGAGGTCGACGAACGCGGCGAGCGTCGCGCGGTCAAAGGGCTTGTGCTCGAGCTCGTCGCGCAGCAGCTCGGCGTAGTCGGCGGCGACGGTGTCGTAGGCCGCACGCGTCGCTGCGACGTGCTGCGGCTGGCCCATCGCCTCGTTCTACCGCGGGATCCCCCTCGACGGGCCGCGCCCCCGACGCGGTCGCAGCCGCGCCGGGTGCCCCGACGACCGAGCGCCGGCCGGTGGCTCCGCGACCGCGGCGACGGATGACGCACCACCCCACGGGGTAGGTCGCCGCCACCAGCGCACAGAAGAGGACCCGATGGCAACGACGAAGCAGAAGAAGACCGCTCGCAAGAACCTCGAGAAGGCGAGGGCGTCCGGCACGAAGCGCAAGAAGGACGCGAAGTCGTCGAAGGGCAACCAGCTGAGCACCGCCGACAAGAACGACCTGCCGGAGAAGGTGTTCGCGTTCCCGAACGAGCGCAAGGAGCCGCTGAACGACGCGAAGCACGTGCGCAACGCGATCGCCCGGTTCGATCAGGTCGAGGGCGTCAGCGACGCCGAGCGCGCCGACGCGTGGAAGCGCATCAAGAAGGCCGCCAAGAAGTACGACATCGAGATCGAGGCCAGCAGCTGGCGCGACCTCATGAAGGGCGGCAAGGCGGGAAAGGCGACGAAGAAGGGCAGCGCCAAGAAGCGCA
>CAYUOL010000444.1:0-1071 GCA_964446345.1 uncultured Iamiaceae bacterium | reverse complement strand
AGCGCCAAGAAGGCCAGCGCCAAGAAGGGCACGTCGAAGCGCTGAGCCCCTACGGGGTGCGCACGTAGTGCGACGGGTCGATCACCGGCTCGCCGCGCCAGCAGTACGCGACGAGCGGACCGCCCTTGACGGCGCTGAAGTCGACGCAGGCGGTGCGCGGCGTCCAGTCGAGGTGCTCGTCGGGCGCCCACCGCCGCCAGTGGTGGCCGTAGACGACCGGCACGTCGTCGGTGTAGGCGTAGGTGCGATCGTGGTCGTGGCACGGCGTCGCCGGGATCTCCGGGTACGGGTCGCCGTCGACGGTCGACGAACCCGCCGGCAGGTCGATCAGGTCGCGGATGGTCTGCGCGCCGCCGTTCCACCAGCGCACGCGCGCCGCCGGGCGGGGATCGCCGCCCTTGTCGCGGTAGGCCGGCAGCCCGTACTGCCCGAGGTCGATCTCGGGCCCCTTCAACAGCACCTCGACGGCCTGCCAGACCGGGTCGCCCTTGGTGTTCGCGGCGACGAAGGCGTCGTCCCCGGAGGGGAACCGGTTGCCCCCGAACGCCCGCTCGAGCACCTCGATCGAGCCCTGGTGCCAGCACGCGTGGACGACGCGGAGGTCACCGAGATCGAGCCAGATCGGCAGGGTGCGGAACCACGCGATCCACTCGCGGCGCTCCGCCTCGTCGAGCTGGTCGAGGAAGGCCTGGTGCTGGCGCTGGTTCTTCTCGCTGTGGCGCCGCAGGTGCTCGCCGGGCTCGCCCGGGTGCGCCGTCGCGAAGCTGACCGCGTTGAGCTCGTGGTTGCCCATCACGATCAGGGCCGAGCCCGCCTCGACCATCGACCGCACCGTCGCCAGCACGCCGCGGTGGTCCTCACCGCGATCGACGAGGTCGCCGACGAAGATCACCTGCCGCTGCGGGTCGGGGTGGCGGCGCACGCCGACGTCGTCGACCTGCCAGCCGAGGAGGTCGAGCAGGTCGTGCAGCTTCTGCCCGCTGCCGTGCACGTCGCCGATGATGTCGTAGCCCCTCGTGCCGCAGCAGGAAACGTCTGCGTGGGTGCGACGGCCAGCTTCGCCGCTCGCGG
>CAYUOL010000443.1:0-4717 GCA_964446345.1 uncultured Iamiaceae bacterium | reverse complement strand
GTCGTTCACCACGAGTGGGACGGGAAGATCTGGGCGTACACGCCGTACGTGGCGGAGCTCGAGCTCTGGACCGACCTCTTCGAGCACGTCGTGATCGCGAGCCCCACCCACCGTCGAAAGCCGCCGGCGGACTGCTCCGCGATCGCCGCGCGGAACGTCCGCATGGCGGCGCTCGCCGAGACGGGCGGACCCGGCGTTCGGGCGAAGCTGCGCCAGGCCGTGCTCGCGCCGGTGCTGTGCGTCCAACTCCTCCGGTTGATGCGGGCCGCCGACGTCGTGCACGTCAGGTGCCCGGGCAACCTCGGGTTGCTCGGGGTGATCATGGGACCGCTCTCCCGCCGACACCGGATCGTGAAGTACGCCGGGCAGTGGAGCGGGTACCCCGCCGAAGCCGCGACCTACCGGCTCCAGCGCTGGCTGCTGCGATCTCGGTGGTGGGGCGGCCCGGTGACGGTGTACGGCCGGGAACCAGGTGATCCGCCCAACGTGATCAGCTTCTTCAGCGCCGCGCTCACCGAAGCCCAGGTCGAACGGGGCACGCGGGCCGCCGCGCTCCGCCGTCTCGGCTCCCCGCTCCGCGTGCTCTTCGTCGGTCGCCTCAGCGCACCGCGCAACGCCGACGTCGTGGTCCGGGCGGTGACCGACCTGGTGGATGACGGCGTGGATGTGCGGCTGCGTGTCGTCGGCGACGGACCCGAGCTCGCTCGCCTTCGCCGGATCGCCGACGACTCGGGACACGCTGCCGCTGTCGCCTTCTCCGGCGCCATCCCCTTGGATCAGGTGCTCGAGGCGTACGAGCAGGCCGACGTGCTCGTGCTCGTCTCCGAGTCCGAGGGCTATGGGAAGGCGGCGGTCGAGGCGATGGCCTACGGGCTCATCGTGATCGGCTCCGACTCCGGCTACCTCCAGACGCTGCTGGCCGAAGACCGCGGGATCCTCGTGCCCCCTGGTGACGTCGAGGCCGTGAGAGCCGCGCTGCGGGACATCGTCGACCGGCCGGACCGCTACGACGCGATCGGACGGATGGCAGCAGGATGGGCCAGCGAGTTCTCGCTCGAGGGCCTGCAACGGGGTCTCGTGCGGATCATGCACGACGCCTGGGGATACGAGCGGCCAGAGATCTCGCCCGACGACGCGTGACCAGCGAGCGATAGCGGTCCGCGACCCTCGGGATGACCACGCGACTCGAGAAGTGGCGCTCGACGACGTCCCGGAACTCTCGACCGAGTGCTTCGCGAGCGGCGGGATCACGAAGCAGTGCCTCCATCTCGTCGGCCAGGCCCGCTTCGTCACCCGGTGCGACCACGCGGACCCCTGCGGCCAGGTCGGCCACGGTCTGCACGTGACCGACGGCGCTCGCAACGGCCGGGAGCGATGCTCGCCCGTACTCGAGCAGCGAGACCGGGAAGCCCTCCGCGTGGGAGAAGAGGACGCCGAGGTCACAGGCCGCGAGCACCTCGGCCACGTCCGTACGCACCCCCAGCAGGCTCACCCGCGAGCCGACGCCGAGCTCGGCCGCGGCCCGGAGGACCGCCTCCACCACCTCCGAGTTCGCCGTGCTGCCGACGAAGAGGAGGTGCGCAGACGGCACGGCGGTCGCGACCCGGGCAAACGCCCGCACGGTGCCGACGTGGTTCTTCTCGGGTCGCAGGTTGCCGACCACCACCACGCGTCCTCCCGGGACGCCGGGGAGGTCCACCGCCGCGACGGCCGGACCGTCGATCTCGACGAAGTTCGGGAAGACCTCGATGTGGGCGGCTGGCGTCCCACCGTCCACCTGCCAGTCCCGCACCTGCTCGCTCACGGCGAAGACGTGATCGGCGAGCGCCGCGCCGACGCGGGCCAGCCGCACCGATCGCTCCGCCAGGCGGGAGTTGTGGTCGTGCCACAGCAACACCGGTCGGCCCGGACCGGCAACAGCGAGCGCGGCGAAGTAGATGCTCGATCCATGCGCGTGCAGGACAGCGACGCGGTCCTCCCTCACGCGAGCCCGCAGGGTTCGGGCGGCCCGCCACCCGAACCGGCCGGCGCGCTCGAGGCACACCGCCTCGACCTCGTCGGCGACGGATCCCTCCAGCGGACCCATCGACCGCGTGGCGCAGATGATCGAATGGTCGACCAACGCACTGAGTTCGTTCGCGAGCGTGACCGCCATCCGCTCGGCGCCCCCGGTGGCGAGCGAATCGATCACCTGCATCACCCGCAGCGGATCCGGATCCTGCGACGCCGGACCGACGGTGGATGGGTACGTTCGCACGGCGGCGATGATGACATGGTGGCGACCCGTCCGGGTGACAGTCGGTCCTCCCGTTGACCGCCCTAGAATGCAGCGTGAGCTTTTCGCCGTGGCGGCATTGCGGACGATGACGGCGACTGAGACAGCGCCGTCCTCGGCGACCCCCACGACGCGCCGCAAGCGCAAGCGGCGCCGCAAGTCCTCCCCCGTCGAGCGGTGGGATCTGTACGGCATCGTCGTCTGTGCCGCAGGCGCGGGCCTGCTCGCCACCGACGCGTCCGCGACCCGGTTCCGTGCCGTTGACGCCGTCCTGGCCGGAGCGTTCGCGGCCCTCGTCACGCTGGCCGGTTCTCGGGCTCGACGATGGAGCGTGATCTGGCTGGCCGGCATCGCCGCGGCAGGAGCCATCGGCTCGATCTGGGTCGCCCCGGCGGCGGTCGCTCTGGCGCTCGGGGCCGTCGCCGCGGTCTCTCGGCGCCGCAGCCGCATCCTGGACGCGGCCATCGCCGCCCTCGCCGTCCAGTCCGTGCTGCACTACCCGAGCTTCGGGCCACACGGCCTCCCGACCGTCGTGGCGTTGGTGGCGACGGTCCCCGTCCTCGTGTCCGGGTACCGCAGCAGCTCTTCGAAGGTCCGCCGGGTCGCACGCCTGTCGGCCCTCGGGGTCGCTGGGTACGTCGTCCTCGCCACCCTGTTCGCCGCGCTCGCTGGCCTGGCGGCCAAAGGTTCACTCGATCGAGCGGTCGTGGCCGGTGACGACGGCCTCGCCCTGATCGGGCAGGGGAAGCAGGCTGAAGCCACCGCTCGCTTCGATGAAGCCGCGAGCAACTTCGACACCGCGACCGGCCTGGTGACCGGCCCCTGGAACTGGCCCGCAGCGTTGGTTCCGGGCGTGGCCCGTCAGCCCATCGCCCTCACCAGCCTCGCGAGCGCGGGCGCGTCGGTTGCGCACAGCGTCGCCGACACCTCCCGTGTTGCCCCCTACACCGACGTGCGGCTCAGCGGCGGCGCGGTGGATGTGCCCCGACTCGCGGCCATGGAGGCACCCGTTCGCCGACAGGCCGAGGCCCTCCGGGGCGCGGGGCGCTCCCTGCACAACGCGGAGTCGTCCTGGCTCGTGCCGCAAGTGCACTCACCGCTGACGCGCTTCGCCACCGCCGTCGACGCAGCGACCCCCGCCGCCGATCTGGCCGCGAACCTCACGCGGGTGACGCCTCGGGTGCTCGGCGGATCGGGTGCGCAGCGCTACCTCCTGCTCGTGTCCGACAGCTCCGAAGCACGGTTCTCCGGTGGCAGTCTCGTCGCCTACGGCGAGGTCACTGCGAACGACGGACGGCTGTCGCTCGTGCGCTGGGGCCCGATCGGCGACCTCGCGGCCGAGCCGTCGGCCACGGGAGGGGACGCTCAGGGCGACCGCACCTACACCGACCGCTACGGGCGATACGTCCCCCAGCAGAACCCTGCTGACCTCGCGGCCAGCCCCGACTTCCCCACCGACGTGCGCGTCGTCACGGATCGGTACAGCCGAGCCGGCGGGGTCGCCCTCGATGGGGTGTTCCTCGTCGATCCCATCGGGCTCGCCGCGATCCTGTCCCTCACCGGACCGATCGACGTGGCCGGTGCCCCCGGCCCGCTCACCGCGGAGAACGCGGCGTCGTTCCTGCTGACGGATCAGTACGTGGGCGGTCGCGCGGCGAGCGACTCCCTGCTGAACGCAGCCGGTGAGAGCACCGCTCGCGCCGTGCTACGACGCGACATCCCGGGAGCGGCCACCGTGGGCGACGAGCTGGCCGCCGCAGGGCGCGCCGGCCACCTGCAGTTGGGCTTCGTCGACGGTGACACCCAGAAGGTCTTCGACGGCATGGGTCTGAGCGGAACGTTCCCGGTCGGCGATCATGCCGACTTCTTCTCGGTGCGCACCGCGAGTGAGGGCAACACGAGGCTCACCCAGCACGTGACCCGCAAGGTGCGCTACGACGCCGCCTTCAACCCGTCGACCGGCACCGTCGAAGCGACCGCCACCGTGGCCCTCACCAACGCACCGCCCACGGCGCTGCTGGCCTCGCCTGTCGCCCGCACGAGCGCAGAGGTCGCAGCTGGCACGGCGGCGATGTACGTCTCGTTCTACTCGCCGCTCGGCCTGCGTTCTCTCGACGTCAACGGCGGGGCCGTCCCGATCGAACCTCAACGGGAGTTCGCGGGCAACGTCTACTCGGTCCGGATCACGATCGCCCCCGGCGCGACCGCCTCCGTCCGGCTCAAGCTCGGGGGCACGATCAAAGCCGACCCGACGTATCACCTCGTCCTGAGTGGCCAACCCAGCCCCGTTCCGGATCAGGCCACCGTGTTCGTGTCCGGCGCCGACGGCTGGACGGTCGAACGACGCGACGCCGGCGAGCACCGGGTCGACATCGTCGGCGCGACCGAGATCGCCGTCGGGATGAAGCGCGGATGAGGGCCGATCACCCACATGGTCGTGCC
>CAYUOL010000442.1:0-4720 GCA_964446345.1 uncultured Iamiaceae bacterium | reverse complement strand
GTGGCGGTCGACGTGGACGGTGACGGGGTGCCCGACATCGTCGACGTCACCGAGACGCTGGCGGCCGACCTCGACGGCGACGGCACGCTGACCGTCGTCGAGCAGACCGAGGTGACCGGGGTCGACCTCGACGGTGACGGCGAGCTCGACGAGCTCGAGATCACGCAGACCACCCTCACCGACGAGGACGAGGACGGGGACGAGGACGGGGACGAGGACGAGGAAGCGGACGCCGCCGGCGACGAGTAGCCCGCTCCGGCGGCCCGGCTCCCCCTCGGTCGATCGGCCCAACGTTTCGCGCGTCCCGGGGCTTGCGGCTCTGTGGCGAGCACCGTGTTCCCCGGGAAGGTCGACGTCGTGGTGACGTCCGACTTCTCGCGCTTCTACGACGAGCAGCACGCCCGCGTGTACGGCTCGATGCTGGCGCTCTGCGGAGATCGCGAGCTGGCCGCCGACGTCACGGCCGACGCGTTCGCGAAGGCGCTGGCATCGTGGCGGCGCGTCGCTCCGATGGAGCGGCCCGGGGGGTGGGTGTACAAGGTCGCACTGAACATGTTGCGCCGCCGCTTTCGGCGCACGGCGCGCGAGCGCGAGCTCCACGCGGCGACGCGGCTGGCGACGGACGGCGTCGAAGCACCCCCTGACGTCACGGGGATGGACGTGTGGGGGCACGTGCGCGACCTGCCGGACCGGCAGCGCCACGCGGTCGTGCTCCGGTACGTCGCCGATCTGACCGAGCCCGAGATCGCCGGCATCCTCGGCGTCTCGCGCGGCACCGTCGCGTCCAACCTCGCCGATGCGCGCCGGGCGTTGGCGGTGAAGCTCGGCCCGTCGTTCCTGTCCGCCGGGGACGAGGCCGCGCGCTCGCCGGCGCCCGCCTCCGCCTCGGCCGTCCCGGCGCCGCGGGCCGATCGGACGGTGCGCGATGGATGAGCGGGATCGGCTCCAGCAGGCGGTCGCCTCCGTGCTGGCGGAGCCCGTTCCGCCCTCGCTGAACGTCGACGCCGTCCACCGCCGGGCTCGGCGCCTGCGTCGCCGGCAGCGCGCGCTCGCGGGTCTCGCCGCGGTCGTCGTGGTGCTGCTCGTAGCGGGGGTCGCCCTTTCGGCGCGACGCGACCCCGCCGTGTCGGTGACCGTCGATCAACCGGCCCGCACCGAGCGCCACACCCACCGGTTCCGCTTCGTCGGCGACGCGTCCGAAGCCGACCGGCGCGCGACCATCGACCGCATCCGTGCGCGCTACGCGGTGCTCGGTCTGCAGGTCACGACCGAGGTGGTCTCCGACGGCGAGCTCACGGTCACCGACGCACTCGGGCGCGAGCAGTCGGATCGCTTCGCGAGCGCCCTGACCGTCGTCGGCGCCACGTCGCTGCGCGGGGTGATCGAGCACGTCGTGCCCCCCGGCGCCGGTGGGACGGCACCGCCCGAGCCCGCACCTGGTCCGGCCTCCGGACCCAGGTCATCGGCGCCGCTCGAGCGCTGTGCGGCGCCGGCGCTGCCGCAGTACCGCCCTGCGACGCGCGAGCTCGTCGGCTGCTCGGCCCTCGCGGCCGAGCACGCCGTCGAACCCGGGGACGGACCGCTCGGCGTCGAGGAGGTGGTGCGGGCCGATGCGGCGGGGGGTTCGATCGGGATGCGGGTGGCCCCCGCCCTCACGGACGGGCTCACGGCGTTGCAGGCAGCCTGCGCGTCGCGGGCCCCGGCCTGCCCCACGGGGACGATCGCCCTGACGATCGACGAGACCGTCGCCGGCACCACGCCGGCACCGTCGCCGACCAGGCCGCAGGCGATCACGCCGGCGGGCACCGGGACCATCGGCATCGACGGCCTCTTCGACCAGCAACTGGGCGAGTGGTTGCAGGCGATCGTGCACACGGGTCGGTTGCTCGTGGCCGTGGAGCCGTCGCCGGACCCCGCCGCGTCGACATCGACCTCGGTTCCGAACCCGCAGCCCGACGGGCCCTCCGGCCCCGACCCTGCGCCCGTCACGCCGGGGGCGCCGGGGGCCGCGGTGACGACAGCGCCGGCGCGAACGCCGTCGACGATGCGACCCGCCGTGTCCACGACCGCCACGTCGGCGCTGCCGCCGAGGGTGGCGCCGATGCCCACCACGTCGATCGCGCCGGCGCCGTCGAGCACCACGACACCGTCGACGACCGCGCCCTCGCCGACCACGACCACGACCGCGACGCCGACGTCGACCACGTCGCCCACCCCCTGACGCCTGCGAGCGCGCCGCCGCCGTGCGGGACCTCGCGCCCACGCGACGGGTGGCTCGGTCGCTCGGTGCGCGGGGTCAGTCGAGCGTCGGCGTCGCCGCGGAGGCGAGATCCGGGAAGACGCGTCCGACCTTGGTCAGCAGGTACTCGCCGTAGGTGCCGGTGTAGCCGTGGACGCTCGTGCGGTCCCATCGGGCCGCGGCGCCGTCGTCGACGGGACGGTCGACGATCGGGAGGCGCTCGACGCGCGCGTCCCACGACGGGTCGAGGAAGAAGGGGAACGACAACCGATCGACCGTGCTGTCGTTGCGCACGCGATGCGGGGTCGAGCGGTAGCGGCCTCCCGTCAGCCGTTCGAGCATGTCGCCGACGTTGCACACGAACCGGTCCGGGCGCGGGTCGACGGCGACCCAGCCCTGCGGGGTGCGCACCTCGAGCCCGGGGTTGCCGTCCTGGACCAGCAGCGTCAGCAGGCCGTAGTCCGTGTGCTCGCCCACGCCCCAGGGCTGACCGGCGAGCGCCTCCGCGTCCTCGGCGGCGTCGACCGCCGGGTACCGGAAGATGCGGAACAGCACGAGCGGATCGCCGGTGAGGTGGTCGAGGAACCAGTTCGGGTCGAGCCCGAGCCCGATCGCCATCCCCGCGAGCACCGCCTGCCCGACGCTCGTCATGAGCTCGAGGTGCGCGAGCACCACGGGGGCCAGGTCGGCCGGCTCGCGGGGGAACAGGTTCGGTCCGTGCATCGGGGTGCCGGCGAGGACGCGGGGGTCGTCCGGCGCGAGCTCGGCGCCGAAGTACAGCCCCTCCTTGCGGTCGGGCACGCCGGAGGTGAGCTCGCCGCCCACCGGGAACCAGCCGCGCCACGCCCGCCCGGCGCGCGGCATGGCGATCGCCTCCTTGACGGGGTCGGGCTGCGCGAAGAACGCTCGCGCCAGGGCGTCGAGCCGCGCGAGGTGGGCCGGGTCGACGCCGTGCCCCACGATCGTGAAGAAGCCGACGTCACGGCAGGCCTCGTCGATCTCCGACGCGACGCTCGCCACCGCGCGCCCGCGAGCGCCGCCGGGCTCGAGCGGCGCACCTCGCAACGAGCTGATGTCGATCTCGGGCACTGCCGGCATCCCTGCAGCGTACGGCCGTGGGCGGCGGGGAACGGACGGCGCGGCGCGCCGAATCCGCTTGCGACGGCGAACGCGTGCGCGATAGCAACGCCGGATGCCTGGTGTGATGCCCGAGCCTGCGGTCAGCGAGAGCCCCATCACGGCGGGGGACACGGCGGGGACCGCCGGGACCACGGGGACCACGGCGGGGGACTTCGTGCGCGACACGGTGCTGCTCCCGGCGGGACCCGGCCGCTACGAGGCGCACATCCCGGAAGCGTGGAAGGTGATCTACGCGTTCGGCGGCGTGTCGATGGCGTACGCGATCCGCGCGATCCAGCAGGAGGTCGACCGTCCCGATCTCGACCTGCTCTCGATGCACGCGCTGTTCTGCTCGCCGGTCTCCTGCACCGATCTCGTCATCGAGGCGGAGACGCTGCGCAACGGGCGCAACGGCGCGCAGGGCCGATCGATCCTGCGGGTGGCGGGTTCCGACGACGTCGGCATCGCGGGCACCGCCACCTTCGGTCGGCTGGACGCATCACCGATCACCTACGTCGACACCGAGATGCCCGCGGCCGCGGGCCGCCCCGACGATCACGACCCGCCGCCTCCGCGGCCGCCCGATCACCCCTTCCCGCCGTTGCCGTTCCACGAGCAGACCGAGTGGCGCCTGGCGATCGGGACCAAGTGGTGGGACGAGGAGGCGCAGTGGCAACCGGGCCCGGCGGTCACGGGGTCGTGGCACCGCCTCGCGGTCGAGCCGACGCTGCCCGACGGTCGCTACGACCCGCTCGCGCTGTGCGTGCCCGGCGACTCGTTGGGCCAGTCGATCGGCCAGCGGCTCGGCCCGCCCGAGGAGGAGGGCACCGAGTTCTTCACCATCACCCTCGAGCTCAGCCTCGACATCTTCAACCGCCAGCAGACGCCGTGGGTGTTCACGTCGGTGCGGGCCCCCGTTGCGAGCGACGGCTACGGCTGGGGCATCGTCGACCTCTTCGGCGAGTCCGGCGAGCTGCTCGCGATCGCGCGGCAGCGGGCGCGCCTGCGCCTGTTCCAACCCGGCGACGGCTTCTTCGGCTGAGCCTGGCGCGCGCCCCTCAGGCGTGGTGCCAGGGGCCGGTGACCTCGTAGGTGACACCGGGGTTGCGCTGGGAGCTGAAGTAGAGGCGGGTGCCATCGGGGCTGAACGCCGGACCCGTGATCTCCGATCCGCTCACGCCGTCGACCTGCGCCACCGCGGCCACCGTCGTGTCGAACAGCTGCACGACCTGCATGTCGCCACCGTCCTCTGCGACGAACAGCTCGCCGTTCGTCGAGGCGGTGATGTTGTCGACCCCGGTGAGCACCGGGGTGCTGCTCGTGGCGGCGTCGTAGACCACGCGCAGGTCGTTGACGCTCGGG
>CAYUOL010000441.1:0-4750 GCA_964446345.1 uncultured Iamiaceae bacterium | reverse complement strand
AGGCCCCCTATCTGGGGGCCGACCCCAACACCTGGCCGAAGGACCAGGGTCAGTGGGTGATGAAGGAGGTCACGAACCCGCCGCCCGCAGGCCAGGGCGTCAACGAGCCGAACCTGCCCGAGGGCTCGGTCCTCGCGCAGCTGAGCCTCGACTACGCCTCCCCCACGGCGGCCGTCCCCGGCTTCTCCGACGCATCGCGGTACATGACGTTCCGGCTGGCGAACGTCATCCCGGGCGGTGGGGAGGAGCTCATCGTGCGGCAGCCCATCTTCAGCAACCAGGCGAACCCGCCGGTGTTCACGGGCTCGTACCTCACCATCTACACGTTCGCCAACGGCCAGTGGAGCTACCCGAAGCCGTTCATCCAGCTCAACGACCTCAGCAGCCCGGGCAACTACCTGAAGTGGGGGCCGCAGCCGACCGACACGTCGAACGGCGTGTGGGGCACGCCCTGGTTCATGGAGCAGTACTACTCGTCGATCAGCACCGCCGACCTCGACGGCAACGGGGTCGACGAGATCGTCGTGCGCGGGGCGGACGGCCTGCACGAGTTCGCCTGGGTGACGAACGGCTTCGCGGAGGTGTTCGACACCACGAACGGGGGCGGCAACCGGCTGCTACAGGACGGGCAGGGCTTCGACCAGCCGCTGTCGTACAAGTCGCTGCGCTTCGCCGACCTCGACGGGGACAAGCGGGACGAGGTGATCCTGATGGGTAGCGGCTTCACCAGCCCCGGGCTGATCACCGCCCACTGGTCGGGGACGGGCACCATCGGCGGCTGGTCGTGGGGCCCCGGCTACCTGCCCTGGCAGACCTGGACCCAGCCGCAGCAGTACGAGACGATCTCGGTCGGCGACCTCAACGGCGACGGCCGCGCCGACGTGTTCGGGCAGGGCCCCTCTGGGCTCGACGCGATCACGCTGAAGGCCGACAACAGCGCGTTCATCCCGATGGTCACAGCTCCGATGGCGCTGCCCGCCTCGTCGGGCGGCGTCTCCACCGACTGGTCGCAGGCGCCGTACTACTCGACGATCCAGGCCGGCGACGTGAACGGCAGCTCCGCCGACGAGGTGCTGGCGCGCGCCGCCGACGGCGTGCACACCTACAGCCTGGCGGGGTTCTCGCTCGCCACCGCCACGCCCGGGAACTTCCAGCAGAACGTGCCGGTGCTCACCCAGCTCTCCGACGCCAACGGCTGGCTCGATCCGTCGAAGTACTCGACGATCAAGACCGCGATGGTCACCAAGGGCGACAGGCGCGTGCTCATCGGGCGGGATCGGACGGGCATGCGGACGTTCGTGCTGCCGCAGCAGGGGGCGAACCAGTGGACCGCACCCTCGGTCTCGTTCCCCTCGTGGGCCGGGGGCGACGATCCCAACAGCCACGGGGACGGCACGCCGCTCGGGCTCGCGTACAAGTACATCAACGACCAGATCGCCTTCAAGATGAACTGGGGGACGCCCACCCACCCGGGGGACCCGGTGCCCGACACCCTCCCGACGATCCGCTCGAAGTTCGTGACCGGGTCCGGCGTGTCGAACTGGTTCGACATCGCCACGAACATCGAGGCGCTCCAGCCCGACGCGGCGCTGAGCATCGACCGCGACTCGTGGAACGCCGTCCAGCGCTCCATGGCCGACTGGGCCCGCGACGTGGGCACGATCTGGTCCCGGTTCTTCACGAGCGCGAGCGGGCAGAGCATCGAGTCGGCCATGCTGACGGCGCTCGTGCTCGGCGACGTCGGCAACCCGGTCAGCAACATCCAGCAGGCGTACACGCCCGACGGGCACACCAAGCTCTGGGTGTGGCTGGCGGACCTCCTGTGGGGCGTCGTCGGCGCCGTCGGTGACGCGTTCCTCCCCGGCGTCTCCGAGGCGGACAGCCTGCTGAAGTCGGCCGTGAAGAAGGGCAGCAAGTTCGCGGTGTCGGTCATGGCCGCCGGCGGGTCCGCCGCGGTCTCGAACTACGCGCCCGACAGCACCGACCAGAAGCAAGGGCAGCTGAACCAGGAGGCGCAGTACCTCGACCAGGTGCTCGTGTCCTCGTTCTGCAACGGCATCTCGTTCCTCTACGGCTCCGCCGACCAGGCGGCGACCGATCTCGGCCTGCTCACCGCGATGGGCCAGAGCCTGCGCGCCGCACCGATCGAGCCCACCTACGAGTACCCGAACCTCGTCGGCCAGCTGACCAACCAGCGCACGATCTGGGTCAACCAGCAGTTCGCCTCGATGAACGTCAGCGGCGTCGGGTGGGCGTTGGGCCGCGCGGACACCGACAAGGCGAGCAACATCATCGGACCGCACATCCCCGTCGGCGACCAGACCTACGCGGTCACCGGCCTGGGTGGGAAGTGCGACGACGACCATGCGAAGGCCCAGGTCCAGTCCTTGCAGGCCACGCTCGGGCTCGACCTGTACGACCTGGCCCAGCCGACGTGGTCCTACTGGTCGGCGTCCGATCCGGGTGGCAAGGGCCGATCGGTCGGTGATCCGAACAAGCGCGCCATGGACCCCGACGGTGCGACCGCGGACGGGCAGAAGATGGGCACCGGCGGGTGGCGCCTGCCCGTCGGGAAGCACTGCTCGTGAGCGTGGTCGGGGATCGGCCGCCGCGCGCGCTGACGCGCTCCCTGGCCGGCGTCCTCGTCGTCCTCGTGTCGGTGCTGCCCATCCTCGGCGGGGGCGCCGCGCCCGCCGGGGCCGCGCCCGCGATCGAGGCGCAGGGCGTCGCTCTCGCGCCGTCGGCCACCTGCGCCTACGGCGACGTCGACATCACCTATGCCGCGCAGGACGCGCAGCAGCAGGCCGTCACCTTCAGCACCACCGGTGGTGCCGTGCTGGCCCAGCGCACCACGAACGCCTACAAGCGGACCTTCACCGGCACCGAGCACGTGCTCACGCACGCGACCACGCCGCCGGCAGCCGGCACCGTGGTCGCCGTGCACGTGGTCGTCGGCGCGCCACCCCTGTCGGGGGCGAACGCAGCCGAGCTCACGATCGCCTACCGGTGCGATCCCAACCGCAACGACCAGGGCGGGAAGAACACCGTGGTGTGGACCTGCTGGGGGGACGTCGGAGCCTGCCCGGCGACGGCCGACGAAGCCCTCGTCGTGGCGCAGACGCCCGGCGCGGTGCCGGGGGCCGCCAGCCCGGCGCTCGCAGTGGCGTCGATCCCGACCGCAGTCCCGGCGGCGGCGGTCACGGCGGCGCCGACGTTCTCGGGGTGACGCGCGAACCGGGCGGGCCGCGACGAGAGCCCGCGGAGGCCGTCAGCCCTGCGGGCCTTCGATCTCGAACACGTCCTCGAGCCCGGTGATGACGAACAGCCGGCGCACGACCGCCGGCGGGTTGCGCAGCACCAATCGCCCCGCCCCGGCCGCCACGTGGTCCCGGGCGGCGAGCAGCGCGGCAAGACCGGTGGAGTCGCAGAAGGTCACCTCGGTCAGGTCGATGACGATCGTCTGATCCGCGTCGGCCGCCAGCACCTGCTCCCGCAAGGGACCGGCGGTGGCCATGTCGATCTCCGTCGGCGACTGGATCACGGTCGTCTCGGTGGTCGTCATCGTCACCTCCACCTGTCGATCTGGTGGCTGTCGGGCTTGAACCCGTGCTCGATCCCCCACAGCACCGCCTGCGTGCGACTGCTCACCCCGATCTTGCGGTAGCTGGTGCGGATGTACATCTTGATCGAGTTCGGGCTGAGGAACGTCATCTGCGCGATCTCACGGTTCGAGTACCCCTGCGTGATGAGCGCGATCACCTCGGACTCCCTCTCGGTCAGCCCCTCGACCCGGCCCGGCCAGTCGTGCGTCGCCGTGGAGCGCGCGCGAGCGGGCTTGGGGCTGACGACGATCTCGCCGGCGTGGATCCGCTCGAGCGCATCCACGAGCTCGGCGGCCTGCAGCGTCTTCGACAGGTAGCCGCACGCGCCCTTCGCGAGCGCGGCATCGATCACCTCGGGCGCGAAGGCCCAGGTGTACACGACGACGCGATCGGCGTGCTGGTTGTCGATGAGCGCCTGGATGTCGTCCCGATCCGCCTCGGGTTGGGCGAAGGTGTCGTACAGCACGATGTCGACGTCGCTCTTCACCGTGGCGCCCGCGTCGATCTCGACGACCTCGACGCGGTCGCGGTACGCCTCGAACATGTGCGCCAGACCGACGAGCACGACCTCGTAGTCGTCGACCAGCGCAAGGCGGATGGGCGCTCCCGCGCGGCTCGAGGTCGACATGGCTCCTCCAAGGTACGGGCATCGACGGGCGTAGTCGCTTACCCGAAGGGGTGGTTTCCGCCATCGATTCCCCGCCGGGACCCTCGGCAGAACCGGGTGGGCGCGCCGGCCCTCCCGCAACCGGCGCCGCGGGGCGCCCGAGCCCACGCGCCCCGAACCCCGCCGCCTCGTCTCAAAGCCACGGCGCTCGGGAACATGAGAGGTCGTGTACGAGCGGCGTGTGTTCTTCCCGACCATGTCGTCGGTCAGCGCCGCGCGCCACTGGGCGGCGCCGCTCTTGCGCGACCGCTACGGGGTCGGCATCGTCGAGGACGCGCTGCTGTGCATCTCCGAGCTCGCCGCCAACGCGGTGCAGCACGCCGGGACGGCGTACGAGGTGCGCCTCCGCGCCGACGCCGGGTCTCTGCGCATCTCGGTGCTCGACGACGCCGTCGCCGTCGAACCGCCCGGGGCCACCGGGTTCCCGGCGGCGTTGGTCGAGTCGGGCCGGGGGCTCGCCATCATCGACTCGATCAGCGCG
>CAYUOL010000440.1:0-4774 GCA_964446345.1 uncultured Iamiaceae bacterium | reverse complement strand
GGTGTAGATGTTGGTTTGGGTGGGGGTGAGTTCGGTGCGTTGTTGAACTCGTCCGGTGTTGCCTTCGAGTTCGATGAGGTGGCAGCGGTCGAGTTCGTTGCGGAGGTTCCGCCAGGTGTCTGCGGTTTCGGTTTCAGCGATTCGGATGAGGAGCAGTGCAAGCCAGCAGAGGGTGACGTGGGCGCGGATGCGGCGTTCGAGGTGGTGGTAGACGGGACGGAGGTCGAGGGTGGATTTCATGTCGCGCCACCCGCGTTCGACTTCGAGGAGTTGCTTGTAGCCGACAGCGATGTCTTCTGCGGTGAGGGTCGGGTCGGAGGTTCGTAGGAGGAACTTGCCGTCGTAGTTGGCGTCTGTGTTGACAGCTGCGCGGTCGACGCGGAGCAGTCCGGTGGGGGTGGTTCGCAGGAACCGGCGTAGCCCGGCGGGAAGGGCTCCGGCGAGCGTCGCTCGTTGTTGGCGGTTGAGGGTGTCGGTGTCGGCGATGCGTGTTTCGAGTTGTTCAACGAGCCGGTCCCGGACGGCTTTGTCGCGGGTGGCTTCGTCGGGGTTGCGGCAGATCACGAACCGGTCTCGCATCACGCCGTCGTCGATCACAACTTCTTTGACTTGGAGGTTGTCCGCGACATGGTGGTAGCGGCCCTGACGGGCGAGCGCTGTGTTGGCTTCGGTGCTGTCACCGCGGAGTTTCTCGCCGATGATGTAGTTCCCGCCGCCGCGTTGGAGGTAGCGGCGGTTCTCAGCCGAGGAGAACCCCCGATCTGCTACCCACACGACTCGACCGAGACGCCAGGCCCGAAGATCGTCTTTCACTTGTCGGATCAACGCCTGGTCGTTGGTGTTGCCCGGCCAGCACCACACCCGGATCGGTATCCCGGTGCGGGTCACGGCCATGCCGATCACAACCTGTGGCAGGTCGGGGCGGTGGTCTTTCGACTTGCCGTAGGTACGGAACCCGACCGTTGCCCCATCAGCCGGCACATCAGCGGTGTCCGTTTCGAAGTAGGTGGAGGTCGTGTCGAAGAACAACAAGTCGACCTCCAGGTTCAACAGATCAGCGGTCGACCAGTAGACAGCCTCCGCGAGTTCGGCTTGGATCTCCAACAGCCAGTCCATCGCCCGGTAACACGCGTCGTCGCTCAACCCGTCGACACCCGCAACGTACACACGTTCGTCGGCCCAGCGGGTCGCGGCGAGTTTCGAGGACGGTTCTATCGCCCTGTTCGCGACCAACGCGAACAGGGTCCGTTCCACCGACGCGTCGAGGCGACGTCCCGCGAGCAGACGGCGCATCGTCGAGTCGATTCCGAGACGGCGCCACAGGCCGTCAAGCGCCCACGTCGCTCCCAGACGCCGCGACGACACCAACGACAACCCAGTATCGGTGCCGTCGGAGGGTCCCGCAACACCGAGATACCGCGAGATCGACCCCACCAGCCGCGTCAACGCTTCACGATCCAGACAGTCCTCGCGGCCGAAGCTGTGCAACACCTCCGCCACGGAGTTCCCCGACTCGGGATGCCGGACGTTGTGCGCGAGCTGCACGTACCGGACAACCGACCCGTTCTTGTTACGCCGCTGAATCGTCCGCAAGTACATGCCTGCGATCATCGCGGTTCACACAACCCAGATCAAGCACACCCCACAAATCGTATGCCTACACGAATCGGCGTGTCGCGGGCCCGAACCGGATCAGATCCCAGCAAACACAACACCCCCCGACCATCACACACCCCCACCAACCCCCTCAACTGCGGAACTCCGGTGCCGGCGACGCCCAGAAAGACGACGACTGCACGACCGAGCTGGACCATGTCGTCGTCGCCGAGCCGGCCGATCCTCTCGCCGAGCTTCGCGCGTGGAACCGTGGTGATCTTGTCCACCATCACGTTGCTGACTTCCCGGATTCCATTCGTGTCGTCGGGAGTCACCGGCAGTCGGAACAGTGGTGCCTCAGCGGTCCAGATCCCACCACGGCTCACTCGTCGTCCGAGCTGAGGGCATCGATGAAGGCCTGGTCGTCGGCCTCATGGACGCTCGCCGCGGCCGCTGCTGACTGCAGGTGAGCCTGTTCGACGAACTGCGGTGAGCGAACGTCGGGGACCCAGATCTGCACGGGACGCAGACCCTGGGCGCGCCGGCGCTCCCGGTACCCACGAACGCGTTCGGCCGTCGGAGTACTTGGTCGCCGAGTCATGACGTCATGTTGCATGCAACGAGGGGTCGTGCCACCTACCGTCGGCTCTGTCACACGTCCACGATGGTCACCGCGAAGGGCGAGCACACCGCCGCGACGTCTGCGGGGTCACTGGTGAGGACCACGACCTCAGCAGGTGAGAGGCTGCGAACGGTCGCCCCGATGTGGGCATCGGCGACACCGGTTGACGTAGCACTCTGGATGTGAGCGGCGACGTTTGCTGTAGGCGAATCGAGTGTGTGGTCCCGGATGGGGAAGCGGTTGATGGCAGCGGCGGTCGGAGTCGTTCGATCCCACCCAGCCTCGACACGCACCGCTGATGGCACCACGGCCTCGACAACACGTCCCCGTCGCCGTCGCGCCGCTACCCCGGCGAGGTGGGCGACCACCGCTCTGTGCTTGGGACTGCGGGCATCCGTGAGCGCCTGAGCGGCTTCGTTGTCGAGAACGATGGATCTCATGCAGCGCCCACCATCTGAGCTTCGGCCCAGAGGAGCACGTCGTCGGCATCAGCGTCGGGCCGTCGAGCAGCGACTGCAACAGCTGCGCTGGCGATGAGATCGGGCCGGCCAGCAAGAGGAGAGCCGTCCTGGACCGCCAGTGCGAGCGCGACCTCGCCGAGCGTGGGCTCGGCGGCGGGGTGCTGCTCGTAGTGCAAGCGCAGTGCCGCCTCCATGACGACCGTCTCGAGGGCATGACGTAGCGCTGCTGCGGTCATGGTGGTGGTCGACGGCGCGGCGCCGAACTGCGCAACAGCCAGAGCGGCCGCGTCCCGCAGGGCCACGGGGAGACGCATCGACGTGTTGACGGTCTCGCCGTCGGTGGTGTCGAGCAACCGGTTCATCTCGTCGAGAGCCTCGAGCGCATCCACACCCGGGACTGTACCACGAGCATGTGGTACAGCGAGCCAGGTCCCTGCACTTCCAGACGATCGGGCCGTCGCCGACATCGGCCACATGAGCGCGACACACCAATGGCAGCGAACACCGAATCACGCGCGACATCCGCGCGATGGAAGGCCGGCGAGGCGGGTGGTCCGAGCGTCATCGCCTGGCGCTATCCTTACATTTTCACAAGTGTAAGGAGTGGTGATGGAGGTCGCAGCGAGGATGAGCTCCAAGGGCCAGATCACCGTCCCGAAGGCCGTCAGGGAAGCGCTCGGGCTCGGCGAGGGCGACGAAGTGGTGTTCCGCGTCGAGGGCGACAGGGCCGTGCTCGCGCGCACACCGGAGTTCCTGTCGCTGGCAGGCACCGTCGCCGTGCCCGCAGCGAAGCGCAACGTCGCGTGGGACGAAGTGATCCGCTCCACCCGCACCAGTCGGGCCGCAACGGCCCGGTGAGCGCGTTCGTCGACGCGAACATCCTCGTCCGGCACCTGACGGGCGACCCCGCGGACATGGCAATTCGCGCAACCGCCTACCTGGCCGAGGCTGAGGAGCTGTACCTGACGGACCTGATCGTCGCCGAGACGGTCTACGTGCTCGAGTCGTTCTACGCGGCGCCACGCGACCAGGTCGCCACCGCGATGCGCTCACTGGTGTCGATGCGATCGACGGTGACGGTGGACCCGGCGCTGCTGCTCCGAGCGATCGAGGTCTACGAGACCGATCGGCTCGACTTCGCCGAGGCCTACCTCGTGGCGTGCGCCGAAAGCACCGGCGTCGGCTACGTCGCCTCGTTCGACCGCTCGATCGACCGAGTCGACACCGTGGACCGCATCGAGCCCTGAGCCGGCGCGAGACCGCTCGTGCCGTTGGTCGAGGGCTCCACCGGGTGACGGCGTCGGAGGGGATTCCGATGGCGGAGGTCATCCGTCCGGCCCTGGACGAACACCTCAGCGAAGAGGGCGATGCCTCGGCTGCGTTGAGCTCGACCTTCGGTGCGGCCCCCGATACCTCGGCGAGGACCGGGGTCTCGCGTGGTGGGCGTAACAGGACTCGAACCTGTGACCTCTGCCGTGTGAAGGCAGCGCTCTAACCAACTGAGCCATACGCCCGCAGGGCTCGCACTGTAGCCGTGCACGCCGCAGACGACCGCACCCGCAGCACTCCCGACACGGCCTGGGCTGGCTTCCGACGACGCCGACGATCCTGGGCGTGACGATCCTGAGTGGATTCTCAGCCCTGGCGAAGGTCGGCGGGTCCGAGTGTCACACCCCCCTTCCTAGGGTGCTCGACGAATCGAACTGGCGTTCTGTCAGTTGACAGGGAGTCGGGATGGAAGGGAGTCAGGATGAACATGAACCATCCACCGCGGCCGTTGCGGCCACCAGGAGGCGACGGGCCACTGGCTGAGGAGACCTCCACCTGGTCGAGCACCCGGCACCCACTCGCCGTCGCATCGATCGAGGCCCTCGTCGCGGATGCCCAAACGATGTGCGATGCCCCGATCGACGCCCGCACCGACGATCGCGCCCTGGAGGCGCTGGCATCCCAGCTCGAAGCGCTCCGCAGGGCGACCGACGCGCTCACCGCCGCCGTCAACGGCGAGATGGATGCACGAGGCAGCACGGACCGGGAGCAGCGCGCGGGCAGGTGCAGCGGCGGCGCGCCCAGCCAGGTGTCGCCCGGCTGCATC
>CAYUOL010000439.1:550-4777 GCA_964446345.1 uncultured Iamiaceae bacterium | reverse complement strand
TGCGCGCGCCAGGGCCCGCGCCGCGGGGCCGTAGCCCATCAGGGCCAGGAAGATCCGCTCCACCACGAACTGCTCGGCGATGTAGACGAACCCGCGGCCCTCCTCGCCGATGAGGTTGTCGGCAGGGACGGCCACGTCGACGTAGGCCAGCTCCGCGGTGTCAGACGCGTGCCAACCCATCTTGCGCAATGTCCGGGTGACGGTGAACCCTGGCGAATCGGTGTCCACGACGAGGATCGAGATGCCGCTGTGGCCGGGACCGCCGGTGCGCACCGCGGTGGTGATGAAGTCCGCGCGCACACCCGAGGTGATGAACGTCTTGGAGCCGTTGACGATGTAGTGGTCGCCGTCGCGGAGTGCCCGGGTGGTGATGCCGGCGACGTCGGATCCACCGCCCGGCTCGGTGACGGCGAGCGAGCCGATCATCTCCCCGGCGAGCGTCGGTCTGACGTAGCGGTCGATGAGATGCGTCGAGCCGTGGGCGACCATGTGGGCGAGCGATATCCCGTGGGTGAACAGCGACGCCATCAGCCCGCCGGACGCGCCGGCTTCCATGAACCCCTCCTGGAGTGCGCAGGCGTCGAGGAGGTCACCGCCGTCACCGCCGACGTCAGCGGGGTAGCCGACCGCCAGCAGTCCCGCCTCGGCGGTTCTGCGGTGCAACGAGCGGGGCAGCTCACCTGCCTCCTCCCACTCGTCGAGGTGGGGGATGATCTCGCGCTCGGTGAAGCGACGGGCGCTCTCCCTGAGAGCGATCCGCTCGTCGGTCAACTGCATGGGGTGCTCCTCACGCTGGTCCGCTCATCGGCGGGCGGTGTCGTCACGTCGGGTCCAGCAGCTCGTCGGGGATGTCGACGCTTCGGGAGCGGATCCACTCGCCGAGCGCCTTGGCCTGCGGGTCGAAGCGGGTGCTGGCGGCGACGCCGTCGCCGAGCAGCCCTTCGACGATCACGTTCACGCCCCCCAGGTTCGCCAGCGGGTGCACCGCAACGGGAAGCTCCGCCGTCTCCGGCAGCAGCTCGCGGACGCGTTCGGCGGTGATGAAGCCGACCAGCCAGTCGATCCGGGCCGACCGGCGCGCCGGGTCCTCGGAGCCGGTGGGGTCCTGACGGACCCACAGCCCGATGTTGGCGTTGCCGCCCTTGTCGCCGGAGCGGGCGTGGACGAACGTGCCCAGTGGAACCCGTGCGGTGCTCATCCCTGCTCCTCCTCCAGCTCGACTCCGTCCTCCAGCTCGACGCCGTCGACCCGCACCCGTTCGTGCACCCGGTCCCGGTCGACGTAGGCGGGTCGGTACACCCCGAACGGCGACGGCTTGCCGGGCGGAGCGGTCAGCGTGAAGCCCGGATACGACGCCAGGGCCAGCTCGATGCCAGCCGCGGTGAACGACTTGCCGACGACGTCGGGCGAGGGGTCCTTGACCACGCAGCGCACCCGCCGGGCGGCGCCCTCCTCGGTCTCGGCGTCGGGGGCCGGGTCGGGACCGCGGGTCCACACCACCTCGGCGGGCCGACGCTCGGCGAGCGCGGCGTCCATCTGGACGCGCAGCCACGCCTCCTTGGCGTCGAGGTCGAGGCCGACGAGCACGAACTCCATCTGGTTGCGGTGTCCACCGAGGGTGTTGGTGGCGACCTTGAGCTGTTCGGGAGGTGCCGAGCCGGTGACACCCGAGATGCGTACACGGTCGGGACCGTCGCCGGACAGGGTGATGCTGCGCAGGTCCGTGCGCACGTCGGGGTTGTCGTAGACGGGTCCCTGGATCTCGTACATGAGCTGAGCGGTGACGGTGTCGATCGTGACCGTGCCACCGGTGCCGGGGTGCTTCGTGATGACGCTCGATCCGTCCGCGTGCAGCTCGGCGATCGGGAAGCCGAGTGGGCGGGCGTCGCGGGGCAGGTCCATGAACCCGGAGAAGTTGCCGCCGGTGGCGTGGGTGCCGCACTCGATGACGTGACCTGCGACGACGGCTCCGGCGAGCGCGTCCAGGTCGTCGGGACCCCACCCGAAGCGCCAGATGCCGGGGCCGACCACCACCGACGCGTCGGTGACCCGGCCGGTCACCACCACGTCGGCGCCGGCGGAGAGCGCCTTGGCGATGCCGAAGCCACCCAGGTAGGCGTTCGCGGTCAGCGCCCCCACGAAGCCCAGCTCGGCGGCGCGGGGAGCCAGGTCGTCGCCGTCGACGACGCCGATCACCGGCGACAGGCCCAGGCCGGTGGCCACCTCACGGATGCGCTCGGCGAGTCCGAGGGGGTTGAGCCCGCCGGCGTTGGACACGATCCGCACCCCGCGTTCGATCGCGTCGCCCAGGCAGTCCTCGATCTGGGAGACGAACGTGCGGGCGTAGCCGAGGGTCGGGTCACGGAGCTGGTCCTTGCCCAGGATCAACATGGTGAGCTCGGCCAGGTAGTCGCCGGTGATCACTTCGACGGGGCCGCCGTCGAGCATCTCCCGCATGGCCGACAGACGGTCGCCGTAGAACCCGGAGCAGTTGGCGACGATCAACGGCTCGGTCGCCCGGTTGGACGTGCTCATGGGGTCGGTCCCTTCGTCGGGGTCCGTCCGGTCCCGGGTGGGCCGGCGAACGCCTGGGCGATGTCCAACCACCGGTCCGCGTCGCCGCCGGCCGCGACCAGGTCCAGGTCGTCTCGGTGGCGACGGTGGGTGACGAGCAGGCAGAAGTCGTACGCGGATCCGGTCACGGACTGCGTAGCGTCAGCGGGTCCCCACTCCCACAGCTCGCCTGACGGTGAGCGCAGCTCGATGCGGAACGCGTCGGCCGGTGCGTCGAGCCCGTGGGTGGCGAACGCGTAGTCGCGGGTGCGGACGCCGAGATGTGCGACGTGACGGATGCGGTCGGTGGGCTCCGCGGCGATGCCGAGTGCGTCGGCGACGTCGAGGCCGTGTGCCCAGGTCTCCATGAACCGCGCGGTCGCCATCGACGTCGGTGACATCGGCGGCCCGAACCACGGCACCTTCTCGCCTTCTGGATGTGATCGCAGCGCGTCGACGACCCGACCGCGTGCACGGCGCCACCGTTCGAGGAGCCGGGCGGGAGTGGCCGCGGCGGCCGCGGCGGCGTTGACGTCGACGAAGTGCTCCGGGTCACCGATCGCCTGTTCCAGGAGCTGCTCCCACGCTTGCGGATCCTCGACGGCGACGACCACCACTTCGTCGGTCCAGGCGAGATGACCGATCGTGGTCGCCACATCCCAGCCGGCAGCGGGGGTGGGTGCGTGCCACTGCTCGTCGCCGAGTGGTGCGACCCACCCTTCGATCCGGTCGCCCTCGGCGGTGAGGTCAGCGAGCACGTCGTCCAGCAGGCTCATGGTTCCTCCCGATCGGTCGCAGGACCGAGCTCGTGGTCGAGGACGGCAGCCCAGCGGTCGAGCACCCGGTTTCGGCGACGGGTGTCGTCGCTGAGAGCGCGGGCCAGGCCCAGACCACGGATCAGGTCCAGGGTCGCCTCGATCAGCTCGCGGGTGCCGGGCACCGTCTCGTCGGCCCGTAGCGCTGTGACGGCCAGCACGTGGGTCTGGCGCCCGATCCGACGCTCGAGCGGGGCGACCGCCGCACGCAGCTCAGCGTCCGTGCGGGCAGCGACCCACAGCTCCAGGGCAGCGTCGAACACGGGTGAGGTCACGTGGTCGGCGAGCATGCGCAGCACCCGGCGTCGGTCATCCGGTGGTGTGGCAGCGGCCGCCGCGGTCAGCTCCTCGGCACGCGTCTGGGCGACGTGCTCCACCGCAGCCACGAGCAGGGCGGCCTTGGAGGGGAAGTGGTGCAGTTGCGCGCCCCGTGACACGCCCGCGCGCTCGGACACGAGCGTCGTGGAGGTCCCGGCGTACCCGCGTTCGATCAGGCAGTCGACCGCTGCATCGAGCAGCCGCAACCGCATGGCACGGCTGCGTTCCTCCTGCGAGACGCGGGTCGCGGTCACGTGCTCGATCATCGGATGAATTCAACAAACAGTCAAGACTGTCTGTTTGTGGAAGGCGGTCGTGCTCCTCCGCTTGCCGAACGCGTGCGCGTTCAGAGTCGGATGGCGGCGAAGATCACCATGGCGATCGTGACCACGGTGGCGACGTTCGCCCCGATCGTCAGCGCGAACATCGACCTGAACTTGTCGTTCAGGCGGTCGTTCATCCGGAGTTCGAGCTCGGTCATGTCGGCCTTGAGATCGCTACGGAGGCCGGTGATCTTGTCGTTGAGCTCAGTGGCGACCTC
>CAYUOL010000439.1:0-450 GCA_964446345.1 uncultured Iamiaceae bacterium | reverse complement strand
GGTGCGGAGCTCTGCGATCTCGCCTTTGACCTCGGTGCGGAGCTCTGCGATCTCGCCTTTGACCTCGGTGCGGAGCTCTGCGATCTCGTCGCGGAGCTCGGTCCGCAGGCCGGCCATCTCGACGTGGAGCTCGGTCCGCATGTCGGACATCTCGACGCGGAGATGGTTGGTGGTGACCGGTTCATCGATGTCCCGAGCGGGGAAGTACGACAACATCTCCTCCACGGCTGCTTCGTCGACGATGCTGCTCAGGCCCTGGTAGAGGGCAGATCTGCTGCGTTCGGTGAGTCCCATGTGACTTCCTCTGTCGGTCATCGGCTCGCGGCCGCATGACGTGGCGGGGGAAGCTCGTGTCAGGGTACGGCCCGGGTACGACACCGGCAAGGGTCCCCGGGATCCGATGCGCATCTCCTCCCATCAGGTCATGATGTCGTCGCCAACACCGTCGGG
>CAYUOL010000438.1:0-4781 GCA_964446345.1 uncultured Iamiaceae bacterium | reverse complement strand
GCCCTGCGAACCGTCCGGGTTCACGTGGCGCGACGCGTCTACCGGTCCGTCGCCGAAGTCGAACACGAGCGTGCGTTCGCGCGCGCGGTCACCGTCGCCGTTCTGTCTCGCCACCCCGACCTCGCCCTCGCTCCGCAACGAACCTCCGGAGTGCATCGACATGCCGGGCCACGGACTTGAGCAACGCTCTAATCGTCGGCGTCGGCGAGCGACAGGTACTCCTGCTCCTCCTGGGCGACGTGGAGCCGGAGGACCGCGTCGAGGCCGTAGAGCACGCGACGCAGTTCGATGACGTCGTCGCCGTCCGGCCCGTTCGGGCCGAGGTCGTCGAGCAGGCGCCCGTAGAGGCCGATCAGGTGCTCGATCTCGACGTGCATGCGCGACATCGGTGCGGTGGGGTCGTCGCCGCCGAGCACGCGGGCGACGGCCGGGTAGAGCTGGACGTCCTCCGCCTGCTCGTGCGGGAGCAGGTCGTCCTCGAGGAAGCGACGCATGGCGATGCAGCGCTCCCGTGCGTCTTCGGTCGGGACGCGGCCCAGGTCGTCGGCCAGGGGCCGCAGCTCGCGCAGGCCGCGAGCCAGCGTCGCGTGCTCCGCCTGGAAGCGACGGCCGAGGTCGGCATCGTCGCCCTCCAAGCGCGGCAGGTGCTCGCGACCGGCCCGCAGGGCGCGCAGGGCGTTGGCGATGGCGAGCACGTCGATCACCTCCTGCACGATCGCCCCGGCGAGCGGCGGCAGCACCCCGAACGCGGCCGCGACCATCGCAACGGCGGCCAGCCCCATGCCCAGCACCACGCTCTGCTGCGCGATCCGGTGCGAGCGCCGAGCGATGTGCACGGCGTCGACGAGGCGATCGATGCGGTCGATCGTCAGCACCACATCCGCGGTGTCGGAGGACGCCGTCGCGCCACGGGCCCCCAGCGCCACCCCCACGTCCGCCGCGGCGAGCGCTGGGGCGTCGTTGACGCCGTCGCCGACCATGACGGTCACACCGCTCGCGACCTCGAGCCGCACCGCGGCGGCCTTCTCCGACGGGCTGCGTTGCGAGAGCACCTCGTCCGCGCCCACGGCCGCCCCGACCGCATCCGCGACCGCGGCCCGATCGCCACTGGCCATGACCATGCGGCGGAACCCGCTGCGGCGCAGCGCGCGCAAGGTGCGGGTCGCATCCGGACGCACCGGATCCTCCAACACGAGTGCGCCGGTCAGCCGGTCGTCGACCTCGACGTAGACGGTCATGACGCCGTCGGTCACGACCCGGCGCCGGAGGTCCGTGACCCACCCGGGCGTCTGTGCCTCCGGGGTCATCCACTCCAGGCGTCCGACGCGCACATCGCGTCCCCCGACCGAGCCGGCCGAGCCCTGCCCCACCTCCTCGCGGACGTCCGCGGGCCATTCGAGGTTGAGCCCCTCGGCGATCGCGGCCGCCACGATCGACGACGCCAACACGTGGGGCGAGACCTGCTCGACCGATGCCGCCAGGCGCAGCACCTCGTGGGCGGTGACCCCCTCGGCGACGACGACATCGAGCACGATCGGACGCCCGGCGGTGACGGTCCCGGTCTTGTCGAACACGAGGATCTCGGCCTGCGCCAGCTGTTCGAGCGCGCCGCCGCCCTTGACGATCACGCCGCGGCGCGCGGCGCGCGCCAGGCCCGAGGTGACGGCGACGGGGACCGCCAGGATGAGCGGGCACGGCGTCGCGACCACCAGCACCGCAACCGCGCGCTCGATGCTGCCCGACAGGGCCCACGCCAGCCCCGCCACGACGAGGGTCAGTGGGACGAAGATCAGCGCCCACCGATCGGCGAGACGCACGAACGGCGCGGAGTCCGCCCGGGAGGCCGAGACCAGACGGACGATGCCGGCGTAGGTGCTCTCGGACGCCGTCGCGACGCACCGCAGCTCGACCGCGTCGCCGACGTTGACCGCGCCCGACGGGGCGACCGCTTGGCGACCGATCGTCTCCGGTACCGGTTCACCCGTGAGGGTCGAGACATCCAGGACCGCAACGGCGCCGAGCAGGCGACCGTCGACCGGGACCGTCTCCCCCGGCTTCACCACGATGACATCGCCCACCGCCAGCGACTCGACGGCGACGTCTTCGATCCCTCCGGCTTCCCCACGCACGTGCGCCACCGTCGGCACGGCTTCGAGCAACCGGCGCAGGTCGCGCTCGGCCCGCTGGCTCGCCCGTGCTTCGAGCGCGCGCCCCGTGGCCACCATGACCGCGATGACGGCCGCGGCCGCGTATTCACCGATGCCCAAGGCGCCGACGAGAGCCAGCACCGCGATCACGTCGACGCCGGGCCGGCGCTGGAGCGCCGCTCGCATCACGTCCAGTGCGGTGATGACCAGAGCGAGCACGCCCGCGACGGCGAAGGCCACATCACCCGCAGTGGACGCGCCCGCCACCTGCAACCCGATGCCGGCGACGAGGCCGATGACCGTCACCGCCAGGAAGGTGTACGAGCGAGCCGTCGGGCCGAGTCTGACCCACGTCGTCGTTCGCGGCGCGACCGGCGTCGGCGACGAAGCGTCGTGCGGCTGCGGTGCGGGCGCGGTGGTGGAGGTGCTCACGCCTCTGCTGGCATCTGGACGAGGCCCGGCGAGGCACGCACGATCTTGCCGCGCTCGGTCATGACCGGCTCAGCCTGCGCCGTCGTGCTCGAGCACCGCGTCGCCGGGAGGAGCGGTCGCGGCAGCATCGTGGGGCGGGACCAGCACGGGACACGGGCTGCGGTGGATCAGGTTCATCGTCGTGCTGCCCAGGAAGTCGCGGGCGGCGCCCTCGTGGCGCTTCGCGGCGACGAGCAGCGCCAGGCGATGCTCGGACGCGAAGCGCGCGATGCGCGTGGCGGGCTGCACCTCCTTCAACACGACGCTTCGGGCGCGGACGCCCGCGGCCTGGATCCGCCGGACCGTGTCGTCCAGCTGCTCGCGCGTGGCGTCGTGGTACCGGCTCACCGGGCGATCGTCCTCCGCGCGCATCGTCAGCACGTCGACCTCGAAGCCGAGACGAGCGGCCCACTGCGCGCTGAACGGCGCGACCACGGCGGGGTCGCTCTTCGCATCGACGCACAGGCCGAGGTGATCCCCGCGGGGCCACTCGTACGGCACGGACGGACCGACCATGACCACCGGGACCGGGGCGTGGGCGAGGATCGTCTCGGAGTGACCGCCGAGCAGGTAGTGGCCGACCGCCGACCGACCGTGTCCCGTGAGGCAGATCATGGCGTCGTCGATCTCGCTGGCGAGCTCGTTCACCGCGTCGCCGGGGAACCCGTGGACGACGACGCTCCGCGTGTCGAACTCGAGGCCGAAGCGCTCCGGCACGCCCGACAGGTACGCAGCAGCTTCCTCCTCGCTGGAGTCCCACGAGGAGCGCACCAGCACGAGGTCGGCGAACGAGCGGGCCGCCAGCTCACGAGCGATCGGGACCGCCCGTTCGGAGGACATCGTTCCATCGAGGGCGACGAGCACGGTGGTCATGGTCTGATCATCGACGGGCGACGAGGCCCTCACCAGGGTCCAAGGTCCCCGGCGGGTGCGCCCGAATGGCCTCGACCCGGTTGGTCAGGATCGGGCAGGGTGGGCGGATGTCGATCCCCCAGTACGTCGTCGATGCGTTCACCGATCGTCCGTTCGCCGGGAACCCGGCCGCGGTCGTGGTCACCGAGGGGGCGCTCGACCCCGCCGGCATGCAGGCGCTCGCCGCCGAGAACAACATCGCCGAGACCGCGTTCCTGCACCCGATCGACGGAGGCTGGTCGCTTCGTTGGATGACCCCCACGGTCGAGGTGGACCTGTGCGGGCACGCCACGCTGGCTTCGGCCCACGTGTTGTTCGACGAGCTCGGCGAGGCCGGCGATGAACTGCGGTTCTCCACCCGGTCGGGGTGGTTGGTCGCTCGGCGCGGCGACGCGGGGATGCTCGCCCTCGACCTCCCGACCGATCCCCCGGCGCCGTTCGAGCCGATGCCCGGGATGCTCGAGGCGCTCGGCGTCACGCCCGTCGCGGTGCTCCGCGGCCGGGACATCTGGCTGGTCGAGGTCGTGTCGGTCGCCGACGTGCTCGCCGCCGATCCGGACCACCGGACGCTGCGCGAGCTCGGCATGCACGGCGCCATCGTCACGGCTGCGGCCGACGGTCACCCCGGGCCCAACGGTGAGACCGTCGACTTCGTGTCGCGGTTCTTCGCGGCCGGCGCCGGCATCGACGAGGACCCCGTCACCGGTTCGGCGCACTGCGTGCTCGGGCCGTTCTGGGCGGACCGACTCGGTCGCACGGAGCTCGTCGGCTTCCAGGCGTCGCCGCGCGGCGGCGTCGTGCGCGTGACGGTCGGGGACGAGCGCGTCGGGGTGGCGGGGCACGCGGTCACGGTCGCCCGCTCGACGCTGAGCGACGCGGTGGCGGCGCAGCTGCGAACAGACTGAGCCAGCGCGGCTGGCCACGCCACCGCCATCGCATGAAGCCGTGCGCAAGGAGGTTGCCCGCGCGTCCCGTGATTCGGTGTTCGGCACGCCCGCGGCCAAGGCTCGTTCGCGGTCGGCGATCGAGTCGCAGTTCCATCGCGCGGGCAGAGCCGAGGGTGGAGAGCTCGATGACGTTCCGGCGCGTCGCACGTCCGGACTGGCGACCGTGGCGACAGATCGTGGGCACCCAAGCTTGTGTCACGAAGACTGCCAAAATAGGTCGTTGACCTCATCCGAATGGATGAGCAGCGCCGTACGCTGAGGGAAGCAACCACTGGCGGCGGGTGCACACGGAAGTTGGCGAGTC
>CAYUOL010000437.1:0-4790 GCA_964446345.1 uncultured Iamiaceae bacterium | reverse complement strand
ACGGTCGGCACCGCCGTCGCGCACGATCCCGTCGACGAACGCCGGGACCGTGTCGACCCACGCCCCGCGCTCAACCGCGCGGCGGATCAGCGCGTGGTACTGGCGGGTGTCGTCGGTGCAGAGCTCGGGGAAGTGCAACGTGGTCAGGTCGTGCACGGACACCACCTCGGCGGCGTGCGCTGCGGGCGGCACCACGAAGTTCGGACCGTGCACCACGTCGATGCGTCCCGTCCAGCGCTCGATGACCGGGTGGTTCGATCGCAGCCACGCCTTGCGCAGCGGTTGGGCGGCCATCGGTCGGGTGACGACATCGACGCCGGGCGGCACGACGGCCGGCAACCGATCGCGGCCCCGGAAGCTGACGGCGAAGGCGGACAGCTCGACGTCGTCGCGGGTGGCGAGGTGGCGCATCGCCTCGTAGGTGAACAGGCCGATGCCCGTGCGGGTGACGAGCAGCCCGGTCGCTTCCATCGCCACGCGCATCGAGCCAACCTACAAGGGCCGCGACGACGCCCGATCCACCTCGGGGTCACCACGGCGCGGCTGTGACAAGCGCCCGGCGCCGATGCGGAACCGACCGCCGGTGAGGGATCGTCCATCCGCCATGACCGCATCGCTGCCGACGCCCACCCCGCTCGCCCCCGAGCCTCTCCGCCCCTCCAGGTCCCCGCGCCCCTCGTGGTCCTCGCGCCCCGCGCTGACCGTGCGCACCGGCAGCGCGCTCCCGGCGCGTCGGGCCCGGGTCGTGGCCCTCATCGCCTCCGTCGCCGTCGGCGGCCTGTTCGCCGTCGCGGGCTGCTCCAGCACGTCGTCCGTGGCGTCGGGGCCGGGCTCCACGACGATCGTCCCCGGCACGACGCCGGGCACCACCGTGGGCAGCTCGCCGGGCACGATCATCGACGGGCCCACCGCGACCTCCACCACACCACCGAAGTCGACACCCGGAACGACACCCGGCACCACACCCAGGAGCACCCCGGGGACGACGCCCAGGACGGCCCCGCCCACCACCCGGTTCGTGCCGTCGCCGCCCCCGGTGGCCGCGAAGACGGAGGACGGCGCCATCTACCTCGCGCTGATCCGGAACGCCCTCGACCGCACCCGGCGCGATCCGTCGGGCCCGGCGCCCTACGCCGAGATCGTGATCGTCGACCACGGCGTGCCGGATGCCGGGGAGGGCACCTCGACAGGGTCGACGCGCGCCGCCGGCCCCCCGTTCTCCGAGGCGGTGCGCGCCGATCTCGTGGCCGGCCTCGGCGACCTCGGGCCCGTGCACTTCGCCTCGAGCCCCAAGGCGGGGGCCGTCACGAGCAAGCCCGGTGACGAGCACGTGCTCGTCATCGCTGGTCCGATCGAGCGGATCGGCGCAGACGGCACGACCGTGCACGTCGGGCTCAGCAAGACGTGCGGACCCATGTGCGGCAGCGGTGGCACCGACGTCCTGCAGAAGCAGGACGGTCAGTGGGTCGTGACCGGCGCGACCGGCTCGGGTTGGATCAACTGATCCGGGTCGTGCGTCGCGAGCCGCTGGGCTCCGGCCCTCACAGGGCCACGATGCCAGCGCGGTGGCGCGCCGCCAGGTCCGCGTAGGCGCCCGGGTTCATCTGCACCCAGAACTCGGCCGGGGTGCCCGCGATCGCCCGCTTCACCACGGCCGGGCTGCCGGCTGCGAGCACCTCGTCGGGGATCTCGGCGCCGGCCGCGACGAGCGAGTGCGCGGCGATCATCGTGCGCGCGCCGATCCGGGCGCCGTCGAGCACGGTCGAGCCGTTGGCGATGAGCGCCTCCTCGCCGACCGTCGCACCGTGCACGACGCAGAGGTGGGCGACGGTGGCGCCCGCACCGATCTCGCACGGGGTGCCCGGTGGCGCGTGCAGCACCGCACCGTCCTGCACGTTGGCGCCCTTGCGGATCGTGACCGGTGCGTAGTCGGCGCGGACGACGGCGTTGTACCAGATCGACGCTCCCTCCTCGACGATCACCTCCCCGACGAGCGTGGCCGTCGGCGCGACGAACGCCTCGGGGTGGACGACGGGCGAGCGACCTTCGAACGAGAACGACGGCATCGCCGCAACGTACCGGAACGGTCCCCGGCGGCGCCGCTCGTCCCGCCCGCTGCGACCTCACCGCGGGTCTGCCGGCACGGCCACCGAGGTGCTCTCCGACCGGCTGCCCCCCGTTGCCGCGACGAACGGGGCAGACTCGGAGGTCATGGGTCGCGGGAAGACCGGTCACGCCGAACGGCGTCGGCTGCGACCTGCGGCGTCGGCTGGGAGAGGATGCGCTGATGAAGATGACCAGACGCAGCACGACGGCGCTCGCCGTGGTCATGAGCGCCGCCGCGGTCTTGGCGGCGTGCGGCTCGACCGCCACGACCACGAGCGCCACGACGGGCTCGGGGCCGGTCACCACGGCGGCGGCCGGTGCTGGTGGGGGGCTGCCGGTGGGCGGCGCGGTCGAGATCAAGATCGTGAGCTCGCCGTACGGGCCGGCGCTGGGGCGGGGGAACGGCAAGGTGCTCTACGCCTGGGACAAGGAGACCGACGGCAAGACGATCTGCAGCGACGCGGCCTGCGTCGAGAAGTGGCCCCCGCTCACGGCGACGGCGATGTCGTTCGGCAGCGGCGTCGACCGCGCGAAGTTCGCGCTGGTCGATCGCCCCGACGGCACCAAGCAGGTGGCCTTCGACGGGCGCCGGCTCTACACGATGGCCATCGACACCCCCGGCGAGGCGAACTGCCAGGGCAGCGAGGGGTGGTGGATCCTGAACCCCGACGGCACGAAGAACACGACGATCGTGCCGGTCAACCCCACCAAGGCGCCGCCCTCCACGGACTCGACGGGCACCACCGGGCCCACGACGACGGCGTTCGCCGTCACGACGACGACCACGCCACCGACCACCGCCGGGCCGGGCAAGAAGCCCACGACGAGCGCGAAGCCCTCGGGCTACTGACTCCTCAGCCGGTCGTCACGGCAGGCCGATCAGGCCGCGCGTCACCGCGGTGATCGTGTCGCCGGTGACGTCCACCAGCTTGCCCTTCGCCATGTTCGTGGCGTTCGCGGAGGACTGGTACCGCAGTGACGGACGTTCGGCGGCGGCGATGGCCACGATCACGGCCGCGACGTCCTCCGGGGACTCACCGGCGTCGGCGGCTGCGCCGATCATCGCGTTGTAGGCGTCGCGCATCGGCGCGTAGGGATCGGGCGCGGCGTCGGCGTCGGACGATCCGACGCCCGTCTGCCCGGTCATGTTGGCGAAGAACGAGGTGCGCACAGGACCGGGCTCGAGCAACGACACGTGCACACCGAACCCCGAGGCCACGGGGGCGAGCCCCTCCATCAGCCCTTCGACGGCGAACTTCGAAGCGTTGTACGCATCGCTGAACGGCATCGCGATGACCCCGTTCATGCTCGTGACCGTGATGATCCGACCCGCGCCGGCTTCGCGCATGGCGGGCAGGACGGCCTTCGTGACCCGCAGCACGCCGTAGAAGTTCACGTCCAGCACGGCGGCGATCTCGTCGAGGGACAGCTGCTCGAGCGTGCCGCGGTGGCCGACGCCGGCGTTGTTCACCAGCAGGTCGACGCGCCCGTGCTGCTCGTGCACCGCGCCGACGACGGCGCGGACCGACTCGTCGTCGCGCACGTCGAGCACTGCGGTCTCGATCAGGTCGTGGCCGTCGGCCAACGCGACGAGATCCGGGGAGCGGTCCGGGTGCCGTGCGGTCGCGACCACCCGCCAGCCCGCCGCCGCGAGCGCGGCGGCCGTGTGCAACCCGATGCCCGACGAAGCGCCGGTGACCAGTGCGATGTCCGTCATGTCTCCCCCGTCTCTCCCACGCGCACCTCCCGTCCCGCCCGACGCGCCGACAGGGCGCTCCGCCGGCGCACCGACCAGTCTCCGCCGAGCACCCGGAGGGCCCGCCGGCTCGAGCGACCCCGCACCGATCCGGTCAGAGCCTGGCACAGGGCCCGGCGCCGGTGCGGTGATCCCGTCGCGCCCGCCACGACCGCGCGTCCGCCAGACTGCAGCGCGTGGGCCACGCCGACGAGCTGACAGTCGCAGACGGGCGGACCTTCGTCGTCCGCGCCACCGCGGCCGAAGATCACGACGAGCTGCTCGCCGCCTTCGCCGCGGTGGTCGCCGCCGGCGAGGGGTACCCACAGGCGCCGGACGAGCCGGTGACGTGGGCGACGTTCGAGCCGTACTGGTTGCGCCCGGCCCGGGCGAGCTACGTCGCGCGCGATGCAGGGTCCGGGCGGTTCGCCGGGGCGTACACGATGAAGCCGAACGGCTACGGGCGGGCGGCGCACGTGGCCAACGCGGGCTACCTCGTCGTGCCCGAGGCGCGCGGTTGCGGCCTCGGTGAGGCGCTCGTGCGCCACTCGTTCGAGACCGCGCGGGGCCATGGGTTCGATGCGCTGCAGTTCAACTTCGTGTTCGCGTCGAACCCCGCACGCCGGCTCTACGAGCGGCTGGGCTTCGAGGTCGTCGGGCGCGTCCCCGAGGTCATCGACGGCGAGGACGTGATCATCTACTGGCGGCGACTCTGACCGCAGCGGTTCACCGCAGGCGCGCCGACGCGAGGTCGGCTCCGGCCCGGAGGGCGCGCAGCTTCTCCCACACGAGCGAAGGCGCGACGTCGCCGATGCCGGCGGACGTGTCGAACCCGCAGTCGGTGCCGGCCACGATCCGCCGGGGATCGCCCACCGCCTCGGCCACCCGCTCGAGGCGGTCGGCCACCACCTCGGGGTGCTCGACGTAGTTGCTCGTGGTGTCGATGACG
>CAYUOL010000436.1:0-4844 GCA_964446345.1 uncultured Iamiaceae bacterium | reverse complement strand
CCACCGGCACAGTGGACTTGTTGATTAGCACCTTGTAGCCGTCCATGTGCAGCGCCACGCTCTCGGCAACCGCCAGCACGAATTGCAGGTCTGCCGAGCCGTCCTCGTCCGGCGGCGTGCCCACGGCGATGAACTGGATCTGCGCATGCGTCACGCCCAGCGTCACATCGGTCGTGAAGCACAGCCGGCCCTCGGCAACATTTCGCGCCACGATCGCATCGAGCCCAGGCTCCCAGATTGGGATCTGTCCCTGATTCAGGCGGTCGATCTTCCCCTGGTCGATGTCGACGCAGATCACCGTGTGGCCAACCTCGGCCAGGCATGCGCCGGTTACGAGACCGACATAGCCAGTCCCAAAAATCGTCAACTTCATCAAGAATCTTCCTGTCAGCAGCCTAATGAAAATCGCGCATTCACTTGCCCGGATTCACGCCTGCGAAACTTGGCTCAGCCTGCCTGGATAGGATTTCCGCATACAGCGCCGAGTACGCCGCTGTCCCCGCCTCAAGCGAGAACACCTTTTCCGCAGCTTCGCGGCAACGACGCGACAAATCGGGGTCGGCGAGAAGCTGTTGCAATTCATCCCAGGCGGCGTCCATCTCATCCTCGCCTGGACCACCCACAAGCACACCGACGCGGTAATCGCGGATGACCTGGGCGACGTCGCCGACCCCTTCATTGGCCACCACAGGCAGTCCGCAGCCGAGGATCTCCGCCATCCGCGTAGGCGAACGGCCAAGTTCCGATATCTCGCCGCCTGCGTAGAACATCACTGACGCAATCTGCCTCTGAATCACTTCATGCACCCGCTCCGATGGCGCAGGTGCAATGCTCAGCGTGGATTGCAGGTCCGCATCACCGCCGATTGCCGTCCGCACCTGCTCGGGATCGTCGCGCGTCGTAAGCTCGAAGCGCAGCGTCGGATCACGCTTCGCCGCCACCGTCAGAAAAGCCGCCAGCCAGTCGAGCCGGAACCAGCCACTCAGCACAGTGCCCAGGCAGCCGATCACGCGTTGCGCGGGCCGCTGGCTTGCGGGAACAAAGCGGTCGAGGTCGGCACAGGTTGGAATCACCTCCACCGTCTGACCCGCCATCTCGTCGGGATAGACGCGCTGAAGATGCTCGACAGCCGCATGGGTCAGTGAAACGACGCCGCCCGCTCGCTTCAGGCACGCCCGCTCGGCCGCAACCATCGCTCTGTGCAGCAACGAGCCCCGCCGAAGCCGTCGAGCGGTTATCAGTTCCTCCGGCCACAGCGCCCGCATATCGAAGATGAAGGGCACGCCGGTCATCCGGCTCACCACGAGCGCGACGGCGGCGGGGATGTACGAGCGGGCGTGGATCAGGCGCACCCGCTGCCGCCGCACCTCACGGGCCACGAGCCAAACCATGCGAACCATGCTGAGCGCGGGGGCGACCACCTTGGGCTGGCGACGAAAACGCTGCGGGAGCCAGCGGATCCCGAGGCGTTCGCAGTCCATACGCAGGTTGGCGACACGGTGTGTATCGGCCCAATCCGCATCCTTCTCGTATGTGATGAGGGTGATCAGATACTCCCGCGACAAGCCACGCAGGTACGCCAAAACTTGGCTTTGGCCGAGCGGCTCAAGCAACCCATTTCGCGTGAGGTAAAGTGTGGAGACCCGACCTGAAGATGACGAATCCATAAAACCCACGGCCCTAATTTGCATCGGAGCCGAAGATGATCGACGATGCGACCTCCTCGGCTTCCAGCGGAAGGAAACGCTGAGATGCCGAAGCGTGACAATTCGTCATTTCACCTAGGTAGAAATGCTCTCCATTTGTATAAAAATCGACCCTAACAAAATCTAGCCATTTCGAAAGCTTTTCAGCGACATTAAGCATTTCGCTCAGATTTTCAGGTCGATCGATATCCTCCTCATATCCAGGATACCCTAACGAGAAATTCAGCTTTATCCAGTCAACGGAATAAAACGCACGACGATAATTCGAGTATTTGCCAACATCCAAGCAAATTAATCTAGCCTTCCCCTTATAACAGAACACCCTAAAGTCCGTTATATCGGCCTGCTCAAATATAATTGGCTCAACTATGATTTTTGGCTGAAGGCTATAATAATTCCTTTCACGTGAAACTGCGTAATGATCCAAACTAAACCAACTTTTATACTCATCCCTATCCACAGATCCATCATTTACAATCGAAACTTTCCCGCTCATGTGCGTCGGCTTTGCACAAAATCTCTCCGGGAAATCATACTGATCGACATCTTCTCTGGATCGTAAAATAGCATGCGTCGGTACCGTATATTGTGGACCAGCAACAGAGCTCACAAATATTTTAAAGTACTCTTTATCTGTAATGAAAACCCTCAAGGGATCTGTAATATCCTTCGTAGTCTTTATCCTGAAAAGAGCATCGTTAAATGTATTGCGCCCCCTGGATGGCAGCCGCTTATGCACCTTAACGAATTTCAGAAGGGAAAACCAGTAATCCCCAGATTCCGAACTCGGAATTAAAGACGAGAGAATAGACCAGACTTTATCGGATTTGGACGTCATTTTCGCCGCCTCTAAATTTCTTGAATACAGCAGGCACTCCTGCAACTATAGAATTTTGAAGCACGCTTCTATGCACAACCGATCCAGCCGCGATTACCGCGCCATCACCGATTTCTACGCCATCAAGAATGGTGCACCCTGCACCGATCCATACATTATTCCCAATCCTCACTCCTCTGCGACTTTCGCCTTGCGCTTGTATTTTTGCATCAAGGCGATTGAAGTTATGATTTGCAGTGAAAATGTTTACATTAGCTGCTATCAATGTACTGTCGCCGATAATTAGGCCTCCGTTACCTTGAAAAACGCAGTATGGATTAACAGCCGAATTCTTTCCGATTGAGATCCTCCCTCCGTAGGTCTGCAAAATCGCACCTTCTCGAATTATGCTGTTAGATCCAATCTCGATCGAACCCGAAGGTGAAAGATAGGGGGGCATGCCAGCACAAATTAGACGTGCATCTGGAAGTACTTGTACGCCCTCTGACAAAGAAACGTTCTCTGGGAATATTATTTTCGCATCTTCGCTTATGAAGCCACAAACGGGCGACTCTAACCCAGACCGCGCATGTTCCCTTTGCCCCCCAATTAACCATGCGAGGCGAAGCAGTGCCAGATAAATTTTCTTTAAAAATGCACTTAGACCCATGATCTCTTATTTGGCCTTGTTTTCAGATGAGAGGCGAGAAGCGCTTTTAACTTACGATGAAAAGAAAATCCGAAAAATGTGAGAGAGAAAGCTGTTCTCAGCAGGAAAGTTCGCCCAACAGCAGGAGCAAAAATAAACTTTATAGCCAAAATGATCTTCTCAATTAAGGTGACCTGACCACTCTCTTTCAAAAAAAGACCCGCAGACGATCTGACCACCCCAAGTATTTTTTTCTCAATTGCCCGGCGCAACTTCGGATCAAGGTTTCCATCGAATTTTCTTAGGTCACCTTGCATATTTCGAAAGGCAATAAATTTGCTTTGAATGAAACGATTCCAGCGTACTGGGGCATCAATGGTGTAGCCACTTCCACTGTGACTATCGTGCAACCGCTGATAAACGAGCGGATCTTCGCAGAAAACAAATTCTCCCAGCAGGGCTGCACGCAACAGAAGCGGGGCATCTTCAATGATGCTACCTCCCAGGAGTGGGCCAAAATACTCAAAAACCTCACGGGTATAGGCACATGTCGGAGCAGCAGCTGGCAACCACCGAGAATGGCTATAGCCCGCCAAAACTTTGTGTTGCACCGAACTATTGTTGGCCGCATTGCGGCCAATGGGGCGCCTTTCGCCATCAATAAAGGATAAGCGACCAGAATGCACAACACCTTGCGGCCGCTTCGCCTGATTCCAAGCGAAGAATAGCTTAGCGGTTCTGCTAGCGTCTGAAATATCGTCACCCGCCGCAACCACAAAGAGCACTCCCTTTGAGGCATCGAATGCTAGCTGAACGTGAAGCGCCGTTCCCATGTTAAATGGGTTTCTTCTGACAATTAATCGATGCGGCCCCTCATACGTCGCCGCCATCTTCTCCATGATCTCAAACGTCCGGTCCGTCGAACAATCATCCGAAAGAATGATCTCCAACGGTTCGTACGTCTGCGCGAAAGCGCCTTCGATCGCCTCGCGGATGTATTTTTCCTGGTTGTACGCAAACAGCGCGAACGTAACCAGCGGCCGCTCTTCGAGCGGCGGCAACTCAGCCTGACTCTCACTCATGGCAAATCCTGCAAATCGATTCGATCGACGTGGCAGATAAATGCGGCCCGATCGGCAGGCTCAGCACCTCGTCCGCCATCCTCGACGCCAGCGGAAATGCCTCCGCCGCAAATCCCGCCTCCGCATAAGCCCCCTGCTTGTGCGGCGGCACCGGATAGTGGATCAGTGTCCCCACGCCCGCCTCCGCCAGCCGCTGCGAGAGCACGTTGCGCTGCGCATGCCGCACCACGAACAGATGCCACACCGGCTCCGCCCATTCGGGTACATGCGGCAGCACCAGCGCCGTGCCGGCCAGGCCTTCGAGATATTGCTGCGCAAGCGCCTGGCGCCGCCCGTTCCACGCGTCCAGGTGGCGCAGCTTCACCCGCAGCACCGCCGCCTGCATGGGGTCGAGCCGACTGTTGAAGCCCTTCACCTCATTGACGTACTTCACCCGCGAGCCGTAGTTGCGCAGCACGCGGATGCGGTCGGCGAGCTCGGGGTCGCTGGTGGTGACCGCGCCGCCGTCGCCGAGCGCGCCGAGGTTCTTGCCGGGGTAGAAGCTCCACGCCACGGCGTCGCCGTGGGCGCCGATGCGGCGGCCCTTGTAG
>CAYUOL010000435.1:0-4845 GCA_964446345.1 uncultured Iamiaceae bacterium | reverse complement strand
GGGGTCGGCGACGACGGCGCCGCGCCCGAAGCTCATGTCGTTGGGCTCGACGTAGATCGCGCCGCCGAGCTCCTTGACCTTGGCGGCCGACGCGTCGCAGTCGTCGACGGCGAACCACACGGACCAGGCGGGGAACTCCCCTTCGCCCGCGACGTGCGCGCCGCAGACGACGTCGCCGTCGACGGTGAAGATCGACGACTCGCCCGACGAGCCGTCGGCGTCGAGGCCCCACCCGAACGTCGCCTGGTAGAACTCGGTCGCCTTCGAGAGATCGGTGGTGGCGAGCTCGTTCCACACGAAGGTGCCCGGCTCGTTCACGAGCTGCGCGCCGATGTGCTGGTTCGGCTGCCAGATCGACACGAACGAGCCGACCGCGTCCTGCAGGACCGCCATGCGACCGGCGTCGAACACGTCCATCGACCCGACGACGATGGACCCTCCGTTGGCAGCCGCCGCCGCGGCCGCGGCGTCGCAGTCCTCGACGGTGACGTACACGCTCCAGAACGGCGGCATGTCGGGGTTCTGCTGCGGGCCGACGCCGGCGACGTTCTTGCCGTCGAGCGTGAACATGCCGTAGCCGCCGGCCTCGGGCCGCGGATCGATCTCGCCCTTCCAGCCGAACAGGGCGCCGTAGAACTCGATGGCCTTGCCCGTGTCCCGCACGCCGATGTCCACCCACGACGGTGTCCCGGGTGCGTATGCGGTGCGTTCGCCCATGGTGCTGCTCCTCGCTCGATCGTCGGCGGACGGCGGTCGCGCGTGGCCCTCCCCCGCGGGCACGCGCCGCCGAGCGGACCGTAGTGCACGGATCGCGATCCGCGTCGCGGCCGCGGCTACGGCGGCGCGAGGGGGGCCGGCGTGGTGGGCACGGTCACCGGCTGGGTGGTGCTGGTGGGGGCCACGGTCGTCGGCGTCGTGGTGCTGGTCGGCGCGGCGGTCGTGGTCGTGCTCGCCGGGGCCGAGGTCGTCGTCGTCGACGACGCCGGCGCGGTGCTGCTCGTGGTGCTCGACGACGCGGGTGCCTCGGCGGTGGTGCCCGGCGCGCTCGAGACCGGCGTGGTACCCGCCGGAGCGGTGCCGGGCGCGTACGTGCCCGGGGTGTAGTTGGCCTGGGGCGGCAAGGGGAACGGGCAGCTCTGCAACCCGGCGGCCGCGCGCTTCATGAACTTGGAGAAGATCGTGGACGGCAACGTGCCACCGGCGACGTTGATGCCGTGGACCCCTTGCATGTACTTGGTGCGGCCCTGCGCGTCGGGAGTGGGGTAGCCGACCCACACCGCGGCGGTCATCTTGCACGTGTAGCCGACGAACCACGCGTCGCGGTAGTTCTCGGTGGTGCCCGTCTTGCCGGCGAGCGACTGCCCGAAGCGGGCGCCGGTGCCGGTGCCCTGCTCGACCACCTGGTTCAGCACGTACCCCACCGTGTCGGCCACGTCCTTGGGCAGCACGCGCTCCCGGTTGAACGGCGCCTCCCACAGCACCTGCCCGGCGGAGTTCGTCACCTTGGTCACCACGTACGGACCGAGGTGCTCGCCCTCGTTCGCGAACGTCGAGTACGCCGAGGCCATGTCGAGCACCGACACGCTGCCGGTGCCGAGCACCAGCGACGGCACCTTCGGCAGGTCACCGGTGATGCCCATGCGCTGTGCGGTGGCGACGATGTTGTCGATGCCCCGCGTCTTGATGACGTCCTGCATGATCTGCGCGTAGGCGGTGTTCGACGACTTCTTCGTCGCCTCCACCACGTTCAGCTGGCCCTGCTCGGCGTCGCCGTAGTTGGCGACGGTCCAACGTTCGCCGGGCAGGTCGAAGACCTTCTTGGCGGGGGCGTCGTACACGGCACCGAGGCTCTGCCCGTCGGCCAGGTACTGCGCCAGGATCAACGGCTTGAAGGACGAGCCCGGCTGCCGGCCGGAGCCGCCGCCGTCCTGGCCGACCGCGAGGTTGACCTTCGACGCGTTGTAGTCGAAGCCGCCGACCATGGCCCGCACGCGGCCCTTGTCGTCGAGCGCCACGATGGAGGCCGCGGGGTCGTTCGGGCGGTCCAGGGTCGACCGGATCGAGTCGTACGCCGCCGCCTGGGCGCTGAAGTCGAGCGTCGTGTACACGCGCAGACCACCGCCGTAGACCTGCGAGTCGGTGAACTGCCCCGAGCTCACCAGCCAGTGGTGCACGTAGTCGAGGAAGTACTCGGTGCCCAGCTCGGGGTGGGCCACCTTGCCGAAGTTGGTGGACGACACGGGACGGGGCAGCACGTAGTCCCACCCCTCCGCCTTCACCGCGTCACGGGCCTCGGTCGTGATGTAGCCCTCGCTCTGCATCGTGTCGAGCACCTGCGCCCGGCGCGTCGTCGCCGCCTTCTGCTGCTCCTCCCGTTGCGGGTCGCCGGGGAGCCGCTGCGCGTCGATGCCTTCGGGCTGGCGGATGAGACCGGCGAGGTAGGCCGACTCCTGCAGCCCCAGCGACTCGACGTGCTTGCCGAAGTAGATCCGTGACGCCGCCTCGATGCCGTAGGCGCCGCGCCCGAAGTAGATCGTGTTGAGGTAGCGCTCGAGGATCTCCTGCTTGGGCAGCTCGCGATCGAGCTTGATCGCGAGGATCGCCTCCTTGATCTTGCGCTCCCAGGTGCGCTCGTTCGAGAGGTAGACGTTCTTGACGTACTGCTGCGTGATCGTCGAGCCGCCCTGCTGCACCGAGTCGTTGCGGAGGTTGGCGACGAGGGCACGGGCGACGCCGTTGGGATCGACGCCCTCGTGCCGGAAGAACTCCTTGTCCTCCGCGGAGACCAGCGCCTGGATGAAGATGCTGGGGATCTGGTCGTAGGTGACCAGCACGCGGTCGTTGCTGCCCGAGAGCTGCGCGATCGAGTTGTCCTGGTTGCAGTTGCTCGTGACGTCGGCGGCGCACACGAAGGTGGTCTCGGGCAGCGGCGGGTCCTTCTTGGGCAGCTCGGTCGTGTTCCAGATCACGTAGCTGCCACCGCTCGCGGCGACCACGGCGAACAACGCCACCAGCAGGATCACCCGGCGGAACCGCCACGTGAGCGATCGCTTGCGCACGGTGCCCTTGCGCGTGCGCTTCCACCCCGGAGGGACCGGACGGCCCTCGGGCCACGGCTGGTTGCGCTTCGGTTTGTGGGGGCGCTGCTTGGTGGCGGTCGGCATGAGAAGCGGGGTGCAGGCAGGAGGGCAGGCGGGACGGGCGGGACGGACGGAGAGGCGATCAGGACGCGCGCGAAGGCGTCAACCCTCCCAGAGCCTGCTCCACGGTGGCGCGAAAACAACGTCGGGCGCCAGTCCCCCGTTCCCCGCGGCGGGCCCCACCACGTCGCGCACGGGCGTCAGGCCGAGCGCGCGGGGTTCAGCAGGAAGGTGCGCGCCAGGTGGTTCCAGGAGCACGCCGGGCACACCTCGACGACGTAGCAGGCGAACTCGCCGGCGCGCCCTGCGAGCGCCTTCAGCTCCTTCTTCGACGTGATGCAGCGCCCGCTCGCCGGCAGCCGCGGGCCGAACACGTAGGTGACCAGCACGAGGTTGGCGTCCTCGCAGATCGGGCAGATCAAGCGGCTGGGCTCGGAGCACTGCTGCGCGTTGCGCAGCAGCTCGGGGTGCGCGTCGCAGACCTCGTGCTGGGCGAGCCGGCCCTTGCGGTACTCGGAGATGAGCGACTGGCGCGCGAGCCGGTAGTCGATCTCCCCGGGGCCGCTCGAGGCACCCCGGATCGCGCCGTTCCCGGGCGGGCCGGGCGGGGGTCCGAAGCTCACGCCGGACAGGGTACCGATCGGGCCCCGCCGCCGCGGGCTTCCGGCCGGATCCGCCGCGCCCCTCGTGGTGATCCGTCGCGGCGTCGGCGGTCGCCGCCGGCCACCCGACGGGTCCCCAGGGGCCGGTGAGGGGAAACCCCGGGTTGTCGATATATCGATTCGATAGGTACACTCGCGACATCATGATCGAACTCGCCATCCTCGGGCTGCTGTCCGAGCAGGACCTCCACGGCTACGAGCTCAAGAAGCAGCTCGCCGAGCTGCTGGGGCCGTGGTCCAGCGTCTCCTTCGGGTCGCTGTACCCGGCGTTGGCGCGGCTCGAGAAGGCCGGCCGCGTCAAGGCGGTCGAGGCCCACACGCTGAGCGACCCGACCACGCCGATGACCGGCGCGCTGTCCGGCGAGCTGGCGGCCTTCCGCACGCGCCTCACCGGCAAGCCGGCGAAGACCACCACCAAGACCACCACCAAGACCACCACGAAGCCCTCCACGAAGGCGCCGGCGAACCGACGCGGGAAGAAGGTCTACGGCCTCACCTCCAGCGGGCGCGAGCGCCTCCACGACCTGCTCACCGCCGACGGGCCCGACGACGAGCGCAGCTTCGGGGTGCGGGTGGCGTTCTGCACCCTGCTGCCGCCCGCCGAGCGCCTCGACCTGTTCGAGCGCCGCCGCGCCGAGCTCGTCGCCCAGCTCGCGGCGCGACGGCGCATCACCAAGGCCGAGAGCCGTGCCGCCGATCCGGGCGCCAGCCGCCGCACCGATCCCTACCGGCGCTCGTTGCGCGAGCGCGACAACCGCACGCTCACCCACGACCTCGCGTGGCTCGACGAGCTCATCGCCGCCACGCACGCCGCCGCCGGGGCCGGGGAGCCCACCGAGCCCACCGGCACGACGCCCGTGCTCCAGGCCCGCGCACCGGCGCCCGCGGCGGCCACGGCGCCGTCGCTCGCCTCGCTCGCCGCGTCCGCGGCCCCGCCGTCCGTCCCCCTCCTGAGCTCCCCGACCTCCCCCCGCACGACCTCACCCACGACCTCACCCACGACCTCACCCACGACCTCATCGTCATCCGACCCCGCCGTTCCC
>CAYUOL010000434.1:0-4893 GCA_964446345.1 uncultured Iamiaceae bacterium | reverse complement strand
GACGAGCTCGAGGACGAGACCACCGACGAGACGGTCGCCGAGAGCGATGACGTCCAGGACGCCGAGGCGGGCGCCGACGGCGACGCGAAGGACGCGAAGGGCGGCACGACCGCCCGCAAGCGCAAGACCCCCGGGGCCAAGGACGCGAAGGCGGACGCCAAGGCCGACAAGAAGGGCCCCGCGGGTTCGAGCCCGACCAAGGGCGGCGTGCGCAAGGTCGATCGCCGCGCCGGGCGGGCCGACGCCAAGCCCACGAGCAAGCACACCTCGAAGCGCGTGACCGCCAAGGGCACGCCCCCGGCGTCGACCCGCTACACGCCGCCGGCGGTGCGCTACGAGGACATGCCGAGCCCGATGTGGGTGCCGGTCCTCATGTTCGTGCTCTTCGGCCTCGGCATGGTCACGATCTTCCTCAACTACGTGGGGCTGCTGCCGGGCGCGACGAGCAACTGGTACCTGCTGGCCGGGCTCGGGTTCATCCTCGCCGGCATCATCACCGCCACCCAGTACCGCTGACGGCCCGGAACGGGCGGCGTCCACACCATGTGGACGAACGTGTGCCTTGTAACCTCACGGAAACGACCAGGCCACGTCCCGGTGATCTGTTCGTCATGTTCGCAACAGCATCGCCATCTTCGGGCGTCAGGTGCTGGTCAGGGCCTGTGGACAACCCTGCGCACGCCGCCGTCGGCACCGCAGGCGCCCGACGCGGTTCCGGAGCGCAGCTCGCTTCTAGAGGTCGTCGACGGGGGTGACGAGATCCATGTCGTCCTGGCAGTGCCGCGGCGGGTCCGGGTCCTCGTCGGGGGCGACGGTCATCCGCACCTCGGTGCCGCAGATGGCGCAGCGGTAGGTGATCTTCACCTTCCGCAGCTCGCCGGGGGGCGGGGGCTGGGGCACCGGCCGGGCGAGCCCCCCGAGCATGATCGTGCCGATGCGGAAGATGCCGTAGGTCAGCAGGCCGGCGATCACGGTCTGGAACGGGGGCCGGTGGAACACGGCGATCAGCACCACGACGCCGATGGCGACGGCGATGGCGAGGGCCGGGTGCTTCCGCATGGGTCCAGGCTATTGGTGCCCGGCCCGGGGAACCATCCGGCCGCCCGATTCCCGCAGCCGTGTACCCTCCCGCCCGGCGCCCGGTTCCGGCGGGGCGCTGCGGGACGGGTGGGGGGTCGGTTCGGCGTGGTCCGAGCGGGATCCCCGCGGGAGAAGAGGGAGAGCCGTGGTGCGCATGTCGTCGGTCCGGGGGGTCGTCGCGGGCATGGTGCTGGCCGGTGCGCTCGCGCTGGCGTCCGGTTGCGCCAGCACGCTGTCGGATCCGGCGCTCAAGGGCACGCGGCCGAGCAACGTGCCCAAGGCCAAGATCGTCGCCGACGGTGACGAGGTCTGCGCCGCCACCGATGCGCGCATCGCGCAGATCCCCGAACCCGTGAACCCCGACGACATCGAGCCCTTCTTCCGCCAGAGCGTCGACGTGCTGCGCGACGAGATCCGCAAGATCGAGGCCCTCGGCACCCCCGACGTCGACGCCGAGAAGCTGTCCGTCGCGCTCGCCAAGGCCACGAAGGCCTACGACGAGCTCGAGCGGCGGATCCCCGACATCGCCCAGGACCCGAACCTCATGAACACCGACCGCGCCCTGCAGGCGGCGCTGGTCGATGCCGGTGATGCCATGGCGGCCTTCGGCTTCAAGGTCTGCGGCCAGACCACCGCCGGCAGCTCGGGCACGACCGCGGTGCCGGCGGCGGGCGGCTCGACCCCGCCGGCGACGACGCCCCGCTAGGCACGACCCGGCGCGAGGCACGGCCCCGACCGAGCGGACGCGACCGGAAACGCGACCGGGACGCGACCTGGGACGCGACGAAGGGGGCCGAAGCCCCCTTCGTTCACCCCCCTGTGGCTGCGGGCGTGGCGCGCGGCGTCAGCCGAGGCGCTCGATGATGGTGGCGTTGGCCATGCCGCCGCCTTCGCACATGGTCTGGAGGCCGTAGCGGCCGCCGCTGCGCTCGAGCTCGTTGACGAGCGTCGCGAGGAGCTTCGTGCCCGAGCACCCGAGCGGGTGACCGAGGGCGATGGCGCCGCCGTTGACGTTGACCTTGCTCATGTCCGGGTGCAGCTCCTTCTCCCAGGCCAGCACGACCGAGGCGAAGGCCTCGTTGATCTCGGTGAGGTCGATCTGGTCCATGGTCAGACCGGACTTCTCGAGGGCCTTGTGCGTGGCCGGGATCGGGCCGGTCAGCATCGTGATGGGGTCGACGCCGGCGAGGGCGAACGTGTGGAAGCGGGCCCGCGGGGTGAGGCCGAGCTGCTTGGCCTTCTCCTCGCTCATGATCAGGGCGGCGGAGGCGCCGTCGGTGATCTGCGACGAGTTGCCAGCGGTGACCTTGCCGTCCTCCTTGAAGGCGGGCTTGAGCTTGCTGAGGGTCTCGGCGGTGGTGCCGGGCCGGATGCCCTCGTCCTTCAGCACGATCTCGTCGGACTCGATGAGGTCGCCCGTCTCCTTGTCGCGCGGCATGGCCCGAACGCCGATGATCTCGTTGTCGAAGCGGCCTTCCTCGGTGGCCTTGAGCGCCCGCTGCTGGCTCTCGGCGCCGAAGGCGTCGAGGTCTTCGCGGCTGAGGCCCCACTTGTCGGCGATCATCTCGGCCGAGATGCCCTGCGGAACGAGGCCACCGGCCTCGGCGTAGCGCAGGCCCACGGCGGGGCCGAACGGGAAGCCGACGTCCTTGACCATGGCCGAGGCGCCCATCGGCACGAGGCTCATGACCTCGACGCCGGCGGCGATGACGATGTCGTGCGCGCCGGCCATGACGGCCTGGGCGGCGAAGTGGGCCGACTGCTGCGACGAGCCGCACTGGCGGTCGATCGTGGTGGCGGGCACCGACTCGGGGAACCCGGCGGCGAGGACGGCGTTGCGGCCGACGTTGAGCGACTGGGCGCCGACCTGCATGACGCAGCCCATGATCACGTCTTCGATCAGCTCGGGATCGAGGTCGTTGCGCTCGACGAGCGCCTTGAGGACCTCGGCTCCGAGGTCCGCCGGGTGCCAGCCCGACAACTTGCCGTTGCGCTTGCCGCCGGCGGTACGGACGGCATCGACGATGACTGCGGTGGCCATGTTCGCTCTCCTGAAGAAGTTCCCCTGCATGGTCCCCTCCCGCTCTCGGGCCCGACGAGGGTGCCCGGATGGTGGGGTTGATGTGTGCGCTGCTCTCTGGCGGGCCGACCGAAGTTGACCGCTCGGTCAAGTTTGCTCGGCGGCGGGGGCGACGTCAACCCGCGGCCGTGCCGCGGCTCGCCACGGGCGCGCCCCGTGCCCACCGCCGGGCGCCGGGCGGTCCGGCCAGCACCCCCAGGTCCCGATCGGTAACCTGCGCTGCGCACACGGGGCGCGCTCCGTTCCTGCGCAGCCGCCCCGCGCGCGGAAGGGCCGAACGGACGCATCCGACCAGCGGCACGCGTTCGTGCGCCCGCACCGAGAACCAAGGGGAGAGCCATGACGGTCACCAGCGAGGACATCCAGAAGGTCGTGGACGGGCAGACGATCCCGTCCGAGTTCTTGAAGACGGTGGCGGCCCACCCCGATCTCGTCGCCATCCGGTGGCAGGACGAGGACGACGGCTCGTGGGGCGAGATGACCTACACCGAGTACGCCCGCCAGGTCGCGCAGGCGGCGGCGATGTACCAGAGCCTCGGCCTGCAGCCCGGCCAGCGCATCGTGCTGATGATGCGCAACGTGCCCGAGTTCCACGTGGCGGACATGGCGGCGTACTTCTGCGGCGCCACGCCGATCTCGATCTACAACTCGTCGTCCCCCGAACAGATCGAGTACCTCGTCAACCACTGCGAGGCGACGATCGCGGTCCTCGAGAACACGGCCTTCCTCGACCGCTTCCTGCCGGTGCGGGACCAGCTCACGAAGCTCGAGCACATCATCGTGTTGAAGGGCGACGACCTGCCCGCCGACGTGCACTCGCTCGCCTCGTTGCAGGGCGTCGAGCCGATCGACCTCGACGCGGCGGCGAGCAACTGCTCGCCCGAGCAGCTCGCGACCATGATCTACACGTCCGGCACGACGGGTCCGCCGAAGGGCGTGATGCTCACGCACAACAACATCGCGTGGACCGTCGAGTGCCTGAAGCAGCTCATCTCCTTCGAGGACTACAGCGGCAAGCGGCTGGTGTCGTACCTGCCGATGGCCCACATCGCGGAGCGCATGACCTCGCACTACGTCGGCGCCTTCGTGGGCTACGAGATCTCCTGCTGCCCCGATCCCGGGCTGCTCTCCGCGTACCTCAAGGAGGTGCGCCCGAACGTGCTCTTCGGCGTGCCGCGCGTGTGGGAGAAGATCAACGCCGGGGTGAACGCGGCGCTGGGCGCCGACCCCGAGAAGAAGGCGCAGTTCGACGACGGCGTGCGCGCCGCCGTCCCGATCGTGAGCGCCATCGACTGGGGCACCGCCACCGACGAGCAGGTGGCCACGTACGAGTTCCTCGACGGCGTCGCGTTCAAGCCGATCCGCGAGCTGCTCGGCCTCGACCAGGTGGAGTACGCGATCACCGGGGCCGCCCCCATCCCCGCCGACCTCCTCAACTGGTTCCGCGCCGTCGGCGTGCCGCTGTCGGAGATCTACGGCATGTCGGAGAACAGCGGCCCGATGACGTGGACCCCCACCCGGGTCAAGCCCGGCACGGTCGGCCCCGCAGTGCCGGGGTGCGAGGTGAAGCTGGCCGAGGACGGCGAGATCATCTGCCGCGGCGGCAACGTCTTCCAGGGCTACCTGAAGGAGCCCGAGAAGACCGCCGACGCGCTCGACGACGAGGGCTGGCTGCACTCCGGGGACATCGGCGTGGTGGACGACGACGGCTACTTCAAGAACGTTGACCGCAA
>CAYUOL010000433.1:0-4916 GCA_964446345.1 uncultured Iamiaceae bacterium | reverse complement strand
CCGGTGCCCGCCGCCGCGGCGAGCAGGAGCCCGTAGAAGAGCGGACGGATCTGGGTGACCACGCCACCGACGGTCACGATCGCGGGGTAGCCGAGGCCGGCCCCGGAGTTGTGGATGTTCACGCCCGCGGCACCGTGCGCGCCGGCCTTGCCGATCAGGTCGGCGCCCCACAACGCGGACGCGAACGTGTTGCTCACCCCGGGCTGCCCGCCGCTCGCGAACGAGTTCGTCTCGGCGAGCCGGTACGGGACGCCAGTGCTGCTCGAGAGCGCACGCAGGACGCCGAGCCCGGCCTCGAGGTCGGGGTCGGGGCCGAGCAGCACGTCGATGGTCTGCGAGCCGAACCCGAACCCGCGGTAGTAGTGCTGGGTCAGGGCGGAGAACGATCCGGGATGGGCGGCGGCGAAGGGCTTGGTGAACGACGCCGCGAGGGTGATGAAGCACGTCGAGGGCCCACAGATCGATGCGCCGGGGAGCGCGGCGTGGATCGCGTCGGCGAACGCCTGCCAGCGCGGGTTGAACAGCGCCGGCGTGCCGGCGATCGGCTTCGCCGCGTCGTTGAGCACGTAGAGGTCCGGCTCGTTGCACAGCTCGAACGAGTCGAGCCGGGGTCCCAGCGCCGCCGCAGCAGCGACGGCCTCAGCACGTACCTGCGCGGCGGTGGAGAAGAGGAAGGGGGTGCCGTAGATGACCTGCCAGTCGACCGCGTCGGCGAACGCGGCGAGGCGGGCGAGGTCCGCAGGGGCGACCACGCCGGCCGTCCCACCGGGCCCGTCGGCGTCGAACACGACGCGGTCGACCGAGTTGCCGCCGATGCGCAGCACTCCGGGCCCGAGCAGGCGGAAGAGCGCGACGAGCGCGGTGTTCGTCGCGGAGAAGAGAGGGGTGGGCAACGTGTTCTTCTCGAAGCTGAACCCCATCGAGCGCGCCGGCAGCGCGCCCACGTCGACGAAGGGGTCGATCGAGACGGCGACGGCACCCGCGGCCGAAGCGGCGGGCAGCAGCAGGCGACCGCTCAGAGCGGGCGCGAGCGAGAGCCCGGCGGCGCGGGCGAGCCCCGCGAGCACGCGTCGTCGCGTCGGCCGGGCCGGCGCCGGCGGCGCGCCGCCGATGGCGGGATCCGCTCCCTCCCCCTCGTGCATCGGGACAGCTTGGCACCCCGCCCCGCGCGGGACGCGTCGCGCCGCCGTCCGGGCGCGACGCCGCCGGCGGGGGCGCGGTGCCCTGCCGGCCGCGCCGACGCGGCCGGGTAGCGTGCGGCGATGACCGACCGCCCCGCCCTCGACGCCGGCGAGGCCGGTGACGCGCACGTGCTCGGCGGCCCCTGGCGGGCGGCGATCGCCGACGAGCAGCTCCGCCGTTCGTATCCCGACGCGGACTTCGACGACACGTCCTGGGAGTCCGTGACGCTCCCGCACCACTGGCGGTCGGAGCCGGCGTTCGCCGCGACGGACGGTCCGCTGCTCTACCGCACGCAGCTCGACACCCCGGCGCCGTTCGGCCCCGGCGCCGAGCGCGACGGCGAAGCCGACGAGCCGCGCCGCACGTGGCTGACCCTCGACGGCGTCTTCTACACGAGCGACGTGTGGCTGGACGGCTCCTACCTGGGCGACACGGAGGGCTACTTCTTCCCGCACACGTTCGAGATAAGCGACGCCCTGCGCGCGCAGCACGAGCACACGCTGGCGCTCGAGGTGTCGTGCCGGCCCGAGGCCGACCGCGCCGCCAAGCGCAACCTCACCGGGGTGTTCCAGCACTCGTTCGAGCGCGACCAACACGGCAACCCCGGCGGCATCTGGCGGCCTGTGCGCATCGAGCAGACCGGCCCGGTGCGCGTCAAGCACTTCCGCACCTCGTGCCGCGACGCGAACGTCGAGTCCGCGACGGTGTTCGTGCGCGCGGTGCTCGACACGGTCGTGGCCCGTACCGTCACCATCGACACCACGATCGCTCCGGTCGGCGCCGGTGCCGGCGTCATCGCCCACCGCTCGTCGCACCCCCTGGCCACCGGTGAGAACCGGCTCGAGTGGGTGGTGGAGGTACCCGACCCGCAGCTCTGGTGGCCGCACACGCTCGGAGCGCAGCCGCGCTACGACGTGCGCGTCGAGGTGAAGACGGGCACCGCCGACCCCGGCCGCGAGGCCGCGGGGCCCGACGAGGCGCTCGTCGTCAGCGACCGCCGGCACCGCCGCATCGGCCTGCGCTCGGTGACCATGCGCGACTGGATCTTCTCGATCAACGGCGAGCGCCTCTTCCTCAAGGGCGCGAACCAGGGCCCGACGAAGCTGGCCCTGGCGGAGGCGAGCGACGACGACTTCGCGCGCGACGTCGCCCTCGCGAAGGCGGCCAACCTCGACTTCCTGCGGGTGCGCGCCCACGTCTCGAAGCCCGGGTTCTACGACGCCGCCGACGAGGCGGGCCTGTTGCTCTGGCAGGACATGCCGCTGCAGTGGGGGTACCACCGGTCGATCCGCAAGCAGGCCCGCCGCCAGGCGCGCGAGCTCGTGGACCTGCTGGCGCACCACCCCTCGGTGTTCGTCTGGTGCGGCCACAACGAGCCGCTGGCGATCGACATCGGTCCGGACACGCTCGCCGAACCGCGGGACCGGGCGAAGCTCGTGGCGCGCGGGCTCGTCGGCCAGGCCCTCCCGGCGTGGAACAAGAGCGTGCTCGACACCTCCATCAAGCGCGTGCTCGAGAAGCACGACGGCTCGCGGCCGGTCATCGCGCACTCGGGGGTGCTCCCGCACCTCCCGCAGCTCGACGGCACCGACAGCCACCTGTGGTTCGGCTGGCACCACGGAGACGCCCGCGGGCTGTCGACCGCGCTGCGGCTGTGGCCGCGCCTGGCCCGCTTCGTGAGCGAGCTCGGCGCGCAGGCGGTGCCCACCGACGCCGCGTTCCTCCAGCCGGACCGGTGGCCCGACCTCGACTGGGAGGCAGCCGCCGAGCGCCACGGCCTGCAGCGCGCCGCCTTCGAGCGCCAGGTGCCCCCCGCCGAACACGCGACCTTCGACGGGTGGCGCGACGCGAGCCAGCGCCACCAGGCCGACCTCCTCCGCACGCAGGTCGAGGCGCTGCGGCTGCTCAAGTACGCCCCGACCGGCGGCTTCGCCATCTCCGCGTTCGCCGACGGCCACCCGCTGGTCAGCGTCGCGGTGCTCGACCACCAGCGGGTCCCCAAGCTCGGCTACGACGCCCTCGCCGCAGCGTGCCGGCCCATCGCCGTGATCGCCGATCGCTTGCCGCCCGCGGTCCGCCCGGGCGACGCGCTCGCGCTCGCCGTCTACGTCGTCAATGACGCGCGCATCTCTCTTTCTGATATGATCGTGCGTGCTCATCTCTGTTGGGGAGAGGGCACCGGCTCCCCGACCGACCGCTCTCCGGACCGCTCCCACGTGTGGAGGTGGCAGGGCGATGTTCCCCCCGACAGCTGCACTCGCATCGGAACCATCGAGGCTCTCGTCCCCGATCAGCGCGGACCGCTCACCCTCGACGTCTCCCTCGACCGCGCGTCCGCGGCGCCGGATCCGGTGGGACTACCCGCCGCCGCCGTCCTTCCGATCGTCAGCCACGACCGCAGCACCATCGTCACCGGTGAGCCGCCGGGAAGGTGACCGGGAAGCTGACCGGCCGCGCGACCGTGGGGTCGGGAGCGGCGTGATCGACCTGCGCGACGACCCACTCGCCGCGGCCCTCGCGCCGGCGCCCGACCGCCGCCCCCGCACCGGCCCGGGCGAGTTGGCTGCAAACGAGAATCCAGCACTAACTTCGCCCTGCGCTGGGAACGCCGCCCGGTTGCCCGGCTGCCCCCCTCGCAGTGGCAGCACCCATCCGTCACCGGCACCACCGGAGGGTCGTTCGTGACCGCTACCCATCCCGCCCCGCCCCCGATCAGCCCCGACATCACGGTGAAGCCCGTGAACAAGCGGGCGAAGCCGGCCCCGTTCCCGATCAGCATCTACCGCACCGCGGTCGGCAAGAAGTGGGTCATGGCGCTGACGGGCATCGCCATGATGGGCTTCGTCTTCGCCCACATGATCGGCAACGTGAAGATGTACCTCGGGCCCGAGGAGTTCAACGCCTACGCGGCGGGCCTGCGCACGATGCTCTACCCGATCCTGCCGGACAACGTCTTCCTCTGGATCATGCGCAGCGGGCTCATCGTGGCGTTCCTGCTGCACCTGCACGCCGCCTACACCCTCACCGTCATGAACCAGCGGGCGCGCTCGAAGTACCAGAGCAAGCGCGACTACATCGCCGCCAACTACGCGTCGCGCACCATGCGCTACAGCGGCATCATCCTGCTGGCCTTCATCGGCTTCCACCTCGGGCAGCTCACCTTCGGCAAGGTGGCCGAGCCGGGGTACAACGCGGAGGACGTGTACAACAACGTCGTCATCGCGTTCAACCAGTCGTGGGTGTCGATCATCTACATCGTCTCGATGCTGGCCCTGGCGCTCCACCTCTTCCACGGCGCCTGGAGCCTCTTCCAGAGCCTCGGCGTCAACAACCCGCGCTACAACGCCGCCCGCAAGTGGTTCGCCGCGGGCTTCGCCATCATCGTCGCGGGCATCAACATCACCTTCCCGATCGCCGTCATGGCCGGCGTGGTCGGCCCGTAGCCGTCGCACGGAGAAACGAGACCCACATGAGCGAGATCGTGCTCGACTCCAAGACGCCGAGCGGGCCCATCGAGACCCGCTGGCAGAACCACAAGTTCGACATGAAGCTGGTGAACCCGAACAACAAGCGGAAGTTCGAGGTCATCGTCGTGGGCACGGGCCTGGCCGGCGCGTCGGCGGCTGCGTCACTGGCCCAGCTCGGCTACAAGGTGAAGGCGTTCACGTTCCACGACTCCCCGCGGCGGGCGCACTCGATCGCCGCGCAGGGCGGCATCAACGCCGCCAAGAACT
>CAYUOL010000432.1:0-4918 GCA_964446345.1 uncultured Iamiaceae bacterium | reverse complement strand
AGCGTGCCGTCGCCGTCGAGGTCGGCCGCCAGCGTCTCGGTGACGTCGACGATGGCGGGCCCCCCGTCCCCGTCCACGTCGGCCGCCACGGTCTCGGTCACCTGGACGATGTCGGGCACCCCGTCACCGTCGAGGTCGACCGAGTCGGTCGTGGTGGTGACGACGATGTCGGGCACCCCGTCCCCATCGACGTCGATCGCGGTGACGTCCACCGTCTCGACCACATCGACGACCCCGTCGCCGTCGAGGTCGATCTCGGCGGTCGACGACGCCGTTACGGCGGTGGCGTCGCCACCCTCGGCGTCGCCTTCGCTCGGGTCACCGTCGCGGGGGTCGGGCTGCTGGGCATCGGGGCTGGTCACGGTGCGTCTCCGTTCGTGGGCGGTGAGGCGCAACCGTACCCGTCGCTCCGGCCCCGGGCGTCGGGTGGGCGCGTGGAGGACGTGCGGCGCGCAGACCGCGGGAGGAGGCTCGGGGGCACCAGGGCGCTGCTCGGAGCACCGCCGAGAAGCCGCGGGAGGGGGCGCCGGGGCCCGGGGGCCCGCACGACGGAGCAAAAGTGCCGTCGCCCTCGAAGAGGCGGGAACCCTCGAGGGCGACGGCGCCGAGAAATGTAGCACGTGGTTCTGATTCCGTGCACGTCCAGTGCCCGATTCGCCGTTCTCGGCGCGTGACGCGTGCATGGAGGACGCCGTTGAACCCATGGTCGCGGGCGTCAACCGTTGGGCTCCGCGCACGTCTTGAGAGCTGGCGGCGCGAGACGGATGCGACGCCGGGCCCCGGCGATCCGCCACGTCCCGGCATCCCCGCTGGTCTCGCGCTGGGCTCGCGGTCCCGACCGCGCGCGGACCCAACGGCGACGGCACGAGGAGGCGCAGGACATGCGGAGCACCGAGACGACGATCAACGGCACCGTCCACCGCACGGTCGATGACAGCCGCTGGGGCCGGAGCGGCTCGACCGACCCGACCGGCCCGACCGGCCCGACCAGCCCGACCGGCGAGACGAGCACGGAGCGGCGAACCGGACGCTCGCGCCCGCGGGCCGGCGTGCGGGGCACGGCCGCCGCCGCCGTCATCGCGCTCTCGGTCCTCGGCGGCCTCGGCGTCGTCGCCACCACCCCGGCGGGCGCCTCGGCGGCGTGTCGGATCAGCGACTTCCGCAACGAGGACGGCACGCTCGACACCGTGAGCTACCTGGCCTGCGTCGCGCCGCAGCAGGGTGACCCCGGTCCACCACCGTCCGAGACGCTGCCCGTCACGGGTTCGGACGCGAGCCAGCTGCTCGGGCTCGCCGGCGTCCTGGTGGTGCTCGGGGTCGGCGCGTCGATCGGGTCGCGGCGCCTGCGCGGCGAGCGCGGCGCGAACGAACCCGGCCGCGAAGCGATCGCACCTCGCTGATCGCGCCCTCACATTCTCCTCACAGCTGCTCCTGATCATGCGGTTCAGGCCCCCGGGCCCGAGAACCCACCGAACCACCCCCCCCGACCGGGCACCCGCCCATCAGGAGCACTCCATGCGCAAGTTCCTCGCCACCACCGCCGCCGGCCTGGCCTTGGCCACCGGTTCCGTCGCCGTCGCGACCTTCACGCCGATCGGCTCCGCGTTCGCCCAGACCGGCACGGCGCAGACGGCCCCCGCCCAGGGCGGCGACACCGCGAAGCACGGGCACCCCCGGGCGCGCCAGCTCGCCAAGGCCGCCATCAAGGACGCCGCCGGCGTCATCGGTGTCTCCCCCGCCGACCTCGCCAAGGAGCTCAAGGCCGGCAAGTCGATCGCCGACGTCGCCACCGCCCACAACGTGAGCCCGCAAGCCGTGATCGACAAGCTGGTGACGGACGCGAACGCGAAGGTCGACGAGGCCGTCGCGGCAGGCAAGATCACGAAGGAAAAGGGCGACGCCGCCAAGGCCAAGATGCCCGAGCGGGTGACCAAGCTCGTCAACAAGCACTTCGACGGCAGCCACCGTCCGGGCGCGCAGAAGTAGTCCGTCCGCCGCCGCTCCCCGACGACGCACGGCGCCCCGTCCCCCTCCCCCGCCGCGGCGACCTCCGGCCAGCGCCGGCACCTCCCCCCACCCCACGGCACCTGCCGGTCTTGCCGGACCGGCGCCGCCGAGACGTGCGAGCCCCTCCCGGTCGGGCGGGGCTCGTGCGCGATCAGCGGGCGGTGTGGGGACGCTCGACCGTGCGAGCCGGCGCCGCGTCGGCGGTGAGGTCCGCGATCACGGCGTTGCCGGTCAGGTCGATGGCGCCGAGCGCGCGCTCGTTCGTGCGGTCGTCGACCCGCGGGACATCCGACGGCGCCGTCGTCCCCACGCGCGGGGGGCGGTGGCGCACGGAGCCCACGCGCGGCGGGTCGAGCGGCGCGGCGGGCAGCACGTCGCGGAGCGCGGCGGCGACCTCGCCGGGCAACGCCTCGAGCACCGCGGCCCGAGCAGCGGACACCTCCGCGCCGTCGAGAGGCGATGCCGCGTGGGCGTCGAGCAGCGCGACGAAGCGAGCGGTGATGCGGGCGCAGTCCTGGTGGAGCCGGTCCATCTCGTCGAGCACCTCGCGCAACGGGACGCCCAGCTCGACGAGCGCGGCCGGCGACAAGCGGCCCGGCGCCGTGCCCGTCGCGGCGAGCCGCGCGGCGGCGCCGTCCTCGGGCCGGGTCGCGTCGTGCGGGCTCTCGGGGACTGCGACGTCGTCGACGAACCCGAGGATGTGGGCCAGGCTCTCGCCGGTCTCCCACGCGTGCAGCAGCGCCCCGATCGAGGCGAGCGAGAACCGCTCGTCGAGCAGGCGGCTGATCACGCGCAGGCGCGCGACGTGGTCGCGGTCGTAGCGCCCCGTCCGCCCGACGATGACCGGCGGGGGGAGCAGCCCGCGGTCCTGGTACGAGCGGATCGTGCGCGCGGTCGTACCCGTTGCGCGCGCCAGCTCGTCGATCGTGTACCCCACCGCGTCCACCACGGCGGCGGAAGCTACAAGGCCGTGCATATGGTCCCGGTCTGGTCGCGACGCGGCCGCCTGGTCGTGCTCGTCACCGGGACCACCGGGATCCCGGGCGTCACGCGAGTCACGCGAGTCACGCGAGTCGCGCGAGTCACGGCGATCGCCAGGATCGCCGGGCGGCACGGGAGGGGGGATCACGCGCTGCGGGCCGCGCGGATCACCTCGGCCGCGAGCCAGCGCCGCGCCACCTCGCGCGACTCGGCGTCGCCGAGGTGCACGCCGTCGGGCCGCAGGCGCGCGTCGTCGTTGCTGCCGAGCAACCAGGCCGAGAGGTCGACCACCCGCATCGTCGCGGGATGGGCGGCGGCGACCTCACGGACGAGCTCGTTGACGCGGGCGATGCGCTCCGGGTGCGCGAGCTGGTCGAGCTCGGGCTGGCCCGAGGTCCGCACGTTCTCGCTGACCGGCGGGCTCGTGAGCCACACGATGCGGGCCCCCTGGTGGCCGAGCACCGCGACCGCCCGCTCGATCTCGCCCTTCAGGTACGCGTCGTAGACGGGATCACCCGGGGCGCGCCAGGTGTCGTCGCCCGGCAGCTTGCGCTCGGCGGCGTCCCACGGCCCCTCCTGCACGATGGCGATGTCGGGGCGCAGCTGGTCGACGGCCTGCGCCCACTCCTCGGGCCATGCGTCGCAGCGCGCGGGAACGGCCTCGGTGCTCCCGGCCGACTGACGCTCGCCACCGCGGCCCAGCCCGCACCCGAGCTGGGTGTGGCCGCCGACCGGCGTCGCCGCTCCGGTCTCGGTCAGCACGTCGCCGAGCCCGAGACCTGTGGTCAGCATCGTGGAGTCGCCGAAGATGGCCGTGCGGGGCTGCGCCGGCAGCGGTGCGAGCGAGGCCGGGGCGGCGTCGGACGCGGCGACCGGTCCCGGGGCTGGTCCCGAGGCGGGCGCCGACGAGAGGGGCACCGAGGTGGGCACGAGGCTCGTGACGACGGCCGGACGCGGCGTCGCCGCGGCGCCCGCCGCCGGCGCGGCGGCGGCCGACGCCGCGTTGCGCGCCTCGAGCGCCTTCTGCGCCGCGGCGAAGTCGTTGACGAGCGGCGGCGCCGTGGCGCTCAGCAGCACCCCCGCCGCCGCGATGAGACCGGCCGCGCCCAGCGCCGCGCGTCCGAGGGGGATGCTGCGGCCGGGGAGCAGCGGCCGGCCCTCGCGGATCGGCATCTCGAGGTAGCGGTACGAGAGCGACGCGACGCCGATCGTCACCACGAGCTGGTAGGCGAAGAGCGCGAGGCCGTCGAAGCCCGTGTTCTGCTCGTTCAGCCACACGAAGATCGGCCAGTGGTAGAGGTACGCGCCGTAGGAGATCTTGCCCATGAGGCGCAACGGGCGCGAGCCGAGCACGATCGCCAGCGGACCGCTCGGCAGCAGTGCCCCCGTGAGCACGAGGGCCGACAGCGCGGCGTAGAGCGCGAAGCCGCCGTGGTAGAGCCACGCCGCGCGGTGCGCCGTCGTCACCCACGCGACCACCATGAGGCCGAGCGCCACCGCGGCGGCGGTGCTGAGCGCCGAGGCGTGCGCGACGCTCCCCTTGGCGAACGCCCGCAGGCGCGGGCCGGACAAGGCGACCGCGAGCAGCGCCCCGACGAGCAGCTCGGCGGCCCGCGTGTCGGTGCCGTAGTAGATGCGGTCGTTGGAGAACCCGGCGAAGAGCGTGAGCCCGAGCGACGCCGCCAGCAGCACCCCGAGCACGATCGCGAACGACCGCTTCGACCACCGCAGCACGTGCAGCACGCCGTAGGCCAGGAGCGGGTACAGCAGGTAGAACTGCTCCTCGATCGCCAGGCTCCAGAAGTGCAGGGCCGGTGACGGCGCGCTGAACAGATCGGCGTACGACTGCCCCGACACCACGAACCGCCAGTTCGCGACGTAGGTGACCGCGCCGATGAGGTCGCCGGCGAGGTGTTGGCGCTGCTGCGGA
>CAYUOL010000431.1:0-4922 GCA_964446345.1 uncultured Iamiaceae bacterium | reverse complement strand
GACTCCATCAGCGTCAGGTACCGACGCATGTCGAGGATCTTGTCGAGGATCTCGATGTTGACGGGACAGATCTCGTCGCAGTTCTTGCACGACGTGCACGCCCAGATCTCCTGCGGGCTGATGCGCTCGAAGAGGGAGTCGGCCCCGATGGTGATCTCGGGGTCGACGCCGATCGGCGGTGAAACGCGCGGTGCGCCGGTCGCCGCCATGACCTCGCCGGTCTTGAGCACGATCTCGCGGGGGTCGAGCGGCTTGCCGGTGGCGTGGGCCGGGCAGACGCTGGTGCAGCGCCCGCACATCGTGCAGGCGTCGGTGTCGAGCAGCTGCTTCCAGGTGAAGTCCTCGACGACGGACGCTCCGAACGTCTCGAGCTCGGTCTCCATCAGGTTCGGCATCGGCTTCATGGCGCCCTTGGGCCGCTCGCGGTCCTTCAGGTACATGTTCAACGGTGACGTGAACATGTGGCGCAGCATCGTGACCGGGAGGATGGCGACGAAGATCAGGAAGGTGATCACGTGCGCGATCCACATCGCCTGGTGCCACCCGGCGGTGTTGCCCCACGTCTGGAAGAGCGCGGAGAGCGGGTAGCCGACGAACGACCACACCTCGAAGTCGGGGCGGCCCTCCTCGGCCAGGCGGAACGCCTCGGTGAGGAAGCCGGTGACGGCGAAGCTCAGGAAGACCCCGAGGATCAGCGCGTGCTCGGGCTTCGACTTGATGCGGATGCGGTACGGCTTCTGGATGTAGCGCCGCACGAGCGCCCAGATCACGCCGATGAGGAAGGTGAGCCCGGCCAGGTCGGCGATGAAGGAGTAGGCCTGGTAGACGCCGCCGTGGAGGAACTTGGCGCCGACCGGGAGCTGGTGGTCGATCTCGAGCACCGTGGTGACGGCGAGGAGGATCAGGAAGCTGAAGTAGATCAGCGAGTGCATGATGCCGGCGGCAGGATCCCGGAGCAGCGTCTGCATGTAGACGCCCGCCCGGAAGTCGGCGAACCGCCGCTTGGCGTTCTTGGCGGTCGTCGAGCGGTTGTCGGGCTTGCCCCGCTCCCAGTTGCGGGTGCGGTTCGCGAACATGACCGCGCCCAGGATGATCATCAGCGGGACCGAGATGTAGAAGGTCCAGAAGATGACGCCGGGGATGCCCTCGAACGCGTGGCGGGTGATCTCCGACTCGTCCTCGCGCGGCCAGAACCACGACGAGATCCCCGAGGCGAGGGTGAACACCGCGAACGCGATGCCGATGCCCAGGATGATGTTCGTGAAGACCTTGCGCTTGGTCTCTTGGCCCTCGACGGCTTCGACTTCTTTGGTGGCGCTCATAACGCTCCGAAACTACTCGTGGGTAACCAGAAGCACGAAGTCCGCAGAGGCGCTGACGTCACACCGGAGCACGGTGGCGGGTGAGCGGCGCCTCAGGGGTAGATCTTGGCGTCGAGCTCGCGGATGCGGGCCGCCATGTGCTTGAGGATCTTGTGCGCCAGCCCCGGCACCTCGTCGAGCAGCCCCGCGAACTCGCGCTGGCCGAGCACGAGCACCTTCATGGGCGTCTCGGCGATCACCGTCGCCGTGCGCGGCCCGCCGTCGAAGAGCGCGAGCTCACCGAAGTGGTCGCCGACCCCCAGCGTGGCGATCTTGCGGTTGCTCCGCTTGACCGAGGCGCTGCCCTCGATGATGACGAAGAACTCGTGGCCCGGCTTGTCCTGCTCGACGAGCACGCGCTCCTCGTCGATGGTCACCTCGTCCGACGCCTTGGCGATCTTCTGCAGGTCGCGGTTCGAGCACGACGAGAACAGGGGGACCTGGGACAGGTGCTCGAGGTACGTCTTCGATTTGGTTCCAGCCATGGGACGAAGCGTAACCCCCGGAGCGCGAGCGCCCCGGGAACGGCGTCCCGGTGGGCCTGCTCGGTCGCCGTTCTGCCGTGTTCACCGGGCCGAAACAGAGCCGAAACCTTCGCTCCGTACGTTCTCGGCGATGGATGTGGTCCTCGTGCGGTGGCCAGTGGAACAAGAACGGCGAGCGGCGCTGGCAGCAGACAGCCAGGCCCGGCTGCTGCTGGTGGAGGGCATGACCGAGGCCCCGATCCCTGACGACCTCCTCGAGGACTGGATCCGGGTGCCGGCCGACGAGTCCGACGTGCAGGCCCGCGTCGAGGGGCTGCGGCAGCGGGCGGCGGCGCTCAGCGCCGGGGACCGCGTCCCCGAGCTCGATCCCGACGGCCTGCTCCGCCTCGACGGCCAGTGGGTGTCGCTTCCCCCGGTCGAAGCCCGGCTGATGAGCGCCCTGCTCGAGCGCATGGGTGCGGTCGTCAGCCGCGAGCAACTCGCCAAGTCGGGGTGGCCGCGGGGCGCGCCGGGGCGCAATGCGCTCGACGTCCACATGCTGCGGCTGCGGCGCCGCATCGCCCCGGTCGGCCTCGCGATCAAGACCGTGCGGTCGCGTGGCTACCTCCTCGAGGCGGACGCCACCGCGGCGCTGGCCAGCTCCTGAGCTTCGTCCGGCGCGTGCCCTCGACCCGATCCGGCGCACGGCGGCTGCCGCGGCACTAGAACGTCCTCGTGCCCGAGATCCGCTTCCTCCCGGACCACAAGGTGGTCGAGACCAAGAAGAGCCAGACGATCCTGGCCGCGGCGCTGAAGGCGGGCATCCCCCACACGCACGCATGCGGCGGCAACGCCCGGTGCTCCACCTGCCGGGTGCTCGTGCTCGAGGGCATGGAGAGCTGCAGCGAGCCGACGTGGAAGGAGACGCGGATCGTCAAGAAGCTGGGCTTCAACGCGTCGTTCCGGCTGGCGTGCCAGACCGTCGCCACGGGCCAGGTGTCGGTGCGTCGCCTGGTGCTCGATCCCGCCGACGTGACCCTGACCGATGCGCGGCAGCAGCCGGTGCCGATCGGCGACGAGAAGGACGTCGCGATCCTGTTCTGCGACATCCGCAGCTTCACCCCGCTCGCCGAGAGCCTGCTGCCCTACGACGTCATCCACCTGCTCAACCGCTTCCACTACGACATGGCGCAGTGCATCGAGGCCCAAAGCGGCATCGTGTCGGTGACCATGGGCGACGGGCTGATGGCGATCTTCGGGCACGAGCCCGAGCCGGGTCCGCCCGCCGCGCAGCCGCTGCGCGCCGTGCGGGCGGCGCTGGCGATGCTCGCAACGGTCGATGCGCGGCGGGAGGACCTCGAGGGCCTGTACGGCCGCGCCTTCGACATCGGCATCGGCATCCACTTCGGCAAGGCGGTCGTCGGGTACATGGGCAACCAGATGCTCGTGCCCACCGCGATCGGCGACGTCGTGAACGTGGCCTCGCGCATCGAGGGCGCGAACAAGAAGGTCGGCACGCGCCTGCTCGTGTCGGAGGACGTGTACGCCGCCATCCCCGAGCTGCTCGAGATCGGTCAGCGCGCCGCCGTCGCCCTCGCGGGCAAAGAGGGCTCGTTCTCGCTCTTCGAGGTCACCGGGCTGAAGGGCGGGGCCTGACCGCAGCCGGCCCGCTCTGTCAGCCCTTCGCCTGCGCCGCGACCGCGGCGGCCGCGGCCTTGACGGCTTCGAGGTCGCCGAGGGCCCGATCGAGCGGGTGCAGCTGCTCGACGGGGCGCAGCTCGGGGCACGCCGTGAGCTCGTAGCGGATCGGCACCCCGGTCGGCAGGTTGAGCTGGGCGATGTCGGCGTCGCTGATGCCGTCGAGGTGCTTCACGAGCGCGCGGAGGCTGTTGCCGTGGGCGGCGACGAGCACGGTCTTGCCGGCGCAGAGGTCGGGGACGATGGCGTCGTACCAGTAGGGGAGCGTGCGCTCGACGACGTCCTTGAGGCACTCGGCCTTGGGCATGATCTCGGGCGGGAGCAGCGCGTAGCGCGGGTCGCCGCTGACGTCGTAGGGGTTGTCGGGCTGGATGGGCGGCGGCGGCACGTCGTAGCTGCGCCGCCACTCGAACACCTGCTCCTCGCCGTACTCCGCGGTGGTCTGCTTCTTGTCCTTGCCCTGCAGGTCGCCGTAGTGGCGCTCGTTGAGGCGCCACGACCGCTTGACCGGGATCCAGATGCGACCGAGCTCGGTCAGCGCGAGGTTCGCCGTACGGATGGCGCGCGTCTGCAGCGAGGTGTGGACGACGTCGGGCAGCACGCCTTCCTCCGCGAGGGTGCGGCCCCCGGCGATCGCCTCGGCCACCCCCTGCTCGGTGAGGTCGGCGTCGTACCAGCCGGTGAACAGGTTCGCCACGTTCCACTCGCTCTGGCCGTGGCGGATCAGCACGAGGGTCCCGGGGGCGGTCGGGGTCATGGTCGCCGTCATGGGCCCGAACCTTATCCAGCAGCGGGCGGCACATTTCCCCGACCGAAGTTGTCAACAGCGCGCTCAACTTTTATGATGGATGAAGCTCAAGCGGAGTGCGCGGGGACGTACGAGCCGGTACGGTTCGCCACGATCTGCACCGCAAGCCAAGACAGAAGCCCAGACAGAAGCCAAGACCAGCAGGAGACACCCACATGCCCAAGGCCGTCGGAATCGACCTCGGAACCACCAACTCAGTCGTATCCACCCTCGAAGGTGGCGACCCGGTCGTCATCCCGAACGCCGAGGGTGCCAACACCACGCCGTCGGTCGTGGCCTTCGCCAAGAACGGCGAGGTCCTCGTCGGTGAGGTCGCCAAGCGCCAGGCCATCACGAACCCGGATCGCACGATCCGCTCCGTGAAGCGTCACATGGGCACGAACTGGTCGATCAAGATCGACGGCAAGGACTTCACGGCGCAGGAGATCTCGGCCCGCACGCTCATGAAGCTGAAGCGCGACGCCGAGGCCTACCTCGGGGACACGGTCACCCAGGCCGTGATCACGGTGCCGGCGTACTTCGACGACGCCCAGCGCACCGCCACCAAGGAGGCCGGCCAGATCGCCGGGCTCGAGGTGCTGCGCATCATCA
>CAYUOL010000430.1:3453-4942 GCA_964446345.1 uncultured Iamiaceae bacterium | reverse complement strand
GGTCACCGTCGGCGCTTCGGGCACCGTCACCGTCACGGTGAGCGCCGCCGACGCCGAGCTCGTCGGCACCGCCGAGCCGTTGACCGAGTACACGACGAGGCCCGGGGCGGTGCTCCCGGGGGCGGGTACGAAGTGGATGCGAGGCCCACCCACGTCGACCACGGTGGCCGTCCCGCCCGTGACCTGGTCGATGGTCAGGGTCGCGGAGTCGACGGCGGTGTCGTTGGCCAGCACGTCGACATCCACGAACGAGCCGGCGACGACCGTCGCGGCATCGTCGACCGCCGCCGGCTCGGTCGGGCTGGTGCTCGACACGGCGCCGTTGGCGTACACGTCGTCGTCGTCGCTGTCGTCGGCCAGCTTGAGCGCGGCCTCGGTCGTCCACGTGACCGTCGCGCCATCGCCCGACACGGCGGCGTCCTCGGCGTCGAGCGGGGAGCTGTTCGGGTTCTCGCCGTCGGGCACGCCGCGCGGACCGGGCATGACCGGCACCGGCAACCCGTGGTCGACCACCTTCAGGGGCGCCAGCCGGGCGCCGCTGCCGAAGTAGTCCGAGCACGAGCCGATGAAGACGGCGGTGGTGCCGTCGTCGCTGATCGACGGGTTGGTCGCGCCGCCCGACGGGCAGGTCTCGAGCGACGCCGCGTTCGTGCCGAACGCCGGCCCGTAGACGCTGAGCACCTCGGAGCGACCGCTCGTGAAGTCGGCGAGGATCGCGTCCTCGCCGAGGCTGCCGTTGCGATCGGTGACGCCGCCGCCCCCGAAGTTCTCGGCGCCGGCCTGGGTCTTGAACACGACCTTCGAGCCGTCGCGGCTGATCGCCTGGCGGCTGCCGATCGTGCGGTTGCCGAAGCCGTCGGTCGTGGCGGCGCTGCCCGGCGTCGCGCCGCTGACGAGCACGGTCTCGCGGGTGACGAGGTCGGTGCGGTAGACGTCCTCGGCCTCGGCGGTGTTGGGCACGTGGCGAGCGTTCAAGGTGAGGCCGGGCACGAGGTTGGTCGAGCTCGACGTGTAGACCGCGTAGCGACCGTCCCCCGACACCGACGGCGCCCGCCCCGAGCCGTCGGGCTCCTCCGCTGACGCCGACACCGTGTTCCACGAGTCGTCGTCGTACTCGTAGATCCCGGTGCTCACGCCGCCGAGCCGGGAGCTCGAAGCCCGGCTGGTGGCCTCGACCACGATGCGGTTGCTGTCGTCCGACACGGCGATCGCCCGCACCGATCCCACGCTCTGGTAGCGCTCCAGCTCCTCCTCGAAGCCCGTCGCCACGTCGTGCTTGCGCAGGATCTCGGCGCGCCCGCTCTCGTCCGCGCTGTTGCGGCTCGTGTACACGACCTGGGTGCCGTCACCAGAGATCGCGGCGATGCCCAGCTCGCGCGCGCTCCCGCCACGCGGGTCCACCGGGTTGTCGATGCGCGTGATCGTGCCGGTGACGCGGTCCTTGAGGAAGAGGTGCAGGGCGCCGTCGGTCGCGTCGGCCGTGAAGTTG
>CAYUOL010000430.1:0-3443 GCA_964446345.1 uncultured Iamiaceae bacterium | reverse complement strand
CGCCCGTCGTTCGAGACGGCGGACTCGACGCTCGGGGCGTTGCCCTGCGCGCCGCCGTTCTCGCTGACGCGCTCCACGTCGCCGGCGGCGATGCACAGCGCCGCGACCGACGCTCGTGCGGTGGCGCTGATCGCCGGCCGCGGCAGAACGGTGCGACCGGGCAGGGAGCGGAACGACTGGAAGTCCCAGAGCCAGGTCGTGACGTCGGTCAGCGAGTCGGCCGGATCGGCGAACTGCACGACCACGGCGCGCACGGGCACCTGGTTCTGGCTGCGCAGCTGCGGGTCGATGCCGGTGGTGTCGTCGAGCGTGTGGCTGACGAGCCCGTCGGGCCGGCGGAACGAGGCCGTGCGCAAGGGCGACGCCGGCGGCACGGTCCCGGGCGGGAACGCCGCCGTGGCGTTGCCGGGCCCCTCCGCGATCGTGGCGTTCTCGAACCCGGAGGTGAGGGCGAACGAACCCACAGGGCACTGGCGGTACAGGCTGTCGAGCCCCTTCACCGTCGTCGACACGTCGACCGCGGCCGGCGTCGTGCCGGCGACGCAGAACACGATCGCCTGCGCGTCGCCGAACTGGAAGTCGTCCCAGCCCCCCACGAGCTCGGCGGCGCGCGGCTGGGCGCCGAAGTCCCACGAGAAGCTGGCGACGTTGCCGGCCACGGCCGACGGCGATCCCGATCCTCGCTGACCGGCGACCAGGGCGGGGGCGCCGAAGTCCTGCAGCGCGATGATCACGCGCCGCACCGCGGGCGTGTCGTCGGTGACGCGGAACCGTGCGGACCGGTGCGCCTTGTCGATGGCCCCGTCGATGGGAGCGACGACGCCCGACGGATCGGTGACGGTGAAGGTCGGGCCGGGCGACGCGATGCCGATGCCGCGCGCGCCAGGGCCGCAATCGGCGGCGAGCACCGCCGGATCGCCCGACGGCGCACCCGGCACGATGGCCGGTCGCGACGGGCCCGTCCCCGTCACCTGCGCCGTCCAGAGGTGCGGCCCGGGGACGGCCGGGTCGTTCGAGCGCCACACCGCCGTGCTGCCGTCGGCGCTCAGCGCGGCAGGGTCGAGCGGGAACCCCTCACCCTGGTTCTCGTGGCTGGGGGCGCCGGAGGTGAGGCGGCTGAGCAGCTCCGGGTAGGCGTCGTCCGGGCTGGTCTTCACGACGTAGAAGTCGCGCGCCGGGCCCGTCACCAGCGTCTGGTCCATGAGCTCCGGGCAGATGGACCCGAACACCGCGGTCTGCCCGTCGCCGCTCAACGAGGCGGACGACGCGGACCCGTTGGGGTCGCTGCAGGTGTGCTTGTCGCTCGGGCGGCTCCGGCTGAGCAACCCGCGCACCCCGTACTGCGTGATCGTGCTGAAGCCGGGTGACGTGCCCAGCACCGCGTCGGTGGCCGTGCCGTTGACGTCGACGATCCCGAGCCCGATGCCCGACAGCGCCACCGTCAGGTCCGCGTTCGTGAGCAGCGCGACGCGCTCACCATCGTCGCTCACCGGGTTCGCCCCGTTGAGGAAGCTGCGGCCCGGCAGCGGGCTGAAGGGGTCCTTCTGGCTGACCAGGCCGACCTGGCCGAAGTCGACGTCGAACACGTACACGTCTGACCGGTCGGACTCGTTCGCAGAGCTGTGCCGCGGTTGCGCCGCGAAGGGCGTGACCAGATCCGTCGCCGTGCTGTCGAAGAAGATGCGCCGCGCATCACCCGAGAGGTAGGCGTGCAGCGCGGTGCCGTTGGACCGGTCGCCGGCCGGCGTCTTGGACGCGAGGGTGACGACGCCCGTCGAGCGCACGAGGCGGTAGGCCTGCGCGTGGCCGGTCGCATCCGGCGTCAGGCCGGCGACGATGTTGGGCGCGCTGGACACGAACGCGATCACGCCGCCGTCGTCGCTGATGCTGAAGTGATCCGCGAACACCGGGGTGCCGACCAGGTCCTTCGCGAGGTTCTCGTAGGTGTCGGTCTGGCGGTCGTACAGGAAGAGGGTCTGGTCGGGCGCCGGTGTCCCGAGCCCCGGGCCCCGCCCGTTGAAGAGCACGAACCGCCCGTTGCCCGAGATCACGGCGTTGTCGGCGATCGCCGGCCCGCCGCTGAACCGGGTGGCGTCGCCGTGATCGACCCACGTGACGGCACCGGTCTGACGGTCCTTCACGTAGACGTGGCGATCGCCGTTGGTGACGGCGGTGTTCAGGTTCGACGCCAGCGACGTGAAGGCGACGAACCGGCCGTCGTCGCTGACCGACGTGCCCTCCATCGCGACGCTGTCGGCGGCCTGGCCGCCGGCGGTGCGGTCGACCAGCGTGGGCGGAGCCGACACCGCCGCCTCGGCGGCCGGCGGGCGAGCGCCCGTGAGCGGCGGCAGGAAGGGCAGGTCCAGCACGGCGACGGCGAGCACGACCAGGGCGATGCCCCAGGTCAGCGCCCTGCTCCGCCGCCCCCACCGGCGAGTCGCCCCTCGACCTCGACCCGAGGTCGAGGGTTCCCCGGCGCCCGCGCGGCCGACGAAGCGGCGGTGCGCAGACAGGGATCGGGCCATGCCGTGAGTATCCGGGCCCGCAGCCGTGCGGACCCGCGTACCGCACTACGCGTTTCGCGCGACGGGGCGGAGGATCACCCCGTGGACTGGACGCAGTAGACGCCCTTCTTCCCCGACTGCTCGAGGATCACGTCGGCGCTGCGGGGGCAGCCGCTCTCGTCGTCGGCGACGGCCACGACCTTGCCGTCATGGCGCGCCGTGCAGGGCACGGTGCTCACCGAGCCGGAGGCGTTCTCGACGACGCACTTGCCGACGTTGCTCGAGCTGACCTTGTCGCCGTTGATCACACCGTTCAGGAGGACGATGGCGACGAAGCCGAAGATCGCCAGCGCCACGAAGAACCCGGCCCGGGCGAACACCGGGCGCCCGGGATCGAGGCGACGGCTCGGGTCGCCTCCCTGCGGCGGCGCCAGCTTGCCCACCTTCGAGAGGTTCGTGGCGTTGGTGAGCACGTTCGCGAAGTTGAGGAAGAACGAGATGATCCCCCACCAGCCGGTGATCAGCGTGCTGCTCTCGTACTTGCGGCCCAGCGCCAGCCCGCAGTCGCGGCAGAACGGACCACGCACGACGCGCTGCTGGCGCATCAGCACCATGCCGATGCCCTGCGTGAACGTGACGTCGACCGTGTTGACCGCGCCGCAGACGACGCACGACCCAGCGGGCGCACCGGGTGCATGGCCGGCCATCCACTGGTTCGTCGGGTCGGGGTGCGGGCCGAGCGGGGAGCCGGGAGGCGGGCCGGGGTGGGAGCCGGGACGCGGTGCCGAGTACGAGTCGGGACCGGGTGCGGGGTACGCGGACGGAGGTCGTGGCGGATGACCGAGAAGGCGTTCTTGAACCGGCCCATGGCGGTCTCGCCTTCCAGGGTCAGATAGCCCTGGGTGAACTCGTTTTCGCTTGGCTCCATCACCAGCACGT
>CAYUOL010000429.1:0-4953 GCA_964446345.1 uncultured Iamiaceae bacterium | reverse complement strand
CATCCGACACGTCCTTGCGCAGCCGCAGGGGGAACGCGATGTTCTCGAACACCGTCATGTGCGGGTACAGCGCGTAGTTCTGGAACACCATCGCCAGGTTGCGGTCGCGCGGCGCCTTGTCGTTCATGCGCGTGCCGCCGATGAGCAGGTCGCCGGAGGTGATGTCCTCGAGACCCACGATCATGCGGAGCAGCGTGGACTTCCCGCAGCCGGACGGCCCGACCAGGATCATGAACTCGCCGTCGGCGATCTCGAGGCTGACGTCGTTCACGGCCGGGAAGCCGTCGCCGTACTTCTTCACCAGGTTCTGCAGCGTGATCTCGGCCATGGGCCCTTCTTTCGCGTGTCCGGACAGGGGAGGAGGGGGGACGGGGACGGGGAGCGTCAGCCCTTGACGGCGCCGGCCGTGAGACCGGCGACGATCCGCCGCTGGAAGAGCAGGACGATGATGACGACGGGGATGGTGACGATGACCGAGGCGGCCATGATCGCCGTGACGGGGGACTGGAACTGCGAGGCGCCGGTGAAGAACGACAGCGCGGCCGGCACCGTGCGGGCCTTGTCGGTCGAGGTCAGCGACGTTGCGAGGAGGAACTCGTTCCAGCAGAAGAAGAACGTGAGGATCGCGGTCGTGAACACGCCGGGGGCGGCCAGCGGGATGATCACCTTGCGGAACGCCTGCCACGACGTCGCGCCGTCGACCTGCGCGGCCTGCTCCATCTCCCAGGGGATCTGCCGGAAGAACGCCGACATCGTCCAGATCGACAGCGGGAGCGCGAACGTCAGGTACGGGATGATGAGGCCGATCCACGTGTCGTAGATGCCGAGGCCGCGCCACATGTTGAACAGGGGCCCGACGAGGGCGGCTTGCGGGAACATCGCGATGGCCAGCGCCATGGAGAGCAGCAGCGCCTTGCCCGGGTACTCCAGGCGGGCGATCGCGTAGGCGGCGAACATGGCCACGATGACCGAGAGAAGCGTCGCGATGATGGCGATGCCGAACGAGTTGCGCAGCGCCGAGGTGAAGAGCTCGTCGCTGAACACGGTGCTGAAGTTGTCCCACGTCCACTCGCTGGGGAAGAAGGTCGGCGTTCCGGCCGTGAAGGTCTCCGGGCGCTTGAACGCCAGCGAGAACATCCACACGAGCGGGAACGCCGCCCACAGCAGGATGACGACGCCCCAGAAGGTCCACCAGTTGCTGGTGCGGTGACCGTCCATCAGTCCTCCCCCTTCACCTGCGACAGATCCGTCTTGAAGCCCTTGATGAAGATGAACGCGATGACCACGACCGTGAGGAAGAGCAGCACCGAGATGGCCGAGCCGGCGCCGAGGTTCACGAGCGTGACGTTCTGGCGGTACGACAGGAACGACAACGTCTCGGTGTTGTTCGCCCCGTTGGTCATGACGAACGGGTTGTCGAAGATGCGCCACGCGTCGAGCGTGCGGAACAGGACGGCGACCATGATCGCCGCCTTCATGTTGGGCAGCACGACCTTCCAGAGGCGCTGCCACGCGGTGGCGCCGTCGACCCGCGCTGCTTCGAGCAGCTCACCCGGCACCTGCACCAGACCGGCGAGGAGCAGCAGCGAGATGAACGGCGTGGTCTTCCAGATCTCGGACAGCGTGATCACGAACAGCGACGACCAGCGGGACCCGAACCAGTTGAACGTGCCGAGGTTGAACCACTGGTTCACGAAGCCCGAGTCGAGCTGGAACGCGTAGCGCCACACGAACGCCGACACGACGGTGATGATCCCGTAGGGCACGAGGATGGCGGTGCGCACGACCGATCGGCCCCGCAGGATGCGGTACATCACCCAGGCGAAGCCGAACCCGAGGACGAGCTCGATGCCGACGCTGAGCACCGTGATGATCGCCGTCGTGGCGACGGCGCTCCACCACACGGGATCGGTGAGCACCGTGACGTAGTTCTGCAGGCCGACGAACTCGCGCGCCTCGGGATCGGTGAGCCGGTACTTGTAGAAGGACAGCACGATGGCGTAGGCGAGCGGGTACGCCGTGACGAGGATCATCACGATGAACGCCGGGGCGGAGAGCCGCAGCCCGAGCTGGCGCTCGTGGTGCAAGCGGTCCGACACGCGCACCTTCGCGGGCTTGGCCGGCTCGGTGCGCGGTGCGTCGATCTTCGCGGTGGCAGGGGCAGCGGTCGTCATGGGTGGCTCCTTCGCCGCCGCTCGGTCGGGCTGGAGGTTGCGGGGGTGGCCCTGGTGCGGCCGGTGGCGCTCACAGCAGGCGCCCGCCGCTCAGGACCGCCGTCATGTACTCGTCGGTGCTCTGCGGCGTCGCCGGTGCGGTCACCGCCGACGGCGGGTGCCAGGTGCGCTGGACCGAGGTCGACACGTCGCCGTAGTACGGCGTGACCGGCCGCGGGGCGCCGTCGTTGATCGAGTCCCGGATCAGTGGGGCCATCGGGAACTCCTTCAGCACCTCGGGGGCGTCGAACGCCGCGCCGCGCGCCGCCGGGTTCCCCGAATCGACCATGTACTGGATGTTGTTCTCGAGTGACGTGATGCACTTCACCGCCGCCAGCGCCTGGTCGGGTGCCTTCGTGTAGTTGCCGATGGCGAGGTTGATGCCGCCGAGCGGGGGCGCCGAGGCCTTGTCGGCCATCACCCGCGGGTAGCGGGCCCAGCCGATGTCGTCGAGCACGGCCTGGGACAGCGCCCCGGACTTCACGGCGGCCTGCGCCGCGCCGTAGACGTAGGGCCAGTTGACCATGAAGCCCCCGCCGTCGCCCTGGAACATCGAGCGCGCCTCTTCCTCGCCGGCTGTCAGCAGGTCCGGCGGTGCCGCCGTGGATCGCGACAGACGGCCGACGACCTCGGCGGCCGCATCTCCCGCCGGTGAGGCGACCGTCGGCGTGGCCTTCGCGCCCTGATCGGCGTTGGCGATGATCTGGCCCCCGCCCGAGCTGATCAGCGCGTTGATCCACACCATGTAGCCCTCGTAGCGGCGGGCCTGCACACCGATGTGCTTGCCCTCCTGCTCTGCGGCGTCGATCAACTTCGCCCACGTGAAGTCCGCCGCGGTGGGGTCGATGCCGGCGGCCTGCGCCGCGGACTTGCGGTACCAGAGCAACTGGGTGTTGGCCCAGAACGGCGTCGCCACCAACTGGTTCTTCCAGTACGCGGTCTTCAGCGGTGCGGCGAGCACACCGGCGGTCAGCTGCTTCACGTCGGCGTCGTTCGTGATCGGCTTCAGGTAGCCGGCGTTGGCGAACTCGGCCACGAACGGGGGATCGAGGCTCATGAGGTCCACCGACGCATCGGCGGCGGCCAGGCGGCGCACGAGCTGCTCGCGCTGCGCGTCCGCGTCGTTGGGCAGCACCTGCACGTCGATCGTGTAGGCGCCGTTGGACTGCCCCGCGCACTCGGCGGCGAGGGTCTTCTGACCGCCGTTGTCCGGGTTGATGTACCACGTGAGCTTCGGCGGGCCGGCGGTCTCGGACGCGCAGGCGCCGATCCCGAGCGGCAGCAGCGCGGCGGCGAGCAACGCCCAGCGGGTGCGGGTGCGCTTCCTCGATCGCATCGAGACCCCCCTTCACGTCGGGATCGGTGCAGATCGCGACGCCCACTCGTTCCCCGTTCACGCCCTGCGCAGAACCGGGCACCCCGAGCGGGAACGCGATCGTCACGGAACCGCGGTGGCCAGGAAGCGGAACACGGCGCACAGGAGCCGCTGGGTCGAGCCGCCGGGCGGCGTCGGTGCAGCCCGGCTGCAGATGCGGGCGCGCCCACTCGAGATCCCGACGCATCCCGCAGCGCACGAAGAACCAGAGCCAGACGGGCCGCTGCGGCGGCTGGCGCCGGCCGCGGCTCGGGATCAGCCCAGCAGGCGGGTCGGCTCGGCGGACCGGGCGGTGCCGGCGGCCAGCACGACGCGCAGCTCAGGATCGAGCGCGTGCCAGACGAGCTCGGGCACCGACGCGGCGGCGGGCGCCGCGAAAGGCAGCAACGGTGCCGACCCCACCGGCACCGCGACGTCGCCGACGTAGGTGCGCACCACGATCCCCTCGTTGCGCCCGAGACGGACCGGGTGCACCAGCCGCTCGGGCTGGCCGCCGACGTCGCGCACGATCACGAGCTCGACGGCCCCGGCCCCGTCGCCCGTGGCGTCGGCGTCGGGGTCGAGCACCGCCGCGATCCTCGGCGTGTTGATGGGCGGATCGGGCTCGGGCGCCAGCTCCTCGATCGCCTGCACCAGGCCGAGCCCGCGTGCGAGGAGCTGGGCGATGGTGGCGACGTGGTCGCCGTTGCCGACGACGATGCGTGCCGATCCGTCCACACCCGTCGCGCACAGGTAGTGCCGCAGCTCGTCGAACTGCGCGCCGGCGTCGGTGGGCCCGACCGCCAGTGCGCCCGGTCGGCGCACGAACCGCCGGGCCTGCGACGACGGGCTGCGACCGGTGAGGAAGTACACCCAGCGCAGCTCTCCGTCGTCGGTGCGATGGACGGCGATGCCCCGACCGGGGTAGCCGGCCAGCGCCTGCAGGTCGTCGACGGAAGGCATGGCGTCAGTCTCGCCGGTCACGAGCACCAGGATCGAATGTCGTCGTGCGGTCTCCGTCCGGGGTCGAGGCGTCGCCGAGCTGCAGCCACACCGTGGCGTCGCCCGGCAGGAGTCGACTGGTCGTGTGCGGATCGCTGGCGACGAGGACCTCCGCCCCCCGGGCGATCGGCTCCGGGATGACCATCGGGTCCGGTCCGACGTTCACGACGCACGCGAAGCCGGGACCCCGCGTGAACGCCAGAGGTGCACCGGCGCGGTGCGTCGGCCCGCTGACCCAGGCGAACGGCCGGTCGCCCGACGCTTCGAGTCGGGGGCGGATCTTCAGCGCCTTCCGGTACAACGACAGCATCGATCGATCGTCCCCGGCCTGGGCGGCGGCGGTGCGCGACGCCCAGGCCGCCGGCTGGGGCAACCACGGCGTTC
>CAYUOL010000428.1:0-4954 GCA_964446345.1 uncultured Iamiaceae bacterium | reverse complement strand
GTGTGTGTGTGTGGGGGGGGGGGGGGGGGGGGGGGGGGGGGGGGGGGGGGGGGGGTGGGTGGGGGGCGGGGACGTCGGCGGGGTCGCCGGCCGCGACGAGGGATCGCGATCGAGCGGTGATGCCATGGACCCAGTGTGCCGGTGAGGTGTGAGGAAGCCGTGAAGCGAACCTGAAGGGTTCCTGTGAGTCCGCGGGCATCCCCGGCGGCTCGCCGCGCCCGGTCCACCGCCGGGCCGCTGCTCTGTCCGGGACCGCGCCGCCACCAGGTAGGTTCGACGCCCATGTCCACCGACCCCGTGCCTGCGGGCCGAGAGGCGTTCGAGCGCAGCGACCTGCCCTACCGCATCGACCCGCTGACCGGCGATGTCGCGTACATCGTCGCCGCCCGCCAGGGCCGGCCGAACCTGCCGGCCACCGGGTGCCCGTTCTGTCCCGGCGGCCGTGAGGCGCCGGAGGACTACGACGTCTTCTCGTTCACGAACCGCTGGCCCCCGATCCCCGACGGCCGGGCCGAGGTCGTGCTCTACACGTCGGATCACGACGCCACCCTCTGGTCGCTGGGCGAGGACGGCGTGCGGAAGGTGATCGACCTGTGGGCCGAGCGGTCGGCCGCCCTCGGCATGCGCGCCGACGTCGAGTACGTCCTCATCTTCGAGAACCGCGGGCCCGAGGTGGGGGCCACCATCGCCCACCCGCACGGGCAGATCTACGCGTTCGACGTCGTGCCGCCCCGGGCGCGCCGTGAGCTCGATCACGCCGACGTCGAGGCGGCGTTCGGCGCCGAGGCCGCCGGGCCGGACGACGAGCGACTGGTGGGCGCGGATCCCGGCGGCTGGCGCGCGTGGGTGCCGTGGGCGGCGACGTGGCCCTACGAGGTGCTCGTCGCGCCTTCGCAGCCCGTGGCCGACCTGCCGTCGCTGGACGACGAGGGGCGGGCGTCGTTCGCCCGGGTCCTGGTCGATCTGCTCGAGCGCTACGACCGCCTGTTCGGCGACGACGGTGAGCCGCAGCCGCTGCCCTACATGTTCTGGATCCATCAGCGGCCCTTCGACGGCGGCGCGTGGCCGCGGGCCCGCGTGCACGCGCACGTGGCGCCGCTGTACCGCTCGGCCGGCACCCCGCGCTTCGTCGCCTCGGGGGAGCTGGGCAGCGAGGTCTACTTCAACCCGGTCGAGCCGGCGCAGGCCGCGGCCGCGTTGCGGGCCGCCGTGGCGGGTTCGCGATGACCGAGGCAGCCGCCGAGGTGCGTGTCGCGGCCCACGCGCCCGGACGCGTGAACCTCATCGGCGAGCACACCGACTACACCGGCGGGCTGGCGCTGCCCATGGCCATCGATCTCGGCACGCGCATCACCGGCATGCGCCGCGCCTCGGCGACGGAGGTGCGCCTGCGGTCCGCCGACGCGGACGACGAGGCAGTCGTGCCGATCGCGGTGCGCGACCCGGCCGCCCTCGACCCGCCCTGGGCGCGCTACGTCGGCGGGGTCGTGCACGAGCTGCACCCGGTTGCCGGGTTCGACGGGCAGGTGACGACGACCGTCCCCATCGGCAGCGGCCTGTCCTCGAGCGCCGCGCTCGAGCTCGCGGTCGCGCTGGCGCTCGGCTTCGACGGGTCAGCCTTCGAACTGGCCGCGTTGGGCCAGCGCGCCGAGCAGATCGCGTCGGGCGTGCCGTGCGGGATCATGGATCAGCTCGCCTCGGCGGCGGGCGTCGCGGACCACGCCCTGTTGATGGACTTCACGACGATGGCGGTCGAACCGGTGCCCGTGCCCCCGGACGCCGCGATCCACGTCATCCACTCGGGCCAGCACCGCGAGCTCGCCGGCTCGGCCTACGGCGAGCGCCGCGACGCCTGCGAGCGCGCGGCCGCCGCCATCGGCCCGCTGCTCGACGCCGACCTCGCCGACCTCGCGACGATCGGCGACGAGACGATGCGCCGGCGGGCGCGGCACGTGATCACCGAGAACGAGCGCGTCCGATCGTTCGCGGCGGCGTTCCGCGCCGGTGATCTGCGCACCGCGGGCGAGATCATGGCGGCGAGCCACCGCAGCCTGCGTGACGACTTCGAGGTCTCCACCGACGTGCTGGACGCGCTGGTCGAGCGCCTCCGCCGGATCGACGGCGTGCACGGCGCCCGGCTGACCGGTGCCGGCTTCGGGGGCTGCGTCGTCGCCCTCGCCGAGCCCGGCGCCCTCGACGAAGGCTGGCGCGTCCGCGCCAGCGCCGGTGCCACCGTGACCGTCCTCGACTAGCGCGAGCCCACCGAGCGACGGACCGACCGGGCACGACGACGACGCAGTACCGTGCCCGCATGAGCGACCCCAGTGCCACCAGCGCCGCCACGATCACGGGCATCCACCACTTCTCCCCCACCGTGCGAGACGTCGAGGCGAGCGCCACCTGGTACGAGCAGGTGTTCTCGATGATCCGGGTGCCCATCACGTTCGCGCACCACGAGCGTGAGGAGACGGGGTACGCCGTGATGCTCATCGACCCGGTCTCGGGTCTGGCGATCGGCCTGCACCACAACACGGCGAACCAGGGCGAGGCGTTCGACGAAGCCCGCACCGGGCTCGACCACATCGGCTTCCAGGTCGCGTCCCGCGAGAGCCTCGACGCCTGGGTGACGAAGCTCGACGACCTGGGCGTCGCGCACTCCGGCGTCCGGGACATCACCGATCCCGTGCCGTTCTCCACCCTGGTCTTCCGCGACCCCGACAACATCCAGCTCGAGCTGATCTTCTCCCCCTGAGCGCCACGTCTGGTGCACGGCATCGGCAACCGCCGCGGGGCACGGCTCGCCCACGCCGGTCAGACTTGGTGCGTGCAGTTCAGCCCGGAGCTCCGCGAGCGAGTGGCCCGCGGCGAGATCACCGTGTCGTACCGCCTGTGGTCACGCCCCCAGGTGAAGGTCGGGGGCGTCTATCGCTGTGGCCCGGCGCGCTTCGAGGTCGACGAGATCGAGCTCGTCCCGTTCTCCTCCATCACCGACGAGGACCTCGCGCTGACCGGCGAGACCGATCTCGAGAGCCTGCGTCGGCGCGCCGCGCACGCGGGGCCGATCGACGACGACACGCTCGTGTACCGCGTCGAGCTGCACGTCGTCGACGCGGCCGAGTGACAGGCGGTCAGCCCCCGCCGGGAACCCACTCGTGCAGGCGGCGCCGCAGCCGTTCGATCGCCGCGGGGGTACGGATGCCCCACCAGAAGAGGTCCTGGCCGTCGATGAGCTCGACCGGCGCCACCTCGCGCAGCTCGGCGACGTGGCCCTCCTTGAACGCGTAGGGCTCGGACGGCGCCAGCACGACGTCGGGCCGGCGCGCCGCCACCTGCTCGAGGTCGACCTGCGGGTAGCGCGTCGCCGCGTCGGCGAAGACGTTGTCGATGCCGAGGTGCGCCAAGAGGGACGAGCCGTACGTGGCAGCGTTGCTCGTCATCCACGGGCGCCGCCAGATCGGGACGAACGCCCGCACCCGATCGACGGCTTCGACCCGCGCCGCCGGGCCGATCGCGAACGACTGCACCGCCGTCGCGTCGCCTGTGCCGGTGAGCCCGGCGAGCGCGGCCACCGCGAAAGCCGCGTCCTCGACGGTGTCGATCACGAGCGCGCACGTGGCGACGCCTGCGGCCGCGAGCGCGTCGGCGTCCTCCTTGCGGTTCTCCTCCTCGCACAGCACGACGAGGTCGGGCGCCAGGGCGACGATCGCGTCGATGTCGGGGTTCTTCGTGCCCCCGACCTGCGCGAGCTCGGGGTGCTCGCAGAACCGCGTCACCGCGACGGGCACCACGCCCAGCGCCAAGAGGGTCTCGGTCGCGGACGGGACCAGGCTGACGACGCGGGTGACGGGCGCGCTCGGAGCGGCCACCTACATGCGGTTCAGGAGCTCGGCCTTCTTGGCCTGGAACTCCGCTTCGGTCAGGTGCCCCTGATCGCGCAGCAGCGCCAGCTGGTTGATCTGATCCGAGATGGAGGGCGCCGCGGCCACCGGAGCCGGCTCGGGCCCGCGGGCCGTGCCGGCCACCGTGCCCATCCGGTCGAACTTCCGGTTGTCGTTCGCCTCCATCTGGATGTAGATCTCCTTCTGCACGTCACCGGGGCGGCGGATGTCCTCGAAGCGCTGCGCGCCGTCCTTGCTGGCCGACTCGATCTCGAGGTCGCCCAGGCCGAGCATGCGCTCGACGATGCGCTGGTGGAAGAAGACGGTGTTGATGCGGTCGAGCGGGATCTCGATGCCGCGCTTGGCGAGCACGCCTTCACGGGAGATGACGCGGTCGCTCGTGAGGATGAAGAACGTGGAGATCCACCGGATGAACTTCGAGAGGAACCACACGATCTCGACGACGATCACCAGGGCGAGCACCAGGCTGAGGGCGCTGTTGTTGATGGCGATGGCGCCGCCGCCGGCGACGACCACCGTGAGGCCGAGGACGATCGCCGGCTTCGCGATGTACCACCAGTGCGGGTGCAGGTTGAGCACCAGCGTCTCGTGGGGGGCCAGCGCATCCTCGGGGAATCCCATGGCCGTACGTTAGTCACCGAGGTGCGCCGATCGTCGGCTCTCGCGGGTCAGGCCCACCCCAGCTCGTGGAGCCGTTCGTCGTCGATCCCGAAGTGGTGGCCGACCTCGTGGATGACGGTGATGCGCACCTGCCGGACGACCTCTTCCTCGGTCGCCGCCCGCCAGACGATCGGCTTGCGGTAGATGGTGATGCGGTCGGGCATGACCATGCCGCCGTAGGTGAGCGGCGTGCGATCCGTGAGGGGGATGCCCTCGTACAGCCCGAGCAGGTTCGGGCTCGCCCCCATGTCCTCGACGAAGACCGCGACGTTCTCCATGTGCGCGGCGAGCTCGTCCGGGATGAGGTCCAGCGCCTGGCCCACCAGGTCCTCGACCCGGAGCGGTTCGAGGACCTGGTGGGCCAGGTCCTCGAACCGCTCCGGGTCGTCGTCGAT
>CAYUOL010000427.1:0-4961 GCA_964446345.1 uncultured Iamiaceae bacterium | reverse complement strand
GGATCGGGCATCGCTTCCACTCGGACAGCCTTTCACTCCGTCAGGCCACGCGTCGGTCCCGGCGTACTTCACGCAGCTCACCTCTCGACAAGGAAGCTCGCAGCCGAAGAACTTGGCCGGCCCCTGCGCGCCTCAATCCGCACCGAGCCCCGAGTATGCGCTGCGTCGTTTGGCGACGGGAACGTCTCCGAAGTCGCCGTCGCGCCAGCCTGCGAAACCCATGGCCGCTCCGTCGCAATCTCGAAGATCGAGCTCAGCGACAACGGAGTCGTCCGAGATCCTCTTGAGCACGCCAACCAGCGTTACCTCCAAGACGTACTCATCGTTGGCTAACGCGGTGACCCCGTCGACGGCGCTCATGAGCCCGCCGATTGCGTTGTTCGCAGCCTCGAGCACCGCTGACCTCGCCTCCGCGCTCAGAGAGGAATCCATCTGCCGCAACGCCTCGTTGCGTCCGTCTTCTGTCAGCACGAACCCGATGGCATGGTCGAGCCAATACGGCTTATCCCAGTTCCCGTCCCCGGTGACCAACTCGTACTCCCATGTCGCCATCCCAGCAGTCTGCCGGACGGACCATCACCACCGCGGCGACCACGGATGGAGCTCCGACAAGGTCGTCGTCAACGATGCGAGAGCCGATGATCCCCCACGTCTCCGCGACCGCATCGAGGAGGCAGGCCCGCCGTCCGCTGTCCGCCGGCCGTCAGCCGGGGGACGCCACGCTGGTCGGGGCGGTGGGGTCCGAGGGGTTCGTCGGGGACGGGGGGTTCGTCGGGGACGGGGGGTTCGTCGGGGTCGTGGGGTGCTGCGCTGAACCGTCGGGCGCCGGCCGGCCGTCGGGGTGGGCCTTGCGGGCCGCCACCACGGCGGCGTGCGCCACGCCCTCGAGGCGCCACGCCTCGTCGGCCACCGCCGCCGCCGGCGGTTCGGGCTCGAACGCCGCGTCGTTGACGAGCGCGCCCAGCGCCCGCACGGGGGCGGCCACGTCGTCGCCCCAGCGCGCCGCGACCGCGTCGCCCACGTCGCCGACGGTGGACGCCTGCAGGCTGTCGAGCCCCGAGGCCTCGAGCAGCTCGACGACCTCGTGCCAGGCGCCGAGGACGCGGCGTCCGGGATCGGGGGCGGTGCGCCGCGCGGCGCGCCGCTTCGCGACGCGCCGCCGTCGTCGCGCCGCGAGGCCCAGCCGCACGAGCCCGAGCAGCACGACGAGCGCGACGACGCCGGCGAGCACCCAGACCCAGAGCGGTCGCCCGCTCTCGGCCTCCGCGCTGCGGTCGAGGATTGGGTTCGCGGCGGGGGGCACCGACTGGTTCGTGGCCGCGGCCTCGGCGGCGCGCGCCTTGCCGGTCGACACCTCCTCGGTGATCGGGTCCTGCGGGGGCGGGGGGGCCGAGCTGGTGCTGGGCACCGGGTCGAAGGGCACCCACCCCACCCCGGCGAAGTACACCTCCGGCCACACCGCCGTGTCGGCCGCGGTCACGCGGTACTGGATCGTGCTCGTGCCGCCCCCGTCCACCTGGGCGCCGCGCCGGAAGCCGACGGCCACCCGCGCCGGCAACCCCCGGGCGCGGGCCATCACGACGTAGGCGGTGGCGAACTGCTCGTCCGTTCCGCGCTTCGCGTTGCGGCCCGAGCCGAGGAACCGCACGAGGTCGCCGTAGCTGTGGCCCGTCGGCGCCTGCGCGTCGAACGCGAACCCGTTGCCGTGGAAGTACGCCTCGAGCGCGGCCGCCTGCTGGAAGGGACTCGCGGCGCGGGCCATGGCCGTGGTCGTCGCGTCGTTGATCGGCTGCGGCAGCCCCGGCGGCAGCTCGACGTCGCGGCGGAACGCGGGCGAGGTCGGCAGCGCGGCCGTGGTCAGCGCGGCGGCCGTCGGGGTCGTGACCGCCGAGGTGACCTCGTAGCGCAGGCCCGGCGGCACGCCCGTGCCGGGTTTCGCATCGTCGAGGATCAACGTGCCCGAGGCCGGGTCGACGGCCGCCTTCTGCGCGGGGTCTGCGAGCTGCAGCTCGACGGCCCGCGACGCCGCGGGCAACCAGATGCCCCCGAGGCCGCCGATCGTGATGGTCTGGCGCACCTCGGTGGTGGTGACCGCGCCGGCGGTCGGGAGGTCACGCTCGTCGAGCGCGGCATCGCCGTTCGACGGATCGGTCGCCGCAGCCGTGGCCGGGAGCGACGTGCCGGCGCGGCGGTACCGGGCGCTCGACGACCACGCCGACCCGTCGTAGCGGTCGAGGGCCACGAGCAGCCAGCGCGCCGAGGCGTCGCGGGGCACGGAGCTGTCGACGGTGAAGCGCACGGCATCGGGATCGGCGGCGATCGTCGCGTTGTAGCTGTCGAGCGGGTCCTGCAGCGCCGGCACATCGACGCTGCGGTCGCGGATCTGGCGCAACGACACCGCCGGTCGGTCCGCGACGCCCTCGAGGGCGGGGCCGACGACCGCGGCGAGCACGACGACCGCCAGCGCGATCGGCACCGCCAGCAGGCCCGCGCGGCGGGCGGCGGGGGCACGGTCCTCCTCGGGCGCCGTGACGGATGCGCTCGCGTTCGACGTCCCCGACGCGACCGCGCCGGGGCGCGTAGCGCCGTTGCGCACCGCGACCAGCACGAGGCCCACGCCGGCCACACCGATGGCCGCCACCCACGACGTGGCCGCCCCCGTCGGCGCGTACAGGCGGCCGGCGCCGAGGAGCAGCAGCGCCGGCAGCGCCGGGGTGACGACGGCGCGGGTGCGGGTCACGATCTGGGCCGCCGCCAGCGACGCCAACCACGTGAGCGCGTACGGCACCACGACGACGGCGGGATCACCCGACACCGGCACGACGGTCGAGAGCAGGTCGTCCCACCCGTGCAGCAGCCCCCGTGCAAGGTCGCTCGCCGCCGAACCGAACGCACCGCCCGGCACGGTGGCGACGAGCACGAAGCCGAGCGCCACGAAGGCGACGAGGTTGGCGAGCAGACCGGGCCAGCCGCGCCGGCGCGACGGCACCAGCGCGGCGATCCCGACGGGCACGACCGACGCGACCAGGATCACCGGCAACCCGTCGCGCACGGGGAAGATGCGCAGCCAGACCGTCGCGGCGACGAGCACCTGCAACGCGACGAGACCGAGCGCGAGCAGCGGGCGGGGCGACTCGTCGCGCCGATCGCGCCGGTCCTCGCGGTCGGACCAGGAGCCGTCGGCGCGGTCGCGTCGGCTCATCGGTGCCGTCGGTTCCACTCGGCGGCGAACGCGGCGCTCGTCGGGGCGCTGATCGCGGTGACCCCGTGCACGGTGGGCAGCGGTCGCGCGGGATCGGGCCGGCAGTCGACGAGCGTGACGATGCCGTAGCGGCGGGTCATGGCCGCGACGGCCGCGGTCTCCTCGGCCGTGGGCGCCGCCGCCACCACGACCAGCCCGCTGCCGCCCCGGGCGCGCGCGAGCAGGTTCAGCAACCCGGTCAGGGAGGTGGCGTGGCCGGCGATCGCCTCGGGCGCGTCGCCGTCGGTGCGGCGCGGGGCGTTGCCGCGGTCGGCCGTGGCCGGATCCGGGTCGAGCGCGGCGAGCTGGTCGAGGAACTCCTGGGACGCGTTGCCCGGACCGCGGCTCGACAGCTCGAGGCCCCCGGTCGTGTGCAGCTGGATCGGGAACGAGCGCGTGGTGGACGCGAGCGTGAGCGACGCCACGACCTCCATGGCGGTCTCGAACGACACGTCGTCGTGCGCGGTCGACCGCGTGTCCACGACGAGGGTCACGTCGGGCAGGCTCGTGTCGACGTGCTGGCGCACCATGAGCGTCCCGGTCTTCGCGCTCGACCGCCAGTGGATCTGGCGCAGGTCGTCGCCCATCACGTACTCCCGGATCGCGTGGAACGTGATGCTGCCGTTCGGGGCGGTGTCGGAGGTGGGGCCCTCGAGGCTGCGTGTCAGCATCGAGGGCAGCGGCGTCAGCGCGTGGTGCCGGGGGTGCACCCACAGCGTGATCACGTCGCCGTGCTCGCGCTCGGAGCGGACCAGACCGAGCGGGTCGGCGCGTCCGATCAGCATCGGCCCGACCGGCACAACCCCGCGTCGCTCGGCCGGCAAGCGGTAGAGGGTCGACTTGCGTCGGCCCGGTTTGAGCCGCGGGATCGGCACCTCGACGACGCCGTCACCGAAGCGCTCGCGCGCGACGAACCCGTACGACTCGCGGCGGCCGGCGTTGAAGACCTTGACGCGGCCGTACGCGAGGCCCCCGGCGGTCACGCGGTCGGGCTCGATCTCGCGCACCACGTCGACGCGCGGTCGCACGAGGAGGAAGGCCAGCGCGACGCCGACGGCCAGCGCCAGGGCCACCCCGACGATCGCCAGCTCGGGCCACCCGAGCACCGCGCCGCTGATCGCCAGCACGATGCCCGCCACCAGCACCCCGAGACCTCGACGGGTGAGCATCGTCCTTCGTCCCCCGAACGTCCTGCCGACTACGGCGCGGCCGGGGCCGTGGGCACGGGCGTGGCGTCGAGCACCTGCTGGGCGAGGCTCTCTCCGGTGTAGCCCTGCGTCTCCGCCTCGGGCGTCAGCAGCAGCCGGTGCGAGAGCACGGGCACGGCGACGGCCTTGACGTGCTCGGGCGCCACGTAGCGCCAGCCGATCGACGCCGCGTGGGCCCGTGACGCGCGCACGAGCGCCAGGCTCGCGCGCGGTGACGCGCCGAGGCGCGTCTGCGGCAGGCCGCGGGTGGCGTGGCAGATCGCGGCGGCGTAGCGCGCGATCTCGGGGGCGACGTGCACCTCGTTGGCGATGCCGATCATCGACATCACGTGGTCGGGCGTGAGGACCGCGGCGAGCTGGTCCTGCGCGGTGCCCAACCGGTGCGTGAAGATCATGTCGACCTCGCTGTCGATGTCCGGGTAGCCGATGGCCGCCCGGATGAGGAAGCGGTCGAGCTGCGCCTCGGGCAGCTGGTAGGTGCCGTCCATGTCGATCGGGTTCTGCGTCGCGAT
>CAYUOL010000426.1:0-5035 GCA_964446345.1 uncultured Iamiaceae bacterium | reverse complement strand
CGAACTTGCCCGGATGGGACGACGCGCCGGCCACGACCACCCCCCGCGGATCGAACAGCGCGTTGAAGTGCTCGAGCGTGGGCATCAGCGCCCCTCCCCTTCTGCGGCCGGCTCCGTGCGCAGCTCGACCAGGGCATCGACGGCGATGGGCTTCCCGGCCACGACGATCAGCGGGTTGAGGTCGGCCGACTTGATGCGGGGGTCCGCGACCGCGGCGTCGGACAGGCCGACGAGGATGTCGACCAGCGCCTCGCGGTCGACCGCCGGCTCGCCGCGGAACTCGCCGAGGAGCTTCTGGGTCGCGAGGTCGTCGATCATGTCCTCGGCGTCGACGCGCTCGATCGGCACCAGGCGGATGCTCACGTCGGCCACGGCCTCGGCGAGGATGCCGCCGACGCCCAGCATCACCGTCATCCCGAACTGCGGATCGTCGTTGAGCCCGGCGATCAGCTCCCGGCTGCCCCGCAGCATCGGCGCCACCAGCACCTCGACGTCGCCGTCGGCGGGCGTCGCCGCGGCCAGCAGCTCGGCGGCGGCGTGGCGCACCGCGTCTTCGTCCGCGAGCCCGAGGCGCACGAGGCCACGCTCGGTCTTGTGGGCGATCGCGTCCCCACACAACTTCGCCACGACCGGGAAGCCGATCGCGCTCGCGGCGCGCGCCGCATCGTCGGCAGTCGGCGCGAGGCGCTCGTCCGGCATCGGGACACCGAACGACCGCAGCAGGTCCTTCGAGGCCGCCTCGCTCAGGGTCGTTGCGTCGACGGCGGTCATGGGCGGACCCACGGCTCCACGCAGCGTTCGGTCCTGTCCCCCATGCTCGGCACCCCTGATCCGTCTCGAGTGATCGTGTCGTGTGATCCGCGTCGTCGTGCGGCACGTGCGCCTCGGCGCCGTCCGGGTGCGTAACGTACTGGCCCGCACGGCGGCGCCACCAAAAGGCCCGTCGGCATGCGAGCCCGCCCGGACCGCGGCCCCCGAGAGCCAGGAGCACATGTGAGCGACGCAGGTGAATGGGCGTTCCGAGGCCTGATCGAAGGCTTCTACGGGCCGCCGTGGTCGTGGGACGCACGGGCCGACGTCATGCGCTGGTGCCACGAGCGCGGGATGACGCACTACGTGTACGCGCCGAAGGACGACCCGTTGCACCGCGAGCGGTGGCGCGAGCCGTACCCCGACGACGCGATCGCGGCGTTCCGCGGCCTGGTCGAGCAGGGGACGCTGGAGGTCGGGTTCGGCGTCTCTCCCGGCTTGAGCATCGACTGCGCGTCGTCCGAGGACCGTGCGGCGCTGGGCGCCAAGTGCGACCAGCTGCTGGCCGTCGGTGTGCGACTGGTCTGCCTCGCGCTCGACGACATCCCGATGACCCCCGGCCTGGGCGGCGAGCACGCCGAGCTCACGGTCTGGTTGCGCGAGCACCTCGGCGACCGGGCCGATCTCATCCTGGTGCCCACCGAGTACACCGGCACGGCGTCGAGCGCGTACCTCGATGCGCTCGCCGCGCGCGTGCCCGACGACGTGCCGGTGGCATGGACGGGAGCGACGGTCGTCTGCGACACCATCAGCGCCGACGATGCTCGGGCCCGGGCCGCCGCGCTCGGTGGGCGCCGACCGTTCGTGTGGGACAACTATCCGGTCAACGATGCGATCATGCGCGATCGGCTCTTCCTCGGGCCCCTGCGGGGCCGACACGCCGATCTCGGCCCCGAGTGCTCGGGCTACATGGCCAACCCGATGGTCGAGCCCATGGCCTCGAAGCCGGCGCTCGCCTCGATCGCCGGCTACCTGCGCGGTGACGTCCCCGAAGACGCGTGGGCCCGTGCCGTCGATTCCCTGGGCATCCGCGTGCTGGCCGAGGCGTGCGACGGCGACCGGCCGAACCGGCTGGTGGACGAGGTCATCGCGACGTCGACGACACCCGACTGGGTCGAGCCGCTCACGGCGCTGACGACCTGGCTGCGGGCCGCGCAGCAGGGCGAGGCGGGCGGCCTCGGCGACGAGGCTGCGCCGTGGATCGACCAGATGAAGCAGGAGGCCCAGGTCGGCCTCGCCGCGGCGCGGGTCCTCCAGGCGATCCACCCCGTGGTCGCCATCGACGAGCAGGGCGTCGGCCGGGCGGCCGCGGCCGACAACCAGTCCGCGGTCGAGCAGGCGCTGGCCATCTCGATGCTCTGGCCCGCGGCGCGCCGGGGCACGGTCAGCGTGATGGGCCCCCGCAGCTCGTTCCGGCCGGTCCTCGGGCAGTGGCCCGACGGCGAGTGGCGCTACCGCGGAGCGTCTCTTCAGGAAGGCGCCAACGCGGTCGATCGCTTGGTTCGCCATGCATCCGAGCAGCTGGACCGGTTCGAGCGCGACCGGGCCATCACCGTCGCGGTCGACCACCGCCCGGTCGAGCTCGTCGACGGCGCGTTCACAGCGGCCCCGGGCGCCGAGGTGATGGTCACGAGCGGGCCCGCGGCCACGCGGGTGACGGCGCCGTGCGCGCTCCCCTTGAAGGATCGACGGCTGCTGCCGCCGACGTGACCTGATCGGTCAGGAGCCGATCGGTCGGCAGCTGATCGGTCGGGAGCTGATCGGTCGGGTCCGCCCGCGATCCGAGCGGGGTCGAGGTCAGTCCGAGTCGGGACCGCAGGGCATGAGCGCGGCGCGGAAGAACTCGCGGAAGTGCTGCAGGCGCAGCTCGAGCAGGTCCTGGGCGAGCGGGTCGCGATCGAGGAGGCCCTTGATGAAGGGCAGGTCGCTGAAGTAGCTGAGCAGCGCGCCGTACCCGGTCAGCAGGAGCTGCTCGGGGTCGAAGCGGCGGTAGGTGCCGGCGTCCATCTCGCGCTCGAAGTAGCTCGCCGCCTGCTGGAACATCGGGCGCAAGGCGGTTCCCAGGTCGATGCCCAGCTTGCTGTCGCGGTTCAGCGCTTCGCGCCGCACGATCGACACGAACTCGGGGTTCTCCATGAAGAAGCGGAAGCCGGCGGTGATGACGTCGTCCACGTAGGACCACCCGTGATCAGGACGCTCCTGCCTGGACTCCTCCATCACCCGGTCGATCCACACGGCGAGCGCCGAGTTGAAGACCTCCTGGTAGATGGCTTCCTTCGAGGGGAAGTGGTGCAGCACGCTGGCCCGCTTGATGCCGACACCGGCGGCGATGTCGTTCAGGGACGTGCGCTCGTAGCCCTGCTCCGCGAAGAGGTGGCGCGCTTCATGGAGGATCGCATCCCGAGTTGACACTGGTTCGACGTCCACCACGACGCTCAGGCTAACCGTCGGCGGTGCGCCGACCCGTCGTTCCTCCCCTCCTGCCACGCGCGCCGCGCATGCGTGGACCGCCGGGAGGGAGCGCCGCAGGACGCCGGGTAAGGTGCCGCGCATGGAGATCCTCGCGGCCCTGTTCATCGAGGGCATCGACCTGCGCCAGGTCCCCGGGCCCTCGACGCGCATCGACCTGACCGGCATCCAGTTCTCGGCGGTCGCACCGAGCACGCCGCCGTTCACGATCGAACCGCACCTCGTGGTCATCGTCCACTGCCCCTACGACGCACGGCCGACCGCAGCGCTCGAGGTCGTGTACAAGCGGGCCGGCGAGCAGATCGCCCGCAACGTCCAGCCCCTCGAGGTCGAGCCGGGCAAGTTCAACTACCGGCTGGTGCGCGCCGAGCTCGAGTTCGCCGACTACGGCCCCATCGAAGCCCACTGCCGCCTCGACATGGGGCCGGTCACGGTCGTGCCGTACCTCGTCCTCCCGCCCTTGCCCGGGACCGAAGGGCCCACGCCCGGCGCACCCGAGACCACGTCGTCCGGGTTCACCGCCGCGAGCGACGGCGACGCCTGACCGGATCGCACCCACCCCTTGCCGTTCGCCGCCGCCCTCTCCGAACACCCGCTGGCCACGCAGGCCACCGGGGAGGTGCTGGGCCAGATCCTCGAAGCCGTCGGCCAGGAACCCGACCTCGTCGCCCTGTTCGTGACGGGCGTGCACGCGGGTGCCCTCGAGGACATCGCCGCCGCCGTGCATACCGTGCTGCGCCCGGGCGCGTTCATCGGCGCCACTGCGGCGTCGGTCGTGGGTGGCGATCGCGAGGTCGAGGAGCAGCCGGCGATCTCGTTGTGGGCGGCGCGCTTCGGTCCGGTCTCGGCGACGCACTTGATCGCGATGGGCACCGGCCGCCCGCGGTTCGGGCTCGATCAAGACGCCCTCGAGGCGGCCACGGCGATGCTGCTGCTCGCGGATCCGGCGTCCTTCCCGGTCGAGGCCGCGCTCGGGGACCTGCGGGCGAGCCACCCCGACCTGGTGGTCCTGGGCGGGCTCGCCTCCAACGGCATCGGACCCGCGCAGAACCGCCTCGTCGTGAACGGTTCGGTGCACGACCACGGTGCGGCCGCCGTGCTGCTCGGACCCCAGCAGCGCATGACGTCGATCGTGTCGCAGGGGTGCCGTCCCATCGGTGACCCCTTGGTGGTGACGCGATCCGAGGGCAACGTGATCCAGGAGATCGCGGGCCAGCCGGCGCTCGCCCGCTTGGAGGCGCTGTTCGCGGCGGCCCCGGACGAGACGCGCACGCTCATGGGGCGCGGCGTGCAGCTCGGGGTCGTGATCGACGAGCACAAGCTCGACTTCGCGCGCGGCGACTTCCTCGTGCGCACCGTGCTGGGGACCGACCGCGAGACGGGGGCGATCGCCGTGGGCCCGGAGGTCGCCGTGGGCACCACCGTCCAGTTCCACGTGCGCGACGCGCTCGCGGCCGACGAGGACCTGCGCGCGCTGCTGGCCGGTCGCCAGGGCGCCGGCGCGCTCCTGTTCACCTGCAACGGCCGGGGCATCCGCTTGTTCGGTGAGCCCGACCACGACGCGCAGGTCCTGGATGCGATGGTCGAGCGCCATGCCGTCGCCGGCATGTTCTGCGCAGGTGAGATCGGGCCCATCGGCGCGCAGAACTTCCTCCACGGGTTCACGGCGAGCGTCGCCCTCTTCGCCGAACCCGACTGAACCCCTGGCGCCCGAAGAACATCGGTTGACAGATATATATAGGTCTCCCTACATTCT
>CAYUOL010000425.1:0-5047 GCA_964446345.1 uncultured Iamiaceae bacterium | reverse complement strand
GCAGCAGATCGAGGCCGCCCTCGGTGCGGAAGTCACGCACGCGGGTGGCGCCGCCGTGGCTGATCTCGACGAGCCCGGCCTGGTCGAGGCGCTTGAGCGCTTCGCGCACCGCCTGGCGGTTGACGCCGAGGGTCTCGGTCAGCGACCGCTCGCTCGGGAGCGCATCGCCCGGGGCCAGGCGACCGGAGAGGATCTCGGCCTCGAGCTGGTGGAACGCGGCATCGGAGACCGATTGGCGGGCGACGGGCTGCAGCGGCATGGGAGGACCGTACGCCGAATTGGTCTACTGGTCAACTGGTCTGACCAGTTTGGTGGGTGGCGTTCGCCACACCGGCGATCACCCGCCGGGGCTACGGTCCCGCCATGGATCTCGAGACCGCCACCGCTGCCGAGCTCGCCGCCGCCTTGCACGACAAGTCGCTGGGCAGCCGGGAGCTGCTCGACCACCTGCTCGGCGTGGTCGAGACCCGGAACCCGGCCCTGAACGCCGTCGTCGCCCTCGACGCGGAGCGGGCCCGGGCGGCGGCGACCGCCGCCGACGAGGCCACCGCCGCCGGCGACCCGGTTGCGTCGCGGCCCCTCCACGGCCTGCCCCTGACGATCAAGGACGTGTGGGAGACCGAGGGGCTCGTCACCACCTCGGGCGCGCCGGAGCTGAAGGACCACGTGCCCGCGCACGACGCCCTCGCCGTGCGGCGGCTCAAGGACGCCGGGGCCATCGTGTTCGGCAAGACCAACGTGCCGCTCTATGCCGGTGACTTCCAGACGTACAACGACGTGTACGGCGTGACGAGCAACCCGTGGGACACCACGCGCACCACCGGCGGTTCCTCCGGCGGCGCCGCGGCCGCGGTCGCCACGGGGATGACCCCGTTCGAGCTGGGCAGCGACATCGGTGGTTCGATCCGCTCCCCCGCGCACTTCAACGGCGTCTACGGGCTGAAGCCGTCCTGGGGCGTCGTCCCGTCGCGTGGCCACATCCCGGGGCCTCCCGGGAGCCTGGTCGAGCCGGATGTCAACTGCAACGGCCCCCTGGCGCGCAGCCTCGAGGACCTCGAGGTGATGCTCGACATCGTCGCCGGGCCGCTGCCCGAAGATGCACGCGGGTGGCGCCTCGACCTCGCGGCCGGGCCCCCGATCGACGACCTCCGCTCGTTGCGCGTGGCGACGGTGTTCGATTAGGGCGCGGAGCTCCTGCCCGTCGCGGGCGAGGTGGGCACGAACCTGGAGGCGTACGCGACGCGCTTGTCCGACGCCGGCGTGCGGGTGGATGCCGTTCCGCTGCCCGTCGCCCTCGCGGACGGGCTGCGGTCGTGGCAAGAGCTGGTGCTCCCGATCATCGGCACCGGGTTGCCCGACGAGGTCTACGCGCCCTTCGCCGAGCTCGAGTCTGTGCTGGGTGACGATCCGCTGCTCGTCTCCGCCCGGGCCCTCTCCAGCCGGTACCGCAGCTGGGCCGGCGCCAACGCGCTGCGCCAGTACCAGCGCCGGGCGTGGGCCGAGCTGTTCGAGGGCTACGACGTCGTGCTCGCGCCCGTCATGCCGACCGCCGCGTTCCCCCACGACACCGAGCGCGACATCACCCAGCGCGTGCTCGACGTCGACGGCGTGGAGGTGCCCCACCTCGTGGCCGTGGCGTGGTGCGGTGCGATCGGGTCCGTGCTGCTCCCTGTCGTGACGGTGCCCACCGGGCCGACCCCGGCCGGGCTGCCCGTCGGCCTGCAGATCGTCGGGCCGTTCCTCTCGGATCGCCGCCTGCTGCGGATCGCCGCGGCGCTGGACGCGGCCGCCGGCCCGGGCTTCGTGGCGCCCCCTGCGTGATCGCTCCGTGGCTCCCCCCGGTCGAGGGGGCGGGCGCTTAGCCTCTGGGGGAGCAGAGCGGCGACGACGCCGCCCGCACGACCCGTTCTTCGGGAGGCAGCCATGACCGACATCGGTGCACCGGATCCGCGAGCGGGGCTGCCCCTCGACAGCGTCGACGTGAGCGTGCTGCGCGGCAGCCGAGCCGCGGCGCTGACCGTGGGCGCGATCTCGTTGATCATCGGCGTCGTCGCGATGGCCTGGCCGGACCACACGGTGAAGGCCGTCGCCGTGGTCATCGGCATCGGGTTCGTGATCGCCGGCATCGCGCAGACCCTCGACGCGCTCGTCACCCACCGCGCCGGCACCTACTGGGGGCTGTTGCTCCTGCGTGGGGTCCTCGATCTCGTCGTCGGCCTGGTGGCGATCTTCTATCCCGACATCACCGTGAACATCGTGTGCATCCTCATCGGCCTCAACCTCGTGATCGGCGGCGTCATCCAGCTGGTGCTGTCGCGACGGGTGCCGAAGGACCTCGAGGAGCGGTCCCTGTACCTCTGGCGCGGCATCTTCTGGATCTTGTTCGGCATCGTCGTGATCGCGGTCGAGGGCATGGCCGCCGTGGTGTTCACGTTCGTGGTCGGGATCTTCTTCTTCCTGTCCGGGGTGCTGCTGCTCGCCCTCGGCTTCCGCCTCGGCAAGGCCGAGCGCGAGCTCGCCTGACCCTGTTCAGCGAGCCGGGCGGCGGCGGTCCTTCGCGTTGGCCACCATCGGCGGCGCGTAGCCCGCGTCGGCCCACGTGAGGTTGGTCCCCGGCGGAACGATCTCGTCGATCCGGTCGAGCACGTCGGCACTCAGCTGCAGGTCGAGCGCCGGGAGCTGGCTCGTGAGCTGGTCCATCGTGCGCGGCCCGATGATCGCCGCCGTCACCGCCGGGTTGTTGATCACGAAGGCCAGCGCGAGGTGGACGAGGGGCAGCCCGGCTTCGTCGGCCAGCGCCCCCAGGGCGTCCGCGGCATCGAGCTTGCGCTGGTTCTCGGGCTTCGTCAGGTCGTAGCGATCGGGCACCCGTTGGGCGCGACGGCTGCCGAGGTCTTCCGCGCCCTTGCGCCACTTCCCCGAGAGCCACCCGCCGGCGAGCGGGCTCCACGGGATGACGCCCATGCCGTGGCGCTTGCACGTGGGCAGGACGTCGCCCTCGATGCCGCGCACGAGCATCGAGTACGGCGGCTGCTCGCACACGAAGCGCTCCCGGCCGCGCCGCTCCGCGGTCCACTGCGCCTCGACGATCTCCGACGCCGGGAACGTCGAGCTGCCGAGGTAGCGCACCTTGCCCTGGTGCACGAGGTCGGACAGGGCACCGAGCGTCTCGTCGATGTCGACGCCCGGATCGGGCCGGTGCACCTGGTAGAGGTCGATGTGGTCGGTGCCCAGGCGCCGCAGGCTCGCCTCGCACTCCTTCATGATCCAGTAGCGCGAGCCCCCGCTCATGTTGGGCTTGTCGCCCATCGGAGCGAAGAACTTCGTGGCCAGCACGACCTCGTCGCGCCGTCCGGCGATGGCCTTGCCGACGATCTCCTCGGACTCCCCCGCCGAGTACACGTCGGCCGTGTCGATGAAGTTGATGCCGGCATCGAGCGCGGCGTGGATGATCGCCACCGAGTCGTCGTGGTCGGGGTTGCCCCAGGCCCCGAACATCATCGCCCCCAAGCAGAACGGGCTGACGCGCAACCCCGTACGTCCCAAGCTCCGGTAGTGCATCTCGCGCTCCCCCATCGTCACACGTCGTCGATGCGGGGACGCTACCGCCGTGTCCGCCGGATGCGACCGCTCGCTACTGCAGCGCGGAGAAGAGCACGTCGGCGGGCGCCGGCCGGCCGAGGAGGAACCCCTGGCCGCGGGTGCACCCGAGGTCGAGCAGCGACGCGATCTGCTCCTCGCTCTCGACGCCCTCGGCGGTCACGTCGATCGCGAGGCTGTTCGCCAGCTGCACCGTGGCCCGCACGATCGCCCGGTCGTGGATCTCGGTCGGCAGGCCCGCCACGAAGGTCTGGTCGATCTTCAGCAAGGTGACCGGCAGCCGCTTCAGGTAGAGCATCGACGAGTAGCCGGTGCCGAAGTCGTCGATCGCCAAGCCGACGCCGAGATCCCGCAGCTGGCGCAGCACCACGACCGCACCTTCGGGATCGGAGAGCAGCGCGCTCTCGGTGAGCTCGAAGCACAGCCGCGTCGGGGTGAGGCCCGTCGCGCCGAGCACGTCCGCGACGAGCGCGGGGAGGGAGGCATCGAGCTGGCGCGTCGACACGTTGACCTTGAGCTCGAACGTGCGCTCCGGGGCCAGGTCGACCTCGGCGAGCATGCCGCACGCGGACCGCAGCACCTGCTCGCCCAGCTCGGCGATGAAGCCGCTCTCCTCGGCGATCGGGATGAAGTCCACGGCGTTGAGCAACCCCTGCACCGGGTGGTTCCAGCGGGCCAGGGCCTCGGCGCCGATGACCGTGCGCGTAGCGAGGTCGAACTCGGGTTGGTAGTGCACGGTGAGCTCGCCCGTGACGATGCCGGCGCGCAGCTCGGACTCCCGGCGGACACGCTCGGCGACCCGACTGCGGATGGTGCGGTCGTCCGTCTCGATGCGACCACCGCCGAGCTGGCGGGCTTGGCGCATGGCCAGCTCGGCCCGGCGGCAGAGCTCGGCGGCGACGCTCTCCGGCGCGGCGTGCTCGTCGATCGCCGCGATGGGTGCCAGCCCCACGCTCGCGGTGATGGTGACGAGGTCGCCGTTCAGGTCGAACGGCGCGCGGATCGCTTCGAGCAGGTCCTCGGCCCGTCGGATCGCCCCGGCGACCCCCTGCACATCGGTGAACAGCAGCAGGAACTCGTCGCTCTGGTTGCGCGCCACCACGATGTCGTCACCCGCCGCCCGCGAGAGCCGGCGGGCGACGTCGACCAGCAGCCGGTCTCCCGACTCTCGGCCGAGCGCCGAGTTGAGGATGTGGAACCGGTCCAGGTTGAAGCTGCCGACGACCACGCGGTCGGTGGTCACCGTCGTGGCGCGCGGCACGAGCGACGTCGTGGCGGCCGGGAGCGACGGGCTGGGTGTGATCACCTCTTCGAGCCGTTCCTGGAACGCCCAGCGGTTGGCCAGCCCGGTGAGCTCGTCGGTGCGGGCGCGCGCGGCGAGCTCCTGCTCGGCCTGGTTGCGCCGGAACGCGCTGGCGAAGATCGCCGCTGCGGACCGCAGCGTCGA
>CAYUOL010000424.1:0-5098 GCA_964446345.1 uncultured Iamiaceae bacterium | reverse complement strand
CCCAACCTGCCGCCGAGACTTGCCTCGAGCAGGCGGCTTGACATAGGAGCAAGCGGTGCCCTCGTCCCTCCCCCCGGCGTCGCCGCCCGAACCGACGGTGCTCACGGCCTGGACCGGCACCCTGCTGCGCGCCCTCACCGAGCGCGGGGTCGATGCGGCCGCGCTCGCCCACGAGGCCGGCATCTCCCGCGACGCGCTGGAGGATCCCGACCACCGCATCCCGCTCGACGCCTCCACGCGCCTGTGGCACGCGGCCGTCGCCCACACCGGCGAGCCCACCCTCGGGCTCGACGTGTCCCGGTTCGTGCGCCCCGGCACCTTCCACACCCTCGGCCATGCCGTGATCACGAGCCCGACGCTGCGCGACGCCCTGCATCGCGTCGCCCGCTACAGCGCGATCACCGCCGACGTCGCCGACGCCCGCGTGGAGGAGGAGGGCGACACCGTCACCCTGGTGGTCGGCTGGCGCCCCGGGGCCGAGCGCCCGGCGTTCGAGCCGGTCGACGCGGTGCTCGCCGCCATCGTGCGCACCGCCCGGTTCATGCTCGATCGCGACGTGAACCCGCGCCACGCCGCCCTCGAGCGTCCGGCGCCGGCCGAGGGCCACGACGCCACCCGCTTCGCGCAGGTCTTCCGGTGCCCGCTCACCTTCGGGGCACCCGAGAACCGGCTGTCGTACGCCCTCGCCGACGCCGGTCGGTCGGTCGCCGGCGGCAACCCCGAGATCGCGAAGCTGCACGACGACGTGACCGCGGCGTACCTCGCCCGCCTCGAACCGACGACGACCGCCGTGCTCGTGCGCCGCGCGCTGCCCGACCTCCTGCCCGGCGGCGAGCCGTCGATCGTGGCCACGGCCGCCGCGCTCGCGACGGGCCCGCGCACGCTGCAGCGCCAGTTGCAGGACGAGGGCACCTCGTACCGCGAGGTCCTGCGCGACGTGCGCCGCGACCTCGCCATCGGCTACCTGCGGGGCGGCGGGCACTCTGTCACCGAGATCACCTACCTGCTCGGCTTCAGTGAGACCGCCACCTTCTCGCGCGCCTTCAAGCAGTGGACCGGCCAGGCGCCCAGTCGCTACCGGGCTTGACCCCGCCGCGCCCGGGTGGCGCGCGCCCTACTTCTTGAAGGACCAGTCGGCCAGCTGGCCCGGCGCCTTGGTCACGACCATCGTGGCCGACTGACCCCCGAGCACCAGCGCGCACTCGAAGGTGGCGCGTCCGGTCGGGGCCACCACGCGCTTGGGGCAGGTGACGGTGGCGGTCGCGAAGTCGGGCGAGCTCGCCGCCACATCGGCCTGGACCTCGGCGGCGACCCCCTCGCCGTCCAACGTCTGGTTCGGCGCCAACTTGTACGTGTAGTCGCCCTTGTCCGAGGCGATGAGCACGTCGTAGGTCAAGGTCGTGCCCCCGGTGACCGTGGCCGTGCACTGGAACGTCTCGTTCGCCTTCGCGGCTCTGCCGTTCGGGCACGAGACCTTCTCGACGGTGACGTCGGAGCCGTTGGCCTCGGCCTGGATCTTCTGCTCGATCCGGGTGCCGTCGATCGTCGGTGTCGAGGCTGCGCTGCACGCCGCGAGCGTGAGGACGATGCCGGCCCCCACCAGGGTCGCGCCCGCGCGCCACGACGGCCGGGGCGCCCGTGCCGGCCGCGCCGGGTGGTGGTTCGTTCGTGTCGAGACGGGCATGGACAGGAGGCCTCGTGGCGTGGGTTCGCGGCCGGACGCGGCGAGGCTATCTGCGGCCGTGCGCACCGTTTGCGCACCCGCCGGAGTCGGTGCGGAGAAAGTTCGTCTCCGAATCGTTCATATGCGAACGATTGCGGTAGCGTCCTCGTCGTGGACCTACCGATCGGACGGCAGCTGGCCCTCACCAACAAGGCGATGCAGCAGTGGATCGATCACCGGCTCGCGCCCGAGGGATCGAGCCTGACGACCTGGATCGTCCTGTGGAACGCCGCCGACGCTGCAGCCCCGGGGCTCTCCCAGCGCGAGCTCGCGGCGAACATGGCGATCGGCGGCCCCGCCCTCGTGCGCCACATCGACCGCCTCGAGGCCGAGGGCCACGTGCGGCGCACCCGCGATCGCCACGATCGCCGCATCACGCGCGTGACCATCACCCCCCAGGGCCGCGCCCACCTCGAGCGCCTCAAGGCGGTGATGGACGAGGCGGATGCCCTGATCCGCGCCCAGCTCTCCGAGGCCGAGCTCCGCTCGATGCGCCGCGCGCTGGGCAAGCTGCACTCCTACGTCACCGCCGGCGAGCAGGCCGAACCGCGTGGCGGCGGGACCAGCACCCGGACCGACGAGAAGACCCACGAGAAGGCCAGCGAGCAGACCGAGGTCGCGTGAGCGACGGTCCGTGGGCCGGCCAGCAGGAGAGACAGGCGAGCGACATGAGGGGAACCACACATGAGGGAACGACATGAGTGAGCAGGGGACGCTGGACGCGCCAGCGGGACGGCTCGGCACCGATGAGGTCATCCGCACGAACGACCTGACGAAGATCTACCCGGGTGACGTGAAGGCCGTCGACGCGCTCAACCTCACCGTCTACCGCGGCGAGATCTTCGGGCTCCTCGGCCCCAACGGCGCCGGCAAGACCACGACTGCCGGCATGTTGACCACGCGCGTCGTGCCCACCAGCGGCACGGCCGTGGTCGGCGGGATCGACGTGTGGGAGCACCCGGCGCGAGCCAAGTCGCTCATCGGCGTCGTCCCGCAGACGAACACGCTCGACCGGTCGCTCACCGTGTGGGAGAACCTCTACTTCCACGGGCGCTTCTTCGGCATGTCGGCGAAGACGTCGAAGGCCGAGGCGGATCGGCTGCTCGAGCAGTTCCGCCTCCGCGAGCGGGCCAAGGCGCCGGTCCTCGCACTGTCTGGCGGCATGGCCCAGCGCCTGATGGTGGCGCGCGCGGTGATGCACCGACCGTCCGTCCTGTTCCTCGACGAGCCGACGGCCGGCCTCGATCCCCAGAGCCGCATCGCCCTGTGGGAGATCCTGGGGGAGCTGCACGGCGACGGACAGACCATCCTGCTCACGACGCACTACATGGAAGAGGCCGACCAGCTCTGCAGCCGGCTGGCGATCATCGACCACGGCCGCATGCTCGCCCTCGACACCCCCGAGAAGCTGAAGGCGTCGATGGGGATCGACACCGTCGTCACGATCTCGGCGGCCACCTCGGATCGGAGCTCCCTCGACGCACTGGCCACGCTGCTGCGCTCGCAGATCGACGGCGCCACCGACGCCAGCGTCGTCGAGGACAAGGTGCTGCTCGAGGTCAAGGGCGCACAGGGCGTGCTGCCGGCCGTCGTGCAGCTGGCCGACGACAACGGCCACACCGTCACCGACCTCTCCATCAACGAGCCGACGCTCGAGACCGTGTTCATCAAGCTGACCGGGAAGGACCTCCGCGAATGAGCGACACCGTGACCACCGAGCCCACGGATGCCGGTGCACCCATCGCCGCCACCGGCGCCGTCGTCTCCCCCGGCACCGCGTTCAAGGCGCTGCTGCTGCGCGACTTCTACGTGCTGCGCAAGAACCTCAAGGAGTTCATCCCGCGCACGATCATCCAGCCGTTCCTGCTCGTGTTCGTGTTCACGTACGTGTTCCCGAAGATCGGTCAGGGCATCGGCCCCTCGTCGCTCGACCCGACCGCCGCGGGCCTCTTCTCGACCATGCTCATCGCCGGCGTCCTCGGCAGCGTGATCCTGTTCCAGGGCATCCAGGCCGTGGCGCTGCCCCTCGTGCAGGAGTTCGGCTACACGAAGGAGATCGAGGACCGCGTGCTCGCTCCCCTGCCGGTCGAGTTCGTGGCCATCGAGAAGGTCGTGTCGGGCGCGCTGCAGTGCATGATCGCGGCAGTCATCGTCTTCCCGATCGCGCTGTGGGTCCCGGCCACGCCCGTGAACATCCAGTTCCACTGGGTCGTGCTGTTCGCCTTCGCGCCGCTGGCGTGCGTCGCGGCGTCGAGCCTCGGGCTGTTCTTCGGCACGGCCTTCGATCCGCGCACCGTGCCGCTGCTCTTCGGCATCGTCGTCGTGCCGCTGACGTTCCTCGGGTGCATCTACTTCCCCTGGCAGAGCCTCAGCGCGATCCCGTGGCTGCAGTGGCTCGTGCTCGTCAACCCGCTCGTCTACATCAGCGAGGGGTTCCGCGCCGCGCTGACCAACGTCGACCACATGTCGCTCGCCGTCGTCTTCCCCGTGCTCACGGCCTTCACGGCGCTCTTCCTGTGGCGGGGGATCGTCGGCTTCAAGAAGCGCGTGCTGGCCTGAGCACCGCGTTGGCGGCCGGGACCCTCACCAGGCCGCGTCGAGGATGGTGCGGGCGTCGTCCTCGGTGACGCGCTTCGGGTTGGCCTGCACGCCGGGGCTCGACTGGCTCAGGCGGGCGACGGCGTCGAGGTCGTCCTCGTCGATGCCGCACTCCTCCAGGTGATGGGGCAGGCCGAGCGCATCGAGCAGGCCCGAGACGGCGTCGGGCAGGGCGGCCGGCTCGACCTCGCAGGCTGCGGCCAACCGCGCGATCGCGTCGGGAACGGCGTCGGCGTTGAACCGGATCGTGTGCGGCAGCAGCACGGCGTTGGCGAGGCCGTGCGCGATGCCGGTGCGCCCGCCGACGAGCTGGGCCAACCCGTGGTGGACCCCCATCGACGCGTTCTGCAGGCAGCGCCCGCCGAGCACCGCTCCTTCGAGCATCAGGCGCGCGGCGTCGGGGTGGTCCGGCGCCGCGACGGTCGCGGGCAGCGACGAGAAGATCCGCGCCGCGCCCGCCAGCGCGATGGCCTCGGCTTCGGGGGTGCGGGTGGGTGACCACGCCGCCTCGATGCAGTGGGCCAGCGCGTTCATGCCGGTCTCGGCGCGCACCTGGGCCGGGGTGGACAGCGTCAGGTCGACGTCGTAGATCGCGGCGATCGGGGCCGAGGTCGGTCCCCCGGCGCCGCGCTTCTGGCGCGTGTTCGGATCGGTCATCCCGAAGAACGGGGTGAGCTCGGCGCCCGAGTAGGTGGTGGGGATCGCCACGGGCGCAAGCACCGACCGATCCACGTAGGAGGCGCCCGGCGTGCCCGCCTCCTGCTCGGTGAAGAACGC
>CAYUOL010000423.1:0-5137 GCA_964446345.1 uncultured Iamiaceae bacterium | reverse complement strand
CACCGGCTCGACCCGCGCCGGCAAGCGGGTCACCGAGGTCGCCGCGCAGACGGTGAAGCGCGTCGCGCTCGAGCTCGGTGGCAAGTCGGCCAACGTCATCCTCGACGACGCCAACCTCGAGGCCGCCGTCCCGGCCGGGGTGCAGTTCGGCTGCTACCTCAACTCGGGCCAGACCTGCTCCGCGCTGACCCGCATGGTCGTGCCGCGCGCCCTGCAGGACAAGGTGGTCGAGCTGGCGGCCGCCACCGCCGACGGCCTGCAGGTCGGCCCCGCCGACGCCGAGGGCACGGCGCTCGGCCCGCTGATCTCCGCCGCGCAGCGCGACCGCGTGCAGGACTACATCCGCAAGGGCATCGACGAGGGCGCCACCCTCGTCGCGGGCGGCCCGGGTGCCCCCGACGGCCTCGACAAGGGGTACTTCGTGCGCCCGACGGTGTTCGCCGACGTCACGAAGGACATGACCATCGCCCAGGAGGAGATCTTCGGGCCGGTGCTGTGCATCATGCCGTACGACTCCGAGGAGGAGGCGCTCGAGATCGCGAACTCCACGGTGTACGGGCTCGCCGGTGGGGTGCAGTCGGGTGACGTCGAGCGCGCGAAGGCCTTCGCCCGCAAGATGCGCACGGGGCAGGTCGAGATCAACGGCGGGGCGTTCAACCTCTCGGCGCCCTTCGGGGGCTACAAGCAGTCGGGCAACGGCCGCGAGCTCGGCCCGTTCGGGCTCGAGGAGTTCCTCGAGGTGAAGTCCCTCCAGCTGCCGGGGTGACCGCTCGACCGGGCCGGCACCGGCCCGGTCGCCGTCGGCCATCGAGGCGTCGGGGGAAGTCGTGAAGGGACAACAAGGGGTCTTCGGCCGGGGCATCCGGCTGGTGTGGCGCTACGTGCGCGCGGAGCCACTGACCTACGGGATCTCGCTGGTTGGCGCCACCATCTACGCGAGCGCGGTCGTCGGCACCACCGTGATCCTCGGCCGCGTCACGAACGACGTGATCGTGCCCGCCTTCAGCACCGGCACCTCGACCGACCGGATCCGCAGCGCCGCCTTGGCGCTGCTGCTGGTCGGCTGGGTGCGCGCGCTGTCGATCGTGCTGCGGCGGTACTTCGCGGCGCTGACGACCTTCCGCACGCAGGCCCGCTTGCGCCGCGGCGTCACCGGCACGTACCTCGACGTGCCGATGGCGTACCACCGGGCCAAGCCGACCGGTGAGCTGCTGGCCCATGCGGACGCGGACGTGCTGGCCGCCACGGAGCTGCTGAACGCGTTCCCGTTCAGCATCGGCGTCGTCGTGCTCATCGTGTTCGCGGTGATCAGCCTCATCCAGGTCGATCCCGTCCTCACCGTCATCGCGCTGCTGCTCTTCCCGACGCTCGCCCTCGTCAACCGGCTCTACACCCGCAGCGTCGAGGCGCCGGTGGCGATCGTGCAGGAGAAGGTCGGGCAGGTCTCGCGGGTGGCGCACGAGAGCTTCGACGGGGCGCTCGTGGTCAAGACCCTCGGCCGCACTCCGCACGAGATCGAGCGCATGGCGTCGGCGGCGGACGACCTGCGCTATGCGCGGGTGCGGGTCGGCCGCATCCGGGGCACGTTCGAGCCGACGATCGACGCCATCCCCAACGTCGGCATCATCGTGCTGCTGCTCATCGGCTCGTGGCAGGTCACGAACGGGCGGCTGACGTCCGGTGCCCTCGTGCAGGCCGTGGCGCTGTTCAGCCTGCTCGCGTTCCCGATGCGCGTCGTCGGCTTCTTCCTGCAGGAGATGCCGCGGGCCGTCGTCTCGATCGCCCGCATCGACGCGGTGCTGGCCGAACCCGCCGCGCCGGTGCCGCACGAGGGCCAGCCGCTCCCGGACGAGCCGCTCGGCGTGCGCTTCGAGCACGTGGCGTTCTCGTACGAGCGTGGGGTGCCCGTGCTCGAGGACGTCACCTTCGCCGTCGCGCCCGGGGAGATCGTGGCGATCGTCGGCAGCACCGGGGCAGGCAAGACCTCGCTCTGCGACCTGGTGGTGCGACTCGGTGACGCCGACGCCGGATCCGTGCAGCTGGCCGGGATCGACGTGCAGGACATCGACCCGGCGGCACTGCGCGCCGCGGTCGCCATGGTGTTCCAGGAGACGTTCCTCTTCGCGGACTCGATCAGGGCCAACATCACGTTGGGGGCCGATCTCCCGGCGACCGACATCCACGACGCCGCGCGCATCGCCCAGGCCGACCTCTTCATCGAGCAGCTGCCCGACGGCTACGACACGATCGTGGGTGAGCGCGGGGTGACGCTCTCCGGCGGCCAACGCCAGCGGGTGGCATTGGCCCGCGCCCTCGTGCGACGGCCCCGCGTCTTGATCCTCGACGACGCGACGTCTGCCGTGGATCCGGTGGTCGAGGCCGAGATCCTCGCCGGTCTGCGGTCGACGCTCGACACGACCACGATGGTCGTCGCCCACCGCGTCTCGACGATCGAGCTCGCCGACCGGGTCGTGTTCCTCGACCAGGGCCGTGTGGCCGCCACGGGCCCCCACCGCGACCTGCTCCGCTCGCACCCCGCGTACGCCCGCATCGTGCAGGCCTACGAGACGGGTCGAGCCGAACGGGTCGCCGCCCCCGTCGCCGAGGGCTCGGAGCCCGGCCGATGAGCGCCACCACGCACCCGGGCGACGCCGACGACGTGTCGGGCGAGCTGGGCGAGCACAACCGCGACGCCGAGTGCCGCACGCCCGACGTGCTGGCGGACGAGGTCCGCAGCGACGGCGGCGGTCCCGGTGTCGATGGTCGCGACGATCCGAACGCGGACCCGCTCGCGGGCCTCGCCGTCGTCACCGACGCCGGCGGGGCGGTGGCCGTCCTGCGCCGGGGCCTCGCCAACAGCCCGGAGCTGCGCCAGGGGTTCCGCATCACCGTCGTCATGGCGCTGCTCATGGCCCTGGGGCGCATCGTGATCCCCGTGCTGGTCCAGCAGATCCTCGACAAGGGCATCCTCGGGAACGACGGGTTCCAGGCCGCCTTCACGTTCGGCGCCTGCGGGCTCGCGCTCGCCATCACCGTCGGCGTGACGGTGCTCGGTCGGATCACCTACATCCGGCTCGTCAGCGCCGCGGAGGCGATGTTGCGCAACCTGCGCGTCAACACCTTCACGCACATCCACTCGTTGAGCGTCGCCGACCACAACGAAGCCAAGCGCGGCGCGCTCACTTCACGCGTCACGAGCGACGTCGAGACGCTCGCACGCTTCGCGCAGTGGGGCGCCATCTCGTGGATCGTCAACTCGATCGTGATCGTCGGCGTGCTGCTGGTGATGGCGGTGTACCAGTGGCGCCTCGCGCTGATCACCCTCGTCGTGCTGCTCCCGCTCGTGCCGTTGATGCGGGTGCTCCAGCGCCGGCAGCTGAAGGCCTACGACATCCAGCGCACCCGCGTCGGCTCGACGCTGTCCGCGATCTCCGAGAGCGTGATGGGCTCGGGGGTGGTGCGGGCCTACGGCGTCGTCGACCGCACGCGCGACACCGTGCACGAGGCCATCGACACCCAGTACCGGTCCGAGATGGTCGCGGCGCGCTACTTCGCGCTGATGTTCCCGCTGGGCGACATCTTCGGCGCTGCCGCGATGGCGGCGGTGCTCGGTGCCGGCGCGCTCTGGGGACCGGGGTGGGGGATGGATGCCGGCGCGCTCGTGGCCTGCCTGTTCCTGGTCAACCTGATCCTGTCGCCCGTGGCCGAGCTCGGCGAGATCCTCGACCAGACGCAGACGGCCATCGCCGGGTGGCGCAAGGTGCTCGACGTGACCGACATCCCGGTCGAGGTGATCGAACCCGAGCACGGCGTCGAGCTCCCGGCCGGCGCGCTCGCCGTGCGGGCCGAGGGCGTCGAGTTCGCGTACCGCGAGGGCGGCCGCGTGTTGCACGGGATCGACGTCGACCTGCCGGCGGGCACGAACGCGGCGGTCGTCGGCGAGACCGGATCGGGCAAGACGACGTTCGCGAAGTTGCTCTCGCGCCTCGCGGACCCGACCGCCGGCCACCTGCTGGTCGGGGGGATCGAGCTGCGCGACGTCGCGCCCGCGTCGCGCCACGTGGCCGTGCGCATGGTGCCCCAGGACGGCTTCCTCTTCGACACGACCGTGCGGGAGAACGTCCGCATGGGCCATGACGGCGCGAGCGACGCCATGATCGACGCGTCGTTCGTCGAGCTGGGCCTCGGGTGGTGGGTCGATCGGTTGCCCGACGGCCTCGACACCGAGGTGGGCGAGCGCGGGGAGAACCTCTCCGTCGGCGAGCGCCAGCTCGTCGCGCTCGCCCGCGCGCAGCTCGCCAACCCGGGCCTGCTCATCCTCGACGAGGCGACCTCCGCAGTGGATCCCGAGACCGAGCAGGCGCTCTCGACGGCGCTGGTCAAGCTCGCGGAGGGGCGCACGACCGTGACGGTGGCGCACCGGCTGTCGACGGCCGAGGGCGCCGACGTGGTGCTGGTCTTCGACGCCGGCGAGATCGTCGAGCGGGGCAGCCACGCCGAGCTGGTCGCGCTCGGCGGGCGCTACGCCGCGCTCTACGAGAGCTGGCTCGGCAACACCGCCACCGACGGGGCAGAGCCCTCGGTCTCGTAGCCGCCGGCTTTTTGTCGTGCCGGTGCGCGTGAGTAGATTCGTCCGCAGCCTGTCGCACATCCGCTCTCGAGGAGCTCTCACCATGCCTGATCCCGTTCGCGTCGCCATCACCGGAGCAGCCGGCCAGATCGGTTACAGCCTCCTGTTCCGGGTCGCGAGCGGTCAGCTCCTCGGCCCCGACCAGCCGGTGATCCTGCACCTGCTCGAGATCACGCCGGCGCTCGACGCGCTCAAGGGCGTGGCGATGGAGCTCGAGGACTGCGCCTTCCCGCTGCTGTCGGGCATCGTGCAGACCGACGACCCGAACGTGGCGTTCGAGGGCGTCAACACGGCGCTGCTCGTCGGCAGCCGGCCGCGCTCGAAGGGGATGGAGCGCAAGGAGCTGCTCGAGGCGAACGGCGCGATCTTCACCGTGCAGGGCAAGGCGCTCTCCGACAACGCCGCCGACGACGTGCGCATCCTCGTGGTCGGCAACCCGGCCAACACGAACTGCCTCATCGCCATGAACAACGCGCCGAACATCCCGAACGAGCGCTTCACGGCGAT
>CAYUOL010000422.1:0-5138 GCA_964446345.1 uncultured Iamiaceae bacterium | reverse complement strand
GTAGAGTTCCAGGAAGAAAGTGACAAGTCACTCACTGAATGGCCTGCGAATCTGACCTACCGTGGCCGCCGTGCGCATCGGGATGATCTGTCCGTACAGCCTCACCGTGCCCGGTGGCGTCCAGGGCCAGGTGCTGGGGCTCTCCCGCATGCTGCGGGGGATGGGCCACCAGGTGCGCGTGCTCGGCCCCTGCGACGGCCCGCCCCCCGACGCCGGCATCACGCCGCTCGGGGTCAGCATCCCCACGGCGGCGAACGGCTCGGTGGCGCCGATCGCGCCGGACGTGTCGGCGCAGCTGCGCACGATCCGGGTCCTGCGCGACGAGGAGTTCGACGTCGTGCACCTGCACGAGCCGTTCTGCCCGGGTCCGACCCACACGGCGATCCTCTTCAAGACGGCGCCCCTCGTCGGCACGTTCCACGCTGCGGGCACGAGCGCCGGGTACCGGTTCTTCAAGCCGCTGACGACGCGCGTCGCGAACCGCCTCGACGTGCGCTGCGCGGTGTCCGACGATGCCCGCGCCCTGGCCCAGGCCTCGCTCGGTGGTCACTACGAGATGGTCTTCAACGCGGTCGACGTCGCCGAGTTCGCGAAGGCGGCGCCCACCCCGACGGGCCAGCGGACCATCCTCTTCGTCGGGCGCCACGAGCCGCGCAAGGGGCTCGCCGTGCTCCTCGATGCCATGGCGGCGATGCCGCCGGACGTGCGGTTGTGGGTGGCGAGCGACGGCCCCGAGACCGAGGAGCTGCAGGCGAAGGTCGCCGGCGACGCCCGCATCGAGTGGCTCGGTCGCATCTCCGACGCGGAGAAGGCCCAGCGGTTGCGCGGGGCGGACGTGTTCTGTGCGCCGTCGCTGCGCGGGGAGTCGTTCGGGGTGGTGCTGCTCGAGGCCATGGCCGCGGGCACCGCCGTCGTGGCCAGCGATCTGCCCGGGTACGCCAACGTCGCCCGGCAGGGCCGGGACGCCGTGCTCGTGCCGCCGGGCGACGCGGCCGCGCTGGCGGCGGGCTTGCGGCGCGTGCTGGACGACAAGGACCTCGAGCGCGAGCTCATCGCCTCGGGCGACCAGCGCGCGGCCGAGTTCTCGATGGAGCACCTGGCGGCCCGCTACGTCGAGCTCTACGAGCGCGCCCGGGGGCAGGCCGGGTCGGGCACCCCCGTATGATGTGGCGCATGTCCGCGCCCCTCGACCGTTGCCCGTGCCGCCGGCAGCACCCCGGCCGGTGCCGGTGACCACCACGGACGTGCTCGAGGGACGCAAGGACCGCAACCGCGAGCGCATGCTGGCGCTGGCGCGCTTCTGTGCCGTGCTGCTGTCCGTGCCGGCGCTGTGCTTCGGCATCCTCGTCGGCTTCGTGCTGCGGTCGCCCCTCCTCGGCGGCCTGGCGATGCTCATCGCGGCCGCCGGGCTGGCCGCGTGGATGTTCCGGTCGATGCGGGGCTTCAGCGATCGCTTCCTCGCGTCACTGGCGCCGAGGCCGGCCGATCCCACCGATCAGGCCCGCCTGTTCAACCTCGTCGACGGGCTCTGCGTGGCGAACGGGGTGAACGAGCCCCAGCTGTTCGTCGTCGACGATGCGGCGCGCAACGCTGCGGTGGTCATGGTCGCGGGCGGCGAGGGGCAGCAGGCCGCCCTGGTGGTCACCGCCGGGCTGCTCGACAGCCTGAGCCGCATCGAGCTCGAAGGGGTGGTGGCCCAGCAGCTCGGTCACGTGCGCGACGGCGACGCCGCGCTCGCGACCTTCGCCGCGTCGCTCTTCGAGCTGCCGCTCGTCGGCTCGCTGCTCGCGCCGCGTGTGGCGTCCACGCTCGACCCCGAGCTCGAGGCCTGGGCCGACCTCGCCGCGGTGCGGATGACGCGCTACCCGCCCGGTCTCGCCTCGGCGCTCGAACGGCTGCAGGAGGGATCGACCGCCGTCGCCCGGGCGACGCCCGAGACCGCGCACCTGTGGCTGGCCAACCCGCTCGACGGCGACGAGGTGCACAACCCGCACCCGCCGCTCGCCGATCGGGTGGCGGTGCTGCGCGAGCTGTAGCGCGCGGTCGCCGGAGCATCCCCCTTTTGGGTGCCTGGATCCTCTTTCCTGGTTGCGGCATCCTTCAAGACCCGTGCCGCGCCGCCCTTCCGCGAAGTCCCCACTGTCCCCCGTGTCCCCCCCCGTGTCCCCTCCTGGAGTTGGTCTGAAGATGTTCGAGCTCACGCCCCCTGATCCGCGCCCGACACGGCCGAGGCACCGCTTCGCCCGACGCGCGGCCGTGGTGGGAGCCGGGCTCTTCCTGGTGGGCGCCTGCAGCAGCACCGCCGAGTCGGGCAGCCCGTCGCCGTCGGCCGCGCCCGGCGCCGCGCCGACGACCGCCAGCACCACGACCACCACGGCGGCGCCCGCCCCCACGTTCCCGCTCACGGGGATGCCGCTCACCGATCCCGCCCAGGGGCAGAAGCCGGCCCTGGTCATCAAGATCGACAACGTCGACCAGTACTCGCGGCCTCAGGCCGGCATCAACCAGGCCGACATCGTCTACGAGGAGAAGATCGAGGGGCCGATCAGCCGCTTCGCGGCGGTGTTCCACTCGAAGGAGCTCGAGCTCGTGGGCCCCGTGCGCTCCGGCCGCTCCACCGACGTCGCCATCGTGTCGACGCTGAACACGCCGCTCTACGCCTTCTCCGGCGCCAACGAGGTGTTCGCCAAGAAGCTCCGCGAGGCGCCGCTGGTCTACATCTCCCACGACAACCAGCCGAACCTGTTCGATCGGCGCCCGGGCCGCACCGCACCCGACAACGTCTTCACCTCGACCGCCCGGCTGCGCTCCCAGACGCCGGCCGGGGCCCAGCCCCCCGAACCGCAGTTCACCTTCCGCAAGGCCGGGGCCGAGCTCCCGGCCTCGGCGACGTCGGTGAACACGTTCAACTACGACTTCGGCGGGGGCCCGGTGGGCCAGCCGGTGTCGTTCACCTGGGACGAGGGGAAGAAGGGCTGGACCCGCACCCAGAAGGGCTCACCGCACGTCGACAACGACGGCGTGGTCATCGCGCCGCAGAACGTGATCGTGCAGTTCACGCCGTACCACGACACGGGGCTGGTCGACCTCTCGAAGACGCCGGTGCCCGAGGCCGAGCTGGTCGGTTCGGGTGATGCCTGGGTGTTCCTCGACGGCAAGGCCGTCAAGGCGAAGTGGAACAAGCCCGACATGGTCACCGTGACCTCGTTCGTCACGGCCGACGGCGGCCAGCCGATCGCCCTCGATCCGGGCCAGACCTGGATCGCTCTCGTCCCCACGGGCGGGAACTTCACGGCCACGACGGCCGCGGGTCAACCGCTCGCCTGATCGCCACCGATCGCGCCGGCGCCGGCCCCGATGGCCATCCACCATCGGCGGCGAGCAGCTCCGTACCATCGCCGCAGGCAGAGCCTTCGGTGGGCCCAGAAGGAAGATCGGGCCGCTATCCCGGGAGGGTTCTCTTTCGTGTCGTCCTCGCATGTCCCCGGTCCGCGGCTCGCGGGTCCGTCCGTCTCCCGGCCGTCGCGTCGTCGCCGAGCCGGGGCCGCCAGGGCCACGGTGGTGCTGACCTGCGTCGGCCTCGTCGCCCTGGGGTGCAGCAAGGCCGAGCCCGGGGCCGCGCCCGGCACCACGGCGTCGAGCACCACCACGGCGGCGCCCACCACGACGACGACCGAGGCGACCACGACGACCACGGCACCGGCGGCGCCGGTGTGGCCCCTCACGGGAGAGGGGGCCGCCGACCCGGCGGTCATGAACCTCCCGGTGGTCGCGGTCAAGGTCGACAACAGCCCCGACGCGCGCCCGCACGCCGGCATCAACACCGCCGACCAGGTGTACGAGCTGCAGGTCGAGGGCATCACGCGCTTCATGGAGCTCTACCACTCGCAGGCGCCGGATCGCGTCGGGCCGGTGCGCTCGGCGCGCAGCAGCGACCTCGACCTCTTCGGCAACCTCAACCGGCCGCTGCTGATCTGGTCCGGCGGCAACCCCGGCGTCACCCAGGAGATCAACGACGCGCAGGCCAACGGGCTCGTGATCGACGTCGGCCACCCGAGCGCAGCCGGGCGCCTCTACTACCGGGACGACTCCGGTGGTCGCTTCATCCCGCACAACCTGTTCACCAACGTGCCGCAGATCCGCGCCGAGTTCACCCCGCCAGACTCCGGTCCGCCCCCGGCGATGTTCCGCTTCCGCAAGGAGGGTGACCCGCTGCCGGCGACGGCCGAGGACATGCCGGGCATGGTCATCGACTTCGGTCTCGGCGTGCGCGTGGAGTACGTGTGGGACGCCGAGCGCAGCGGGTGGGACCGCTACCAGGTCGACCAGAGCCACCCGCGGAGCTCGTCCGCGTTCGTCGACGAGGCGGGCACCCAGATCTCGCCGCAGAACGTCGTGATCCTGTTCCTCGAGTACGGCCAGGACCCGGTCGACGGCCGGTCGCCCAAGGCCTACTCCGTCGGCAACGGCGAGGGCGTGGTGCTCACCCAGGGCAAGCTCGTCTACGTCAACTGGATCCGGCGGGGGCCAGGCGACGAGTGGAACATCACCGAGCGCGCTTCGGGCGAGCCGGTGGCCCTCACGCCGGGCCGCACCTGGGTCGCACTGCCCCAGTCGGGCGCCGACTCGGTGGCGCCGATCGACGCGGCCGGCGCGGCCGACCTCGGCCAGTACCGCAAGTAGCGCCCGCACCTGGTGGTGACAGCAACACCCACGGACCCCTCTCGCCGCCGATCCGACTTCTTGGAACCGTCACCCCGGCTCCTAGAATGACCGGATGGCTGATGACAACGGCGACCTGTCCCGCGATACCGGCACCCAGCTCGTGAAGCGGGGTCTGGCCGAGATGCTGAAGGGCGGGGTGATCATGGACGTGGTCGATCCCGACCAGGCCAAGATCGCCGAGGATGCCGGCGCCACCGCGGTGATGGCGCTCGAGCGGGTGCCCTCCGACATCCGCCGCGACGGTGGCGTGGCCCGCATGTCCGACCCCGAGATGATCGAGGGCATCAAGGCCGTCGTCACGATCCCGGTCATGGCCAAGGCCCGCATCGGGCACTTCGTCGAGGCGCAGATCCTGCAGTCCCTCGGCGTCGACTACGTCGACGAGTCCGAGGTGCTGACCCCCGCCGACTACA
>CAYUOL010000421.1:2536-5152 GCA_964446345.1 uncultured Iamiaceae bacterium | reverse complement strand
CAGGTAGATGTCGCGCTCGGGTGAGCGGGTGGCGACCATGTGGTCGATCTCGGCGTAGCGCTTCGGGTGCAACGCGGCGAAGGCGAGGTCCTCGAGCTGCTGCTTGAGGTCCTGCATGCCCAGGCGGTGCGCGAGGCCCGCGTAGATGTCGAGGGTCTCCTGCGCGGTGCGCTCCTGCTTCCAGGCCGGCATCGCCGCGATCGTGCGCATGTTGTGGAGGCGATCGGCGAGCTTGATGATCAGGACCCGCAGGTCCTTGGCCATCGCCACGAGCATCTTGCGCATCGTGGCGGCCTGCTGCGCCTCCTTCGAGTCGAACTTGATGCGGTCGAGCTTGGTGACGCCGTCGACGATGCCGGCGACGTCGGCGCCGAAGGCCAGCTCGATGTCGCTCAGCGAGATGCCCGTGTCTTCCACCGTGTCGTGCAGCAGCGCCGCGGCGATCGTGGCGTCGTCGAGGCCGAGCTCGGCGACGATCTTGGCGACGGCCACCGGGTGGGTCACGTACGGCTCGCCGGACTTGCGGGTCTGCCCGGTGTGCGCGTCGGCGGCGGTCTCGTAGGCGCGCGAGATCAACGTGGTCGACGCCTTCGGGTGGTGCTCGCGGTAGATCGCGACGAGCGGCGCCACCTCCTCGGAGGGCGGGGCGCCGTGCCGGCGCCACGGGAGCACGCGGTTGACGGTGGCCACTACGCGGCGCCTTCGTCCGCGCCGCCGTAGGTCAGCAGGCTGGTGACAGGCCAAGGGGCGATCCCCTCGGCCCGGCTCGTCGCCGCCAGCTGGGCCCGACCCTGCAGGAACCCGAGCTCGATCACGAAGGCGAAGCCGAGGACGGTGCCACCCAGCCGGTGCACGAGGCGCGCCGTCGCCGCCGCGGTGCCGCCGGTGGCCAGCACGTCGTCGACGATCAGCACGCCTTCGCCGGGGCGCACCGCATCCCTGTGGATCTCGAGCAGGTCGGTGCCGTACTCGAGCTCGTACTCCTGCTGCTCGATCTCCCACGGCAGCTTGCCCGCCTTGCGCACGGGCACGAGCCCGGCGTGGAACCGATCGGCGAGGGGCGAGGCGAACAGGAACCCGCGCGCCTCGACGCCCAGCACCTTGTCGACCTGCTGGCCGTCCGCGGCCTCGGCGAGCAGGTCGAGCGTGGCGCCGTACGCCTTCGCGTCGCCGAGCAGCGGGGTGATGTCCTTGAAGATCACCCCCGGGCGCGGCCAGTCCGGGATGTCGCGGATGTGCTCGCGGAGGAACTCGGACGACGGCGCCATCAGGCACCCATGCTACGGGCTGGTGGCGCGCATCTCGCGACGCGCACCGGCGTCAGCGCTTCTTGCCCTGCTTGCGCGGCCGCGGCGGGTGGTTGCGGGAGTAGGCCTGCGGGTCCACGGCGCGCGCCGTGGCGGCGGGCTTGGTCTTGGTGGCCGTGCCGCCGCCCGTCGCGACCCCGCCGGCGTCCTCCGCGACCACGGCGGCGTCGTCGGGGCCGTTCGCGGCCGCGCGGCTGGCGGTGGCGGCGAGCCGCTCGCGCAGCTGGCGGTTGCGCGGCTCCTGCTCCTTCATCCAGACGACGACCGGTGCGGCGACGAAGATCGACGAGTAGGCGCCGATCGTGAGGCCGACGGTGAGCGCGATCGCGAACTCCTCGAGCGTGACCGCACCCAGGATGAAGGCGCCCACGATCAGCGTCGAGAGCACGGGCAGGACCGCGACGACCGAGGTGTTGATCGAGCGCATGAGCACCTGGTTCATCGAGAGGTTCATCATCTCGGTGTAGGTCATCCGGCTCGCGACCCCGACGCGCGCCGCGTTCTCCTGCACCTTGTCGTACACGACCACCGTGTCGTAGATCGAGTAGCCGAGGATGGTCAGGAAGGCGATGACCGTCGCCGGCGTGACCTCGAACTGGAAGATCGAGTACACCCCGACGCTGATGACGATGTCGTGGATCACGGCGACGACGACGCCGACCGCGAGCTTCCACTCGCCCCGGAACGTGAGCGTGACGTAGCCGAGGATGCACACGAGGAACACGATGAGGGCGCGCACCGCGGCGCCGGTGATCTCGCTGCCCCACGTCGGCCCGACGGTGCTGACGCCGACCTCGTTCGCCGGCACCCCTGCGAGCTTGCCGAGCGCCTCGCGCACCTGGTTCTGCTTGTCGACCGATTCGGCGGACGCCTGCACCCGCACCGAGGTCTTGTTCAGCACCTGGACCTTGGCCTCGCACAGCCCGATCGGGCACAGCACCTCGCGCGTCTGCTCGACGGACGTGTTGGGCGCCTTCACCTCCCACGAGATGCCGCCCTTGAAGTCGATGCCGAGGTTCAGGCCGCGCGTCGCGAGCGAGCCGATGCTGATCACGAAGAGGATCGACGACAGGATCATCCCGAAGCGCCACGCCTTCGAGAAGTTGTAGTCGTTCTCACCCCGGTAGAGCCGGGCGATGGCGCTCATCGGTCCACCCCTTCCGTCGATCCGGGTTCGTCCTCGATCACGGCGTCCTCGATGACGGCGTCGACGATCTCGTCGTCGACGTCCTCGGTGTCGGTGACCGCATCCTGGTCGCCGTCGGGATCGCGCCCAGGTCGGTCCTTCGTGGCGACGCGACCGGCACTG
>CAYUOL010000421.1:0-2436 GCA_964446345.1 uncultured Iamiaceae bacterium | reverse complement strand
CGGTCTTGTCGGTCTTGTCGGTCTTGCCCGACTTGCCGCTCGGCGCCGTGCGGGCCTTCTTGGTCGTCCTGCCCTTCGAGGGGCGGGTGCGCTCGGCCACGGCGCCCGGCGACGCCTCGGCGGGGAGCCCGAACCACGCCGGGTGCTCACGGCACAGCTTCGAGCCCGTGGCGAGGAACACCACCGGCCGCATGTAGAGGTACGAGCTGATGATGTCGAGCCCGGTCGACAGCGCCAGGAAGAAGGCGAAGCCCCGCACCGGGCCGACCGCGAGCCAGTACAGCAGCGCGGCGCCGAGCAGCGACGCGCCGTCGGCCTTCCAGATCGTGCTGATGGCGCTCGTGAAGGACTTGTCGACCGACGAGCGGATGGTGCGCCCCTTGCGGATGTCCTCTCGCAGGTGCTCGTAGTACACGACGTTGGAGTCGAGCGACACACCGATCGAGACGATGATGCCGGTGACGCCGGCCAGTGTGAGGGCGAGGCCGGCCGTCGCGCCGAGCCAGCTGATCACCGACCAGAGGATCGCCCCCTCGACGAACAGCTTGAGGATCGCCAGCACGCCCATGAGGCGGTAGAAGGCGATCATGTAGATCGTCACGAGGACGAGCCCGACGAAGCCCGCCACGAGACCGGCGATGAGCGAGTCCTGGCCGAGCGTGGCCGACACGTCCTGGGTGGACTGCTGCTCGAGGGCCACCGGCAGGGCGCCGTACTTGAGCGCCGTGGACAGCGCCTTGGCGGAGTCCTCGTCGAAGCTGCCGCTGATCTGGATCTGGTCGGCGGAGAACGACGGCACCTTGATGCTGGGGGCCGAGATGACCCGCCCGTCGAGCGTGATCGCGAGCTGGCCGGTCGGGCACTCCGCCGCCTTCGCGTAGCACTTGCCGGCGATCGCGTTGAACTGGTCGATGCCCTCCGCGCCGGGCTTGAAGGTCGGCCGCACCAACCACTCGCCGGTCTGCTGGTCGAGCCCGGCGCTGGCCCCGCTGAGGGCGGAGCCGTTGAGGGCCGACGGGCCGAGCTGGTAGCGCACCTGCTGCTGGCCCGTCTTCGGATCGATCTGGGGCAGGATCACCGTCTGCTTCTCGGCGCCCGGGGCGGCGTCCTGCTCGGGCGTCGTGGTGGCCCCACCGGTGGCGCCCCCGGCCTGGGCCTGGAGCTGCTGCAGCTGCTCGGGGGTGAGCTGCTGGGCCGAGGTCGGCGGCGTCGAAGCGGTCGACGCGGGATCGGTGGGCGCGCCCGTGGGCGCCGGCGCGACCGTCGTCGGGGTCTGGTCGCTCACCGTGGACGGCGGCGCCTGCCACCCCACGGCGCCGGCGGCGCTCTCGCCCGGAGCGAGGCCCGCGCCGTTCTGCTGAACGGCCGGCGCGGTGGTCGTGGTGGAGGCCGGGGTCGACACGGCGCCGGGTGCCGTCGTGCTCGTCACGGCGTTGGGGTCGGCGGCCGGGACGCTGCCCGGCGTGCTTCCCGGGGTGCTCCCGGGCGTCGAGCCCGGGGTGGTGCCCTGCGTCTGCTGGTCGGCCGCGTCGGGCGCCAGCGTGGCCATGACCGGGCGGAAGCGGAGCTCGGCGGTCTGGTTGACGAGCCGGATCGCCGCGTCGCGGTCCTTCACGCCGGCGATCTGGACCACGATCGAGTTGCCCTCTTGGTGGATGTCCGGCTCGGACACGCCCAGGGAGTTGATCCGCTGGTTCATGATCGAGATCGCCTGCTTGATGCGATCGTCGTCGACCTGCCCCTTGGGCGTGAGCACGACGGAGACGCCGCCCTGGAGGTCGAGCCCGAGGAGCGGCTTGTTGCCCGACTTGAACGTCAACCCGAGCGCCAGGATCGCCAGGACGACGATGCTGGTCAGCTGGATGATGGCCTTCTTACGACGCATGGGAGGTGTCAGCTTTCGGAGGGCAGTCGGGGTTCGGAGGCGGCGCGCGCCCGGGGAAGGGCAGCGGCGCGTGCTCGTTGTCGCGCGAGATCATCCCCCTCGAGGTCCGCGTTGTCCGCGCGGCCCCCGCCGGCCGGAGCGAGCGCCCGCGACCAGCAGAGAGGAGCTTGCGCAGGCTAGTCGAGGGTGGGCGGACGACCGAATCACCGGGAGGGTGCCGACGACCGGTAGCGTGCGGCTCCGGGCCGGACGACGTCGCGTGCGAACACCCAGGTGAGGAGCGCAAGAGGACCCGTGAAGACGTGCCACAAGTGCAGCACCGAGTTCCCGTCCGGGCTGACCTGCCCGGGCTGCGGGGCGTTCGTGGTCGACCTGCCCCCCGACCTGTCCGTCGACGAGCCCGAGGCCACCTCCCCGCTCGACCCGCCTCCCCCGGGGTCCCTCGGCGGGTGGGTGACCCGGCCGGCGACCGCGCCACCCGACCGAGCGGGAGCGCCGGCCGCGGCGGAGACTCCCCCTCCGGCCGGCCCTGCGCCGGCTCCGGGCACGCT
>CAYUOL010000420.1:0-5157 GCA_964446345.1 uncultured Iamiaceae bacterium | reverse complement strand
CGTCATCACCATCCTCGCCAGCCTCTACTTCATCCTCGGAGACATCGACCGGTGAGCCTCCTGGCGACCACAAGCTCCTTCATCGCGGGAGGTCCGCTCCTCGCGGACATCACGCCCGCGTACTGGCAGTCGACGCTGCTGAAGGCCGTCATCGTCGCGGTCGTCGTGCCGACGGCGGCGCTCGTCATGGCGGTCGCGTTCCTCTTCAAGATGATGGCCTGGATGCAGAGCCGGCAGGGCCCGATGGAGGCCGGTCTGCTGCCCCGCAAGGACGGTGGCACCGGCCGCGGCGAGCTGCAGCTCATCGCCGAGCTGCTCAAGTGGCTCCAGAAGGAAGACCTCATCCCGGGCCGCGCCGATCGCCTGATCTTCAAGGCGGCGCCGTTCATCGTTCTCGCCTCGACCTTCCTGCTCTACGTCGCGCTCCCGGCCGGCCCCGACCCGGCCATGGCGATGAACACCCCGGGCGGCGTCTTCTTCATCCTCGCCATCTCGTCGCTGTCGGTCATCGGCGTGCTCATGGCCGGCTGGGCCTCGTCCAACAAGTACGCGCTGCTCGGCGGCATCCGCGCCGCCGGCCAGTTGATCGCCTACGAGCTGCCGATGATCCTGGCCGTCGTCGGCATCGTGGTCCTCTCGGGTTCGATGAACCTGCAGGACATCGTGACGGCGCAGATGCACTTCGACGTGCTGGGCACGATCCCGGTGCCGTTCATCGTCATCCAGCTGCCGCTGTTCTTCGTGTTCGTCACCGCCATCCAGGCCGAGCTCACGCAGACCCCCTTCGACATGCCCGTCGCCGAATCCGAGCTCGTCGCCGGCTACCAGGTCGAGTACTCCGGCTTCCGCTTCCTCACGTTCTTCCTGTCCGAGTTCGCCAGCGCCTTCGGGTTCGCTGCTGTCGCGGCGACGCTCTTCCTCGGTGGTTGGTACCTGCCGCTGCCGATCCCCATGGACAGCCCGCTCTGGTACGTGCTCGGCCCGTTGATCCTGTTCGCCAAGGTCATGTTCGTGGCGTTCATCATCTTCTGGGTGCGCTTCACCTACCCCCGCTTCCGGGAGGACCAGCTGCAGAAGGCGGCCTGGAAGTACCTGATCCCGCTGTCGATCGTGTGGATCGCGATCACCGCCATCTGCGTGGTGGTGTGGAAATGATCCAGCACCCGTTGCAGCACCCGTTCCAGCACCTGTTCCAGAGCTGCGTCCCCGCTGCTCACCTCGTCACCGGCCGGCTGCTCACCGAGGAGGTGCGCTGATGCCCAAGAAGCCCTCCAAGCCCAAGGTCCCCGGCATGATCAAGGGCCTCGGCGTCACGTTCGGCGAGATGGTGCAGACCCTCAAGCCGAGCGGCGGGCCCGTCACCGTGCCCTACCCGCACGTCAAGGAAGAGCCGGCGCCCCGCGCCCGCGGCGTCATCGCCCTGCACGAGGAGAACTGCACGGCCTGCATGTTGTGCGACCGTGAGTGCCCCGACTGGTGCATCTACATCGAGGGGCACAAGTACCTCGCGCCGCCCCGCCGCGAGGGTGGCAAGCCCCGCGCCAAGAACGCGCTCGACCGCTTCTCCATCGACTTCTCGCTGTGCATGTACTGCGGCATCTGCGTCGAGGTCTGCCCCTTCGAGGCGCTCTTCTGGAGCCCCGAGTTCGAGTTCTCCGAGGTCCGCATCGCCGACCTGCTGCACGACAAGTCGCGGCTGGCCGAGTGGATGGAGACGGTCCCCGCCTTCGAGCCCTACGAGTCCGGCTCCGAGGCCAAGGTCAAGAAGGTGCCGGCGACCTGATGACCGAGCAGATGCTTCCCGAGAACATCGCCTTCGGCATCATCGCCGTGATGATGATCGTGGCCGCGGTGCGCGTCGTCACCACGAAGAACGTCGTGCACTCGGCGCTGTGGCTCGTCGGCGTGCTCGGCGGGGCCGCCGCGCAGTACATCCTGCTGGCGTCCGAGTTCGTCGGCATCACCCAGGTGCTCGTCTACATCGGCGCCATCGTGGTGCTCTTCCTGTTCGGCATCATGCTCACCCGCGCCGAGCTCGGGAAGTCGGACGACCTCGACAACAACGGCGTGCAGAAGATCGTCGGCGCCGTGGTGGCCCTCGGCCTCGCCGCCATCCTCGGCTACGTCCTCTGGGACGGGTTCCGCGACAAGCGCCTCGACCTGGCGGGCCACACCACGGTGCAGCTGGGCCAGACCACGCCGCAGGTCGCCGATTCGGTGTTCAGCACCTACCTCATCCCGTTCGAGGCCGCCTCCGTGCTCCTGCTGGCGGCGCTCATCGGCTCCATCGTCCTCTCGAGAAGGGACTGAGGCGACCCATGCTGCTCAACCAGTTCCTCTTCCTGGCCGCCATCCTCTTCGCCATCGGCGTCTACGGCGTGCTCGCCCGCAAGAACGGCGTGATGGTGCTGATGTCGATCGAGCTCATCCTCAACGCCGTCAACATCAACCTGGTGGCGTTCGCCTCGTACTGGGGCACGATCAACGCCTGCCAGCCGAACGTCGAGTGCCAGGCCACTGCGGGCCCCGTGTTCGCACTGTTCATCATCGCTGTCGCCGCCGCCGAGGTGGGCGTCGGCCTCGCCATCGTGCTGATGCTCTTCCGCAACAAGAAGGACATCAACATCGACGACATGGATCTGATGAAGGGCTGATCGGAACCCCATGAGCATCCCCTACCTCTTGGACAAGGTCTGGCTCTTCCCCGCCATCATGGCGGGGTCCTTCCTGATCATCCTGTTCTTCGGCAAGCGCTTCTCCGAGCGCGTCACCTCCAGCATCGGCATCATCGCCGTGCTCGCCTGCTTCGTGATGTCGCTCGTCGTGGCGGGCCAGTGGATCCAGCGGGTCAACCACCCGCCGACCGGGGCCGAGTCGGCCGCCGCCCAGGAGGCCTGCGGCGTCAAGCCCGAGACCGCGCACGAGAGCGAGGGCAAGGGCGCCGAGGGCTCGCACGGCACCGAATCGAAGTCCGAGGGCGGGACCAAGACCGAAGGTGGGACCAACGGCGGGACCGAGGGCGAGACCAAGACCACCGAGCCTTCCTCCGAACACAAGATCATCCCCACGACGCCGTCGCCCCTCGCCGGGGTCGGTGAGGGCGAGAACGCCGCCGGCCTGCAAGAAGGTCACAGCGAGACCCCGACCACCGTCGCCGAGGGCGGCACGACGGGCGGCGAGAAGGCACCCGCGGCCGGTTCCGAGGCCACCACCGAGGGCGGCGGCGAGCACGCGGCCGCCGAGGGCGAGCACGAGTCCGTCGTCCCGGTCTGCACGTCCGTCACCTGGTTCACGATCGGCGAGAACACGTTCGAAGCGGGCGTGCTGCTCGACGGCCTCTCGGCGATGATGCTCTTCACCGTCACGCTCATCTCGTTGCTCGTGCACATCTACTCGAAGGAGTACCTGCACGAGGACCGCCGCTTCACCCACTACTACGCCTTCCTCAGCCTGTTCACCGCCTCGATGCTCTTCTACGTGCTCGGCACGAACACGCTGCAGATGCTCGTGGGCTGGGAGCTCGTCGGCGTCTGCTCCTTCGCCCTCATCGGGCACTGGTGGGAGGAGAAGAACAACACCGACGCGGCCCTGAAGGCCTTCCTCACCAACCGCGTGGGCGACGTCGGCCTCATCCTCGGCGTGATCATCACGTTCTTCGCGGCCGGCGGCACGAGCTTCAACGTGTTCCACATCAACGAGTACGCGCTGCAGGCCAGCGCGGGCCAGAAGGCGCTGCTCTTCCTGGGCGTGCTCTGCCTGATGGGGGGCGTCACGTCGAAGTCGGGCCAGTTCCCGCTGCACACGTGGCTGCCCGACGCCATGGCCGGCCCGACGCCGGTGTCCGCCCTCATCCACGCCGCCACCATGGTCGTCGCCGGCGTCTACCTCATCGCCCGGATGTACGGGGCGTTCTTCGCCGGCATGGACATCGGCAGCGGCATCACGCTGGGCATCGGCGAGTCGCACTTCTTCATCAACTGGGTTGTCGCGGCTGGCGCGATCACCACAGTGGTCGGCGGCACCCTGGCGTTCGTGCAGCACGACCTGAAGAAGGTGCTCGCCTACTCGACGATCAGCCAGCTCGGCTACATGGTCCTCGGCCTCGGGGCCGGTGCCTGGACCGGCGCCACGTTCCACCTCTTCACCCACGCCATGTTCAAGGCCTGCCTCTTCCTCGGCGCCGGCTCGGTGAGCCACGCCTGCCACCACACCTTCGACATGCGCGAGATGGGTGGCCTCAAGAAGAAGATGCCCATCACCTTCTGGACCTTCATGATCGCGGGCGGCGCGCTCGCCGGTCTGCCGCTCATGTCGGGCTTCTGGTCGAAGGACGAGATCCTCTCGGGCGCCGTCAACAACGGCTACTACCCGTGGTTCGCCCTCGGTCTCAACACTGCGCTGATGACGGCGATGTACACCACGCGCGCGATCCGCCTCACCTTCTATGGCGAGTACCGGGGCCATGCGCACCCACACGAGTCGCCGAAGGTCATCACGATCCCACTCATGGTCTTGGCGACGATGGCCGTGTTGGTCGCCCTCGCGAACATCCCGCAGTTCGGCTGGGTGCCCGAGTCGTTCGCGCTGCGCTTCGAGCACTACGTGCAGCCCACGTTCGCCTTCCCGCCCGAGGGACCCGCGGCCGCCGGCGGCCTGCCGCTCGTTCCGTTCACGCCGTGGCTCGCGGCGCTCTCGTTCGCCATCGCCTGCGCGGGCATCGGGTTGATGTACGTGATCATGAAGAACCGGGTCAACGCCGGCGCCACCGAGAAGAACCCGGTGCTGCGCGGCGGGTACCAGCTGCTCGTCAACAAGTACTACCTGGACCGGCTCTACACCGACGGCATCGCCGGCTCGATGAAGGGCTCCGTCGCCCGGGCGATGTACTGGATCAACAACAAGGTCATCGACGGCGTCGTCAACGCCGCGGGCGTCAGCGCCCGTGCCGTGGGTGGCTTCGTCTACAAGTACCTCGACCAGGGCGTGGTCGACACCATCGTCAACGGCTCCGGTCAGGCCTCCGAAGGCGGCGGCCAGTACCTGCGCCGCATCCAGTCCGGCAAGGTGCAGCAGTACGCCTCGCTGCTCTTCGGCAGCGTGGTCGTGCTGGCCATCTGCTTCGTCCTCGTCATCAAGTAACGCCCTCCCGCACCCGCA
>CAYUOL010000419.1:0-5192 GCA_964446345.1 uncultured Iamiaceae bacterium | reverse complement strand
GGTTGGCCTGCACGGTGAGCACCAGCAGGCCCATGAAGAACGATGTGACGGCGCAGCACGAGACCATCGCCCAGCGCTGGTAGCGGAAGCGCACCCGACTCGTGCGCCCGGCCAGCAGCATGAGCGCCCCGATCCCCCAGAAGACCAGGTTCATCGTCAGCGGGATGACGAGGAACGACGCCAGCGTCGAGGTGCCGTTGACCTGACCCGAGGCGTTCCAGTGGATGGCCATGGGCGAGGCGATGCGGGGGCGGACGGCGGACACCCACGCGAGCGTCGCGGCGACGACCACCGCCGGCAGCACGAACACCCCGAGCACGAGACGGATGGGCGGGACCCCGTGGACGGGGAGCGACGGTGCGGTCACAGACCGTCAGCTTGCCCCACTGCGTCCGGTTCGGGCTGAAGGGTTTCGGGGCTCAGCGCACGAGGGCCTCGGTGACGACCGCCGCGGTGTCGGCCTGGGTGAAGCGGCCCGCCCCCGCCGGGGCGCGGGCGGGCCCCAGGCGCACGACGACGGTGTCCGAGCCGGGATCGACCGAGATGATCTGGTTGCCGAAGCCCAGCGCGAAGAACATGTCCTCGGGCGCGCCGGGCACGAGCTGCCCGTCCTTCACGTCGCCACCGGCCTCACCGGTGGTGGGCTGCAGCGGGCTGGCGATCGGCCCGCGGCGGTTGAGCCACCAGAGGTACCCGTAGGCCGCGTTCAGCGGTTGCGACGAGTGCCCGGTCGCCGCGTCGACCCACGACGCCGGCACGACCTGCTTCCCGTTCCACGTGCCGTCGTGCAGCATCAGGTACCCGAAGCGGGCCATGTCCCGACACGTCGAGGACAGCCCCATGAACGTGAGCGACCCGCCCGACGCATCCTTCTTCAGCTCGGAGTGCGCCATCCCGATCGGGTCCAGCAGCTTCTGCTTCGCGTACGCCGAGGCATCCATGCCGGTGGCCTTCTTCAGCACCGCCGACAGCGTCTGGATGGCGGCGTTGTTGTAGGCCCACACGGTTCCCGGCGCGGCGTCCTGGCCGAGGGCGATGGAGAACGCCGTCTTGTCCTTGGCCTGCAGGGTCATGTCGGTGTAGTCGGTCTTCGCGTCCCAGTGCCGACCGGAGTCGTTCTTCAGGAGGTTCTCGACGGTGACCTCGCCGCTCGGCGTCCCGGCCCACTCCGGGATGTACTGCGACGCCTTGTCCGTGACCTTCAGCTTGCCCTCCGCCTGGGCGATGCCGACGAGCGTGCTCGTGTACGACTTCGTGGCGGAGAACACCTCCTGCGCCGTCTCGGGCGTGGTCTTGCCCCAGTAGTGCTCGTCGACGATCTTGCCGTGGCGCGTCACGAGCAGGCAGCGCGACGCGCCGGCTTCGGCGCGCGCCGAGATCTCGGCCAGCTTCGCCGGGTCGAACCCGGCGGCGGCGGCGTCCGTCGTCTCCCAGTCGGCGCCCGGGTAGGTGACCCCGGCGGCGCCGGGCGAGCCCGTGGCCGGCCCGGTGGTGCCGGACGGCGACCCGGTCGCGGCGGTGGCGCCGGGCGCCGTGGCGGCGGCGGTGGTCGGTGCGCGGTCGGTCGCCGTCGTCGGCGCGACGGTGGAGGTGGTCGCGGCGCTGCACGCGGCGGCGGCGAGGACGACCGCCAGCGCGCCGATCGCTCGCCGGCGTGGGGCGCGGCGGGGCCGGTCCTTCGGGTGGTGCGTCCCGTCGGGTGGGGGAGGCGGAGGGACTCGACCTCCGGGTGCTGGGGCCACGGCTGATCTTTCGTCAGAGGGAGTGCAACAAGGTATCGCTGCGGTCAACGCCGGGAGCGCTGTCCTGGTTCCGGACCAAGCGTGACGCAGAACACGTTCGGGCGCCGTAAGCGCGCCGTCGTCGGACGGTCAGGGGTCTCGTCCACGGAGCGCACCCCCGCCGCTCCGCTCTCCCGACAGGAGCACGTCGATGTCCCCCACCCAGCCCTTCGCCGATCCCCACGCCGCCCACGCCCAGCCCACCGCCGTCTACCAAGCCGTGCCGGCCGCACCCCCGGCGGCGCCGGCCGTCGCCGTCCCGGCCCCGCGGAAGTCGCGCACCCCGCTGCTGCTCGGCGTCGCCGTCCTGGCCCTGTTCGCCGTGCTGGCCGGTGGCGCGCTGGCGCTGCGCGCCGGATCCTCGTCCGTCACCGCCGCCCCCGCAGGGGCGTCGGTCGCCGCCTCGTCGTCCGGCCGCTCCGGCGCCGCCACGGGTGCCACGACCGACCCGGCGAGCGACCCGACCAGCACGGTCGCCGACGCGCCCACCACCGTCGCCGATCCGACGCCGGCCGGTGGCGCGAGCGCCGGTGGCGTCAGCAGCGGCGGCGCCGCCCCGGCGCCGAAGCCCGCTCCGGCCCCCGCGCCGGCTCCCGCTCCCGCGCCGACGACGGCGCCCAAGCCCGCCGCCCCGGCGCCGGCGATCACCAGCTTCTCGACGCCCGAGAACATCGACTGCCACAACAGCGACAGCCCGATGTTCTCCGCCAGCTGGACCACCACCAACGCCGTGAAGACCACGATCGCCATCGACGGCCCCGGCATCTACAAGACCTACGGCCCGAACGCCTCGGACAGCCTGCCCTTCAACTGCTCGAGCCCCCACACGTTCAAGCTGACCGCCTTCGGCCAGGACGGCAAGACGGTCTCGAAGACCATCACGCTGCAGCCCCGCAACGTCCGCCCGCCGGCGACGCCCGACACCGACGAGTAGTCGTCCCGCCGCCTGCTCGCACCACCCTCCCCCCGCCCGCACCCGACCTCCCCGAGGTCGGGTGCGGCGCGTCTGCGCGCTCGGGGCTCAGGTGCCCGGGCTCTGGTGTCGGGGCTCTGGTGTCGGGGCTCAGGTGTCGGGGATCAGGTGTCGGGGATCAGGGCTCGGTGCTCGAGACGCAGCGGAAGCCGAGGTGGCACGTCGCGGTGTCGACCGCTTCGGGTTGGCGCGCGGCGGGGCGGAAGCGGTGGCAGTAGTTCGGGGCGCAGAGGTGTGAGCCGCCCTTGATCACGCGGCGCCCGTGCACCTCGCCGGGTGCTTCGCTGCCGGCGCCGTCGCCTTGTCCGCGGTCGACGGTCGGCCCGCAGCAGCTGCGCTGCTCGGTGTGCTGCGGTTGCCACCAGTCGGTCGTCCACTCCCACACGTTGCCGGCCATGTCGAGCAGGCCGAACCCGTTCGGGGGGAACGAGCCCACGGGCGCCGTCGCCGCGAAGCCGTCGAGCTCGAGGTTCTGCCAGGGGAACTCGCCCTGCCACGTGTTCGCGAGCTGCTGCCCATCGGGGTAGGGCTCGTCGCCCCAGCAGTACCGGGCGCCTTCGAGGCCGCCACGCGCGGCTCGCTCCCACTCGGCTTCGGTCGGCAGCCGCGCGCCGCGCCAGGTGGCGTACGCCTGCGCGTCCTCGAACGCGACCTGGACGACGGGGTGGTCCTCGAGGCCGGCGAGGTCCGTGCCCGGACCGCGGGGATGCCGCCAGCTCGCACCCGGGACGTAGGCCCACCAGCGCGTGAAGTCGTGCAGCGGGACCGGGCCCGTCGTGGCGTGGAACACCAGGCCGCCCGGGTGCAGCAGTTCGGGGTCGGCGCCGGGGTAGTCGGCCGGGTCGAGCGGACGTTCCGCGACCGTGACGTACCCGGTCTCCTCCACGAAGGTCGCGAACGCCGCGTTGGTCACCGCCCGACGATCGATCCAGAAGGTGTCGACCGTCGCGGTGTGGACGGGCCGCTCCTCGGGGTAGAACTCCGCGCTCCCCATCGCGAACGACCCACCCTCGATCCGCACCATGTCCACCGCCCTGTCCACCGCCCTGTCCACCGCGCTGTCCAGCGGCAGGTCCGGAGTCGGGTCCGGCGGCGTATCGGGGGACAGGGGAGCAGCCATGGACCTCACCCTACGGCGGGCGTGCACCGCACTGCCGTAGGCTCCGGCGCCGCATGCCTCTCCTCCGGATCACGTGCCCGACCGGGCGCACCGAGCAGATCGTCGCGCTGCTGATGGCCGACGCGCGGGCCACCGAGGTCGCAGTCATCCCGGCGGCGAGCCGGCTCTCGGGCGGCGACGTGATCCTCGCCGACGTGCCCCGCCGCTTCGTCGACGCGGTGATCGAGCGCTTGCACGACCCGACCAACCTGGAGGGCCTGCACATCACCGTCGCCGCGGCCGAGCAGCTGTACCCGCAGATCGCCGAAGGCGACAACGACGACGAGGCCGTCGTGTGGGCGCAGGTCATCCAGGACGTGCACGAGACCGGCAAGCTCTCGGTCATCAACGTCCTGTTGATGGTCGTGGCGGCGATGATCGCCGCGCTCGGCATCCTGCAGGACCAGCTCCTGCTCATCGTCGGCGCGATGGCGCTGAGCCCCGACTACTTCCCGGTCGCCGACGCCTGCATCTCGATCGTGCGGCACGACTGGCACCGCGTGGCGCAGGCGCTGCGCACCCTGGCCATCAGCTTCGGCGCCGGCGCCGTTGGGGCGCTGCTGCTCACGCAGGCGCTCGCGGTGCTGGGCTTCGTCGATCCGGCCACCGCGGTGCCGAGCCAGCAGCTGACGGCCTTCATCGCCCAGCCGAACTTCCTGTCGGTCGTCGTCGCGGCGCTGGCGGGCATCGCCGGCGCGCTGGCGATCACGCTGCCCGACGCGCGCGGCCTCGTCGGCGTCTTCGTGTCGATCACGACGATCCCGGCGGCCGCCAACATCGGGGTGGCATCGGCGGCGCACGACCGCGGCCAGCTCATCGGGGCGTCCGTGCAGCTCCTCATGAACGTCGTCATGTTGCTGATCACCGGCACCATCACCCTCGAGGTGCGCCGCTACGGGTTCCACCGCCGCCAGCCCGCCGACGGCCCGCACGCCTGGAGCCGGCACACGCGCCACCGTTGACGTTCCGCGCGGCTCACCTCGGGGTCGGCGTGTTTGCTCGGGGGGCGCCAACGGGGCAACATCTGGGCGGCGTTCGGGGGAGTCGAGCGCCGGGTGGGCTGCTGGTACAGGGCCGAATCCCGCCGGCATCAGCCGGAGGGCGCAGGGGAAAGAGAGACGTCATGCAGAAGCTGCTGTCGCGGTCGGATCGTCTGCGCCGCCTCATCCGCCGTGCGGACTCATCCGTCAGCAGCGCGTGGCGCGCCCTCGACGACGACCCCTTCACCTTCTGCGACCCGGCGTGCGGGTGCGACGCCCACCCCGTCGCCAGCGCCTGA
>CAYUOL010000418.1:0-5228 GCA_964446345.1 uncultured Iamiaceae bacterium | reverse complement strand
CACGATGCCGCCGTGGATGGCGACGAGCGGCGCGCCGTCAGCGTCGCCGGGCTCCTCGTACCAGATGGGGACCCCGTCGATCTCGAGGTGAGCCATGCCGGTAGGACGCTACCGACCCAGCCGACTCATCGCAGCCGGCGGACGCCTGCGCCGCGCGAGCGCGAACGCGGCGACGACGCGGCGAACCTGTGGCGGCGTCCGGGCAGGTGGCGCCGGCGTCACTCCTCGACGCAGCGCAGCGCCACCTGGTAGGCGGCCACCTCGAGCGCTGGTCCTGCAGGGCCGTACACCTCAGCGGTGAGCACGGTGTCACCGACCGCGCCGAGGAAGCCGCAGTGCCCTTCTCGGCGAGACCCGAACACCCCGACCTCGAACTCGTCGTGCACTCCGTCCCACGACGTCTCGGAGAACGCGGGGGTCAGCTCGTCGATCATGGCCTCGAACGATCCGAGCCGCTGGCGCATCGCGTCCTTGTACGTGGTGACGTCGACGGTGACCGTGCCGTCCGCACTCACCCACCGCGCCATCCACGCCTCCTCGGTCTCGTAGGACGACGGCACCCCGACCACGGCCGGCACGCCCGCGCCCTGCAGGAGCTGCGACAGCTCGTCGGGCGTGATCCACTCGGCGGGACCGGTGAACACGTACCCGGGGTTGGGTGGGGGCGGTGGCGCTCCCGCTGCGGCGCTCGTCGTCGCGCCCGGTGACGACGTCGCGTCGTTGATCGCCTTCGTCACGCCCTCCGCGGCATCGTTCAGTCCCTTGGCCACCTTGTCGAAGAACCCTGGCATGGGCGGACGGTACCAAACGGCGCCCGACCGAGACCCCCCGCTGGCTCGCTGCGATCGCGGCGCGCAGGAGCGGCGCCCGCCACGGACAGCTGCTGCGTCACCGACGTTCTCGGCCACCGTCGTGCTTGTCCGCGTACATGGCGCCGTCGGCAGCGCGCACGAGCGAGTCGTCGAGCTCGCGGACCGGCGCCACGGCGACACCGATCGCCGCGGTCACCTCGTGCGCGACGCCGTCGACGTCGATGGGGACCGCCACCGCCGCCGCCACCTTCTTCGCGGTCGCCGCGGCCTCGTCGTCATCGGTGTTGCGCAGAAGGATCACGAACTCGTCGCCACCGAGGCGCACGACGAGGTGCGTGGCGTCGATGGAGGCCCGCAAGCGGTGCGCAACTTCCACCAACACCGCGTCGCCGACGGCGTGCCCTGCTTCGTCGTTGATCTCCTTGAAGCCGTTGAGATCGATGTAGAGCGCCGCGACGTCGCCGGCCGTCGGGTCGAGGCGCCACTCGTCCATCACGGTGCGCAACAAGGCGCGGTTGGGCAGGCCCGTGAGCGCGTCGTGCGTGGCGAGGCGGCGCAGGTCTGCCTCGACCTCTTTCAGACGCGTCACGTCGTGGGCGGTGAGGAGGTACGCCACGATCTCGCCGTCGCTGTCGCGCTCGGCCGTGCCGACGGCCGCCACGCGCATGGTCACCTCGTCGTTGCCCAGCGTGACCTCCCGGTGCCACTCGCCCCCGGTGCTCAGCGCCTCCCACAGATCCAGCATCACCTCGACGGGATCGTCATCACGGATGATCTCGGTGATCGAGCCCTTGCCCCAGGGGCGATCCGGCAAGAGCGCGCCGAGCGCCTCGTTGCGGTACAGGAGGTAGCCGCTCGGATCGGCGACGGCGACGAGCAGGTCGCTCGTCATGTCGAGCATGCGGGCGAGGCGGTCCTGGGCCGACTGCAGCTCGACGAGATCCGTCACGTCCTCGAGCACCACCGACACCGCCGAGACGTTCGGCGACGGCGCCGCCGCGGCGAAGCGGGCCCGGACCCAGACCAAGCGGTTGTTGCGTCGCTGGGTCAGCGCGACGACGATCGGCCGGACCTCGGCCGCCGCATCCGCACCGGCGCGGGTGTCGCGCAGGTTGGTCAGCAGGGCCTCGTGGTGCTCAGGTTCAACGGCGGACACCCAGTTCGCCGCGAGGCTCGTGTCGAGGTCACCCAGGAGGCGGCGCGCTTCGGGGCTGGCGAAGAGGGTGGAACCGTCGGCCTGGCACAGCAGCACGGCCACCGGCGAGCTCTCCATCAGCGACAGACCCGCGAGCCGATCGACCGCCGGAGGCGCTTCGGGATCGAGCAGGCGCACGTGCACGAGCAGTCGATCACGAGAGCCGGCGCGTCCGGACACGACCAGCTCACCCGCAGCCCAACGGCGGGGAGCCGTGGGGTCGTCGGGCGCCCCGGTGAGCGCGCGCGGATCGACTCGGTAGGTGCGGTCGCGGCGCCGGCCATCGGTCGCGACCCGGCCGAGCAGATCGATGGCGTCCGGCAGGTCGTCGGGGTGCAGCAGCGGTGCGAGCAGGGCCTCGGCCCCCGCCGACGGCGCGGTCGGTCCCGGTGCACCACCACGCCGGTCGAGCCGTTCCGCCACACCCGCGGCGACGGTGACGGTCAGCTCGCCCAATGCCTCGAGCGCGTGCTCGAGCTGCGTCTCGCGCGTGCGGTCGACGATCGCGACGAGCGTCGCATCACCGATTGTCGTCTGCGTCGTCTCGAGGTGCAGCTCGCCGCCGTCAAGGGACCGACGGGGGTCGTGCAACGCCGCGTCGAGCGTCGTACCGACCTGATCGCCGAGCAGGTCGACGGCCGCGGGCGACGCGTCGAGGACGATGCCGTCGCGGACGACCAGCACGGCGCCCGGGAGGTGATGGGCGGCGGGCCCGTCGCCGCTCATGGCGCTCCTCGTTCCGGCCGCTGCCGGACCCCCGCGACGAGCGCCGCGCGCACGACGGGGGCGACGGGCTCGAAGCGCGGGCCGGCCGTGACCCGGAGCAGACCGTCGCGCTGCGCTCGCTCGAGCACCTCTATCACGGCCCGCTCGCGCAGCCCTGTCTCCCCCTGCAGCTCCCCGAGGCTGAACGCACCGCCGCGAACGAGCCGACCGATGGCCGCACGAACCGAACGCGGGAGCCCCGACGCTCGCCGCTCGACCAGGTCGATCACGGCCGCCGGCAACGCCGAGCGGTCGCCGCGAGCCGCGGCAGAGGCCAACGCTCGCGCCGCGCCGAGGATCCCGCCGCTCGCAGTGACGATCCGGTCGACCAGCGCCGCGTCGGCCGCGTCGCGCAGCTCCTCGAGGACCACCGCGCGCAGCTCGTGGTCGTCCACGAGGCCGAGGCGCAGCCGGGTCGTGGCAACCGATCCGATCGCGGCGCGGACCTGCTGCACGTCATCGTCGGCGGCGGGCAGCGGGCTGCGCCGCACCAGCACCGCCAGCAGCCCTGCGCCTGGGAGCGGCCGCCACGCACTCGGCGGGGCGGCATCGAGGATCACCAGGGTCGGAGCCGCCATCGCCCCGGGCCCGTCGTCGCGCTCGGGGTCGACGAGACGCATCCAGGGCTGCGCGGCGCGAACCACGGCGTCGAGCAGCTCCGTCGCTCCGGAACCGGTCGGGGCGTCGAGGACGAGGAGGTGGCGCTCGCCGGCGACGCCGCGCCGCAGCAGGTCGCGCGCCACCACCCACGCCGCGGCGGGCACACCGGGGCCGACGCGCCCATCGATCTCGGCGCCCGCCGTCGCGCTCGCACCCAGCAACGGGCCGGCGCCCATGAGCGCCCGCTCGAGCTCGGCGAACGCATCGCCGGGTTCGAGCCCCGCCTCGTGGCGCAGTGCGCGGCGGCCCTCGTCGAGGGCGGCCAGCGCATCGGCCGGCCGTCCTGCCTGCGCGAGGCCGCGCGCGTACAGGACCCAGGCTTCCGGACGACCTCGCTGCTCGACGGTGGCCACCGCCAACGACGGCAGCGCAGCAACCGGGTCACCACCGGCCAGGACCGCTCGGCACCACCCCAGCTGCGCGGCACGCTGCAGATCGATCAGCGCGGCGACCTCGGCCCGGATCGGCGCGTCGTCCGGCACCGTCGCGGCGGGCGCGGAGCGCCACAACGCCAACGCCCGCCCGAAGGCCTCGGACGCTTCGAGCACGGCACCGCGCTGCAACGCAGCAAGACCGCCGATCGCGGCGGTGCGGAACTGCTCGACATCGATCGCCTCGGGCGCCACGCGCAGGCGGTAGCCCACCTGGGCGCCTTCGATCGTCGCCCCGCACGCGGCCAGGGGCGCGAGGGCCCGGACCCGGCTGACGAGCGTGCGGAGCCGCCGCGCCGCGGGGTCCGCGTCGACACCAGGCCACAGGCACTCCGTCAGGACCTCGACGGGCCACCAGCGGGCGACGTCCAGCGCCAGCAGGGCGAGCAGATCGGTCGCCAGACCCGGCGCGAGCCCCGCGCCGTCGAGCAGGACCGGCCCGAGGACGGCAACGCGCGGGGATGCGTCGGTACGCTCCCCTTCCGTCGTGCCTCGTACCTCGGTGTCCGCCCCCATGCCGGCCGATTCTCGCACGCCCCGTGTCACCACCCTGGGTGCGGTGACGGCAGCGGGCGCCGGCCGCACCGTCGCGCTCCCGGGCCGGCTGGAGGCCCGGCTGCTCCGCCGGCTGGTGCTCGGCGACGGCAGGCTCGTCGCCGACGCGGCGTGCATCGATGCCGTGTGGGGTGACGACCCTCCGCACGACGTCGCCCATGCGCTCACCGTCCTGCTCGGGCGCGTCCGCACGCGCCTGGCCGAGGTCGGGATGGAGGAGCGCGTGCGGCGCGGGTCTGCGGCCATCGGCTTCGATCTCGACGGCGTCGCGACGGACTGGCGCGACGTGCACGCGGCGTGGGCCGCCGCGTGCGCGGCCCGTGCCGCGGCCGACCCCGGTGCAGGACCGTGGGCGGCCCGCGGCCTGCAGGCCTGGCAGGCGCGGCCCTTCGGCGAGGACGCCTTCGGCTGCTGGGCGTCGGCAGCCGCGCAGCTGGACGAGATCGGCAAGGGGCTGGCCATCGATCTGCTCATCGCCGTCGTGCGGGGGCACCCGGACGTGGACCCGGCTGACGCGCTCGCCACGGTCGCGCGGGTCGCACCGGAGCCGAGAGGCAACGAGGCCCTCGAGACGCTCTTGCTGCTGGCGGCGAGCCGTGCCGGCGACATCTCGGCGGCGCGGTTCCGCGCGGATCGCAGCGTCGCCCGGCTCCGCGAACGAGGCATCGAGCCCGCCGCCTCACTGGTCGGTCTCGTGGATCACCTCACACGCGGCGGCTCGCTCGACGACGATCTCGCAGCGACGCTTGCCGGCCAGGCGCAATGGATGAAGGGATGGCAGCAAGCCCAGGCTGAGGCCGAGACAGAGCG
>CAYUOL010000417.1:0-5232 GCA_964446345.1 uncultured Iamiaceae bacterium | reverse complement strand
GCGAGGATGTACAGGTGCTTTGACGCCGTGATCCAGCCGTCGCGTGCCGAGGGGGCCGGCGTCCGACGCACCCGCGGCGCCGGATCCGCTGCCCCCACCCGCCGCGCTCGCGTCGCCGTTCGGCGGCTCGCCGACGCCCGAGGAAGGGCCGGCCCGCCGCGCTGCTGCCCGGCCGCCCATGCCGCCGCTCGTCATCACCATCGTGTCCCCCTCTTCCCGCCGGTCCTGCCCCGCCGGTCCTGCCCTGCTGTCCTGCCCCGCTTGTCCTGCCCCCGCTTGTCCTGCTGGCCCTGCTCGCCGGTTCCGCACACGCCGCGAAGGGCCTGGTCGGCTGCGCCTGTTCGCCCCCAAAGCGACGCCCCGCAGTCGGCCGACCACGCACGGCAACGGGAAGCACGATACCACGACAGCACACAGTGTCCACTGGTACCTGTCGAGGTTGTCTGGTCCGTTCGGCCCAGGGGGTTCCCGTGGGCCGGCGGGTGCCACTCGTAGCGGACGGCTGTGGGACGATCCCGGGATGACCACGCGCATCGGCTTCCTGCGAGCGGTGAACGTCGGGCGGCGCACCGTCAAGATGCCCCGCGTGGTCGAGCTGGTGACCGACCTGGGGCACCGCGACGTGTGGACCTACATCAACAGCGGCAACGTCGTCTTCGACGGCACCGGCTCGCGTGCCGAGATCGAGCGGGCGATCGAGCAGGCGCTGGAAGCCGACCTCGGCTTCGAGGTCACGACGTTCGTGCGCAGCGCCGCCGAGCTGCGGCGCGCCCTTGCCGTCGATCCGTTCACGATGAGCGCCGGTGACACGTACTTCATCACCTTCCTCAAGCGCGCCCCGTCCGCCGCGGTGGCCCGGCAGCTCCACGCGGCATCGAACGACTTCGACACCCTCGTGGTCGAGGGGCGCGAGGTGCACTGGCACATGCGCGGCAAGTCCACCGACACGACCCTGAAGAAGAAGACGTGGAACCTCGTCGGTGAGCTCGGCAGCACGAGCCGCAACATCACGATGCTGCGCAAGCTCATGGCGAAGATCGACGCCTGAAGGGGCGCGGCGCCCGCCGGGCGCCGTCGGTAGGGTGCCGGGATGCGCTTCCGCACCGTCGTCATCGGAGGCGTCGCCGTCGGCGGCGCCTCGGCCCTCGTCGCCCGCTCGTTGCACCCCTCGTTGCCGGCCCGGCTGTTCGCAGCGTTCCTGCGGGCCCAGGTGAAGCCCGTGACGTGGGCGCCCGACACGATCGAGGCCGACCGCATGCGCATCGATGGCGGACCGACCCCGGCCCTGCTGGGCAAGGGCGTCTCCGTCCGTCCGTTGCGCCCCGACGAGCTCGGTGCTGCGAAGGGGGAGTGGGTCGGGGTCGCCGGGGCGAGGCGGCACATCCTGTACCTGCACGGCGGCTACTACCTGGCCGGGGTGACCACGACCTACCACAACCTGGCCGGACGCCTCGCCGGCGGCCTCGGCGCCGAGGTGGTGCTGCTCGAGTACCCGTTGGCCCCGGAGCACCCCTACCCGGCGGCGCTCGACGCGGGCCTCGCCGCCTACCGGGCGCTCCTCGAGTCCGGCGTCGATCCGTCCACCGTCGCGATCGTCGGCGACTCCGCAGGCGGCGGGCTCACCCTGGCCGTGCTGCTGCGGGCCAAGGCCGAGGGGCTGCCCATGCCCGCCGCCGCCGTGGTCCTCTCGCCGTGGACCGATCTGACCTGCACCGCCGAGAGCATCGAGCGCAACGATCAGTCGGATGTCATCGTCTCCGCCCGATCGGCCCGGGCCGCGGCCGCCCACTACGCCGGCGCCACGGCGCTGGACGATCCCGGGGTCTCCCCGCTGCTCGGCGATCTCGCGGGCCTGCCGCCGCTCTACGTCGCCGTCGATCGCTCCGAGGCGCTGCTCGACGACTCCCTCCGCCTGGTGGAACGGGCGCAGGAGGCCGGTGTGCGCTGCGAGCTCGAGCAGACCTCCGGCCTGTTCCACATCTGGCCGGTGCTCGTGCCCCTGCTGCGCGAGGCCCGAGCGACCGTCGGCAACGTGGTGCGCTTCCTCGACCACGAGCTGGCCTGATCCCGCCGTCGCTTCACAGCGACGCCGACCTCCCCGGGGGCGTGAACTAGAACACGTTATAGTTCCGTCAGCTCCGACCTCTCAGGGAGGCGGGGACGAGCGCGAGGAGCACGCCATGGGCAGCCGAGCCGCAGGGTCGCACCGGTTCGAGGGCAAGGTCGCCGTGGTCACCGGCGCCGGCGGTGGCATCGGTGAGGCCTACGCGCGTGCCCTCCACCGCGAGGGCGCCTCCGTGGTCGTCGCGGACATCGACGAAGCCGGCGGCTCGCGCGTCGCGGGCGACCTGGGGGAGCGCGCGCTGTTCGTCGTCACCGACGTCTCCGACATCGCGAGCACCGATGCGATGGCGGCGGCGGCCGTGGCGGAGTTCGGCCGCATCGACCACCTCGTGAACAACGCCGCGATCTACAAGACGATGGAGCTCGCGGGCCTGACGAACGTCGACCTCGACTACCTCGACCGGTTCCTGTCCGTGAACCTGCTCGGAGCCCTCTACTGCACGCGCTCGTGCCTCGACGCGCTGGCCGCCGATGGCGGCGGCTCGATCGTGAACCAGTCGTCGACCGCCGCGTGGATGGGCATCACCGGGTTCTACGGCGTCGCGAAGGCGGGGCTCAACAGCCTCACGATCAACCTGGCCCACGAGCTCGGGTGGCGCAAGATCCGGGTGAACGCGATCGCGCCCGGCCCGACCGACACCGAGGCCACGCGCACGCAGGTGCCCGAGGAGTACCGCGACGCGATCCTGTCGGGCCTCGCGCTGCGCCGCATGGGTGACGTCGAGGAGATGGCCGACGCCGTGCTGTTCCTGCTCTCGGACGAGGCGCGGTGGATCACGGGCCAGATCCTCGCGGTCGACGGGGGTCAGACGGTCCGGATCTGAGCGTCTCGAACCACGGTTCAATTCGCTGTGCATAAGATTCAGCTGGTTGGATCCGACCGTCGAAGGCTCGCCCGCCACCGGCGGGCGAGGGTCACAGGGGGATCGTGCGATGAACATGACCGAGCAGGAGCTGTACTGGGATCCGTTCGACGTCGAGATCGACACGAACCCCTACGAGGTGTGGCGGCGGTTGCGTGACGACGCCCCGCTCTACCGCAACGAACGCTTCGACTTCTACGCGCTGAGCCGGTTCGCAGACGTCCAGGCCGCGCACCGACAGCCGCTGCTCTTCTCCTCCGCGCACGGCACGGTGCTCGAGCTGATGAAGGAGCGGCCCCTCGCATCCAGCCAGATGATCTTCCAGGACCCGCCCGAGCACACCCAGCTGCGGGCCCTGGTGTCGCGGGCGTTCACCCCGCGTCGCATCGGGGCGTTGGAGGACCGCATCCGCGAGCTGTGCAACGACTTCCTCGACGAGCAGCGGGGCAAAGGCACCTTCGACTTCGTGCAGGACTACGCCGCGCGGCTGCCCGCGATGGTCATCGCGTCGTTGCTCGGCGTGCCCCTGGAGGACCAACCGCGGGTGCGTGCGCTCATCGACCAGGTGTTCCACCTCGAGCCCGACGTCGGCATGATCAACGACGTGTCGCTCAGCGCCATGATCGAGCTCCACGGCTACCTGACCGGCTACATGATCGAGCGGGAGGAGCACCCGCGCGACGACATGCTGACCGATCTGGTGCAGGCCGAGATCTCGACGCCCGAGGGCACCGTCCGGCGTCTCACCCTCGACGAGAGCGCCACGTTCGCGAACCTCCTCGTCAGCGCAGGCACCGAGACGGTGGCCCGGCTGCTCGGCTGGGCGTGCATCGTGCTCGACGCGCACCCCGACCAGCGGGCCGAGCTCGCGGCCGATCCGGCGCTCATCCCGCCGGCCGTCGAGGAGCTCTTGCGGTACGAGGCACCGTCGCCGGTGCAGGGGCGCTGGCTCACCGCCGACACCACGCTGCACGGCCAGGTGGTGCCGGCCGGGTCGAAGGTGCTGCTGCTGACCGGGTCGGCCGGCCGCGACGAGCGCGAGTACGCAGACCCGGATCGCTTCGACATCCATCGTCGCTTCGACAGCCACGTGGCGTTCGGGTTCGGCGTGCACTTCTGCCTCGGGGCGGCGCTGGCCCGCATGGAAGGGCGCATCGGTCTCGAGGAGGTGCTGCGGCGGTACCCCACGTGGGAGGTCGACCACGAGCGCTCCCGCCGCCTCCACACCTCGACCGTCCGCGGTTGGGTCGAGGTGCCGGTGCACGTGGAGCCGTGCTGACTGGTCGCGTCCGAAGGTTGTGACGTGACGAGTGCCACTTGTTTGGGGGTCGCCGGCTCCGGGGGGCGCGTCTACCCTCGCAGGAACGGTCCCAGGGCCAGGCGCACGCCGGTCGAGGGCAGCAGCAGGCTCACCTGCAGGGGGAAGATTGATGACCACGACGGACGAGTCCGCCGCCGGCGAACAGGTCGGCACGCCGACGATCGATCATGAGGCGTTGCGCCGCAAGTACCGCGAGGAGCGTGACAAGCGCCTCCGCGAGGACGGCAACGCGCAGTACATCGAGCCCACGGGGCGCTTCGCGCACTTCCTCGAAGATCCGTACGTCGAGGTCGTCGAGCGGGAGCCGGTGTTCGACGAGGTCACGGTCGCGGTGATCGGCGGCGGGTTCGCGGGCCTGTGCACCGGCGCGCGCCTGAAGCAGGCCGGCGTCGCCGACGTGCGCATCGTCGAAGGGGGCGGCGACGTGGGCGGCGCCTGGTACTGGAACCGCTACCCGGGCGCCATGTGCGACACCGCGGCGATGATCTACCTGCCGCTGCTCGAAGAGACGGGTCACATGCCGTCGCAGAAGTACACGCCGGCGCCGGAGATCTTCGGTCACGCCAAGCGCATCGCGGAGACGTTCGACCTCTACGACGGCGCGCTGTTCTCGACCGAGGTCACGAGCCTCACCTGGGACGAGGATTCGTCGCGGTGGCTGGTGCGCACGAACCGCGGCGACGAGCTGCGGGCGCGCTACGTCACGATGGGCACCGGGCCGCTGCACCGGCCGAAGCTGCCCGGGGTGCCGGGCATCGAGTCGTTCGGTGGGCACTGCTTCCACACGAGCCGGTGGGACTACGAGTACACCGGCGGCGATCCCTCGGGGGCGCCGCTCGACAAGCTGGCGGACAAGCGCGTCGGCATCATCGGCACCGGCGCGACGTCGGTGCAGTGCATCCCGCACCTCGCTCGCGGCGCGCA
>CAYUOL010000416.1:0-5294 GCA_964446345.1 uncultured Iamiaceae bacterium | reverse complement strand
GCACCTCAGCCGCAAGCCGAGCAACCTCTCGGGCGGCCAGCGCCAGCGCGTCGCGATGGGACGCGCCATCGTGCGCGACGCCGACGCGTTCCTCTTCGACGAGCCCCTCTCGAACCTCGACGCGAAGCTGCGCGGCCAGATGCGCACCGAGATCCTGCGCATGCAGCGGCGCATGGGCATCACCACCGTCTACGTCACGCACGACCAGACCGAGGCCATGACGCTGGGCGACCGGGTAGCGCTGCTGAAGAAGGGCGAGCTCCAACAGGTGGGCACGCCGCGCGAGCTCTACGACCAGCCCGAGAACATGTTCGTGGCCGGCTTCATCGGCTCACCCCCGATGAACTTCGTGCCCGGCGAGATGGTCGGGTCCACGCTCAAGCTCCCGTTCGTCGACGTGGAGCTGCCGGCGGGCATGCGCGACCCGGTCGGCGACCGGCAGTACGTGATGGTCGGGATCCGGCCCGAGGCCTTCGAGGACAACAGCATCCTCGAGGACGGCAAGTCCGACACCGGCACCACGTTCGAGTCCAAGGTCGACGTCATCGAGTGGCTCGGCAACGAGACGTTCGCGTACATCCCCTACGACGCGCCCGACCACCTCACCGCCCGCCTCGCCGAGCTCGAGCGCGACCTCGACAGCGAGCGGATGCGCGAGCAGCTCGTCGTCGCCCTCGACGCGGCTGGCCGGGTCGCCGGCAACAGCACGGCCACGTTCTGGTTCGACCCGCAGCGGATGCACATCTTCGACGTCACCACGGGCGACAACCTCACCCTCAAGGTCCCCGTCGGCTGAGCGCGGGCCGCCCCGGTCACATCCCCTTCGTTGCGAGAGGAGGTCCACCCCGATGGCCTCGCTCGAACTGCGGTTCCGGGTGCCCGCCCCTGGGTTGCTCGCGCTGCCGTGGCGGGAACCGCTCGCCACCTGGGACCTGACGGCCGTCGCCTTCCGCGACGTCCCCGTCGGACCGAGCCGTCACCTCGTGCGCTTCGTCGAGGCCGACGAGCGCCTGTGGGCGCTCAAGGACCTGCCCGCGCGCGTGGCCCGCAAGGAGTACGAGGTGCTGCGCGAGATGGAAGCGCGAGGGCTCGCTGCGGTGCGAGCGGCCGGCGTCGTGCTGCAACCGGCCGACGATGCGGCGATCCTCGTCACGCAGTACCTCGAACGATCGTGGCAGTACCGGCGCCTGCTGATGCGCGTGCCGGCGACGGCCGCCACGCCGCGCGGCCGCCTGTTCGACGCCATGGCGGCGCTGCTCATGGACCTGCACCGCAGCGGCATCTACTGGGGCGACTGCTCGCTCGCGAACACGTTGTTCATGCGCGACGGGCAGTTCATCCAGGCCTGGCTCGTCGACGCCGAGACCGCCGAGTTCCACCCGTCGCTGACCGACGGTCAGCGGACGCTCGACCTCGAGATCATGACGGAGAACGTGACGGGCGGGCTGCTCGACGTCGCGGCCCGACGCGAGGAGCCCCCGTCGGCCACGGCGCTCATCTTCGACGAAGCCCGGGGCGTCGTCACGCGGTACGAGCAGCTCTGGGCGCTGCTGCACGACGAGCCCGTGATCGGCGCCACCGAGCAGGACCCGATCACGCGCCGCCTGCGGTCGCTGGAGGACAGCGGCTTCGCGATCGACGAGGTCCTCCTGGAGCCGGCCGACGACACGGCCTCGCCGCCCGACGGCGATCGCCTGCGCCTCAAGGTGCACGTGGCGGCGCGCACGTTCCACGCCGACCGGGTCCGCGAGCTGACGGGCCTGCGCGTCGGCCAGGGCCAGGCCCGCATCCTCTCGGACGACCTGCACGCGGACCACGAGCGGCGCCGTCAGACCGACCCCACGATCACGCCGGAGCAGTCCGCCCGGCGCTGGGTGCTCGACGTGTTCGCACCGGGGGCCGACCGGGCCCACGCTGCGCTCGGCGGTCACGGGGACCGCACCCAGGCCTACTGCGACCTGCTCGAGGTCCGCTGGCTGCTCAGCGAGGAAGCGGGCCACGACGTCGGTGACGAACCGGCGCTCGCGGCACTGGCCGCGCAGGTGGCGCCGACGGACTCCGCCGCGAACATGGCGTTCGTCGACTTGCCGACGGCGGAGCTGCCGGCGCTGAGCGACGACGTGCTCGACACGCTGGCGGCGACGGAAGGATCCGCGGCCTCCTCGCGGCAGGGATCCGACGACGCGTCCTGATCGACACCGCGACGCCGTCAGGTCGGGGGGAGCGGCACAGTGCGTTGGTACTCCGCCATGGCGGGCGCGAGGTCGGCCGGGGAGGAGCCGTGCATGATCACGCCGTCGACGCCGAGATCGAACTGATGGCGGATCGCGGCGACGCACTGCGCCGGTGTGCCGGTGGCGGCGTTGGCCAGCCACTCGTCGGGCAGCAGCGTCTCCGCGTGCGCGAGCTGCTCGGTCGTGCCCACCATGTCCAGTCCGCGCACCGAGCCGACGACCGGGTCCGCGAGGAAGCGCTCGAGCGCCGCCGGATCCCACCCGTTCGTGCGGACCAGGAGCGCGCCGTAGCCCTGCAGGTAGGTCCCGAGGCGCCCCACCGTCTTCAGCAGCCGCTTCTGCTCGGACAGGTGATCGCCGACGACGGCGAGGCAGGCCCAGATCTTCACCGCCGCAGGATCACGACCGGCTTCCTCGGCGGCCCGGCGCACCGTGGCGACGCAGCGCTGCGTGGTCTCGTCGGTGAAGTAGGTGTGCAGCACGACCTCGTCGAAGCAGCGCCCGGCGAGCGCGAGGGTGTTCGGCCCGAACGCCACCATCCCCATCGGGAGGTGCGCGTCGAGCTCGGTGTCGAGGAACAGCAGCGGGTAGCGCCCGCAGGGGCCGTCGTGACCGAGGATCAGCTCGCCACGGAAGAGGCGGCGCATGAGGCCGGCGAAGTCCTCCATCTGCGCGGTCGTGATGCGGCCGAAGCCGTAGGCGTCCTGCAGCAGCTCGACCCCGCGGCCGATCCCGAGCACGAAGCGCCCCCCGGTGAGGCTCTGCATGGTGGCGGCCATGCCGGCGGTGACCATCGGGTGACGCAGGTTGTGGTTCGTCGTCGCGGTCTGGATCCGCAGGCGCTCCGTCGCGGCGCCGACCGCGCCGCAGACGACGGCCGCCTCCTTGCGGGCGAAGAGACGCTCGGAGATGAACACGGTGCCGTAGCCGTCCCGCTCCCCGTCGGCGAGCTCGGCCAGTGCGTCGCGCGTCTCGCGCACCTGGCCGGCCAGCACGTAGAAGCCGAGCTCGGGGCGGACCGGGGATGGCTCGAGGGCGTTCTCGGGGCGGTCGGTGCTCGAGGGCGTGGCCATGGTCTGAACGTAGAGCGGTGACCAGGTGATTGCGCCCTCGGCCACCAATCGTCACGCGAGCTGACGGCGATACCGTTCTCCGCATGCCCGCCCAGCTCAACCACACCATCGTCGCCGCCCGCGACGCGCACGAATCCGCGACGTTCCTCGCGGAGATCCTGGCGCTGCCGGCACCCCAGTGCGTCGGTCACTTCCAGGCCGTCACCACCGGCAACGACGTCAGCCTCGACTACGCGAGCGTCGGACCCGACGACGAGATCACGCCACAGCACTACGCGTTCCTGATCAGCGAGGACGAGTTCGACGCCGTCTTCGCCCGCGTGACCGAGCGCGACCTGCCGTACTGGGCGGATCCTCGCCAGAGCCGGCCGCAGGAGATCGCCACCGATCACGGGCGGCGCTTCTACTTCCTCGATCCGAGCGGCCACTACCTCGAGGTGCTCACGCGCTCCTACACCGACTGACGCCCGGTGCCCGATGCCACAGGCCGTTCGGCTCGACCGCTCATCCGCTCGGCCGACCAGGATCGGATAGCCGCCGACGCCCGGCGCGATCCGGGCGTCGCGGAAGCAACCCGTGGAGGGCCTGAGCGATGGCAGCAACCCTGAACAGGACCGAGCGCGCCGAGGACCGGCCCGCCCGCGACGACGACCGCGAGCCCCACGCACCGCCCGCCCCGAAGGATCGGCGCGTGCAGGCCAGCCCGCCGCCGGCGTTCCGCACCACATCGTCGAGCCGGTTCCGACGCAGCCTCGAGCGGCTGCACGACGCGAGCTGAGGCCCATCGCGGCGACCGTGGTCGACGGATCGCCGCCGGCGCTCGACCAGGAAACCGGAAACCCGCGTCGGCGCCGGGCCCGGCCGACGATCATGGACCGATGCAACCCCAGGGTGTGCGGCTGGCGTGGGACCAGGTCGCCGAGAGCGTCAGAGCAGAGATCGCCTCCGCGGTGGGCAGCCCGGTCGTGACGGCCGAGAACCAGCCCGGCGGCTTCTCACCCGGGGTGGCGGCGCGGTGCCGGCTCGCCGACGGCCGTCGGTGCTTCATCAAGGCGGTCTCGATCGACCAGAACCCCGACAGCCCGCGCATGCACCGCGCGGAGGCCGCGATCAGCGCCGCGCTGCCCCCCGAGCTGCCTGTGCCCGAGCTCCTGCACGTCGTGGACGACGGGCACTGGGTGGCGCTGGTCTTCGAAGAGGTGGACGGGCACGCGCCGAAGGTGCCCTGGTCGCTCGACGATCTCCGCGCCACCCTCGCGACCCTCGATGCGGTGGTCGCGGCGGCGGTGCCCGGCCGCATCCCCGATCTGCCCTCGATCGTCGAGCTGCACGAGCACGCCTTCCACGGCTACCGGACCCTCGCCGGCGGCGACGCGGCGGTCGACGCGATCGACCCGTGGAGCCGGCGCCACCTCGAACAGCTCGCCGAGCTCGAAGAGGGGTGGGCGGCGGCGGCCGTCGGCGACGCCCTGTTGCACGCCGACCTCCGCGCCGACAACCTGCTGATCCGCGACGACGGCACGGTCGTGATCGTCGACTGGCCCAACGCCTGCGCCGGCCCGGCGTGGGTCGACCCGCTGTTCATGCTGCCGTCGGTCGGCCTCGACGGCGGACCGTCACCGATGCTTGTCGAGGAGGCGCTCGACCCGTTCGCCGGCGTCGACGCCGACGCGGTCAACGCGGTGCTCGCCGCCCTCGCCGGCTACTTCACCTACCAGGGCACCCAACCCGCCCCGCCGGGGCTGCCGACGCTGCGGGCCTTCCAGCAGGCCCAGGGCGACGTCGCCCGCAGATGGCTCGCCCACCGGCTGGCGCTCCTCGCGTGAGGGCCCGGGGGCCGGAGGCGCGGGGCCTGCGCGGCCCGCCTCTGCATCCGGGTGGGTGGCCCCTTTGGGTCGCGCGAACCGTGGGGCGGCCCCCGCCGATCGCTCCTCAGGACGAGGGTGTGCCGAGGAAGAACTGGAAGATGAGCGTCGAGGCGTCGATG
>CAYUOL010000415.1:0-5303 GCA_964446345.1 uncultured Iamiaceae bacterium | reverse complement strand
GCGGTGCTCGCCGATCAGAAGCGGTACACGGAGGTCGCCCGGCGGTACAAAGAGCTCGGCGCCGTCGTGAAGGTGGGCAAGGAGCTGCGCCAGGCGCACGCCGACCTCGACGCCGCGCGGGAGATGTACCGCGACGCCGAGGGCGAGGATCGGGAGATGGTCAAGGACGAGATCGATCTCGCGGAGGCGGCCATCGCCCGCCTCGACGAGGAGCTGAAGCTCCTGCTGCTCCCGAGCGATCCCAACGAGGGTCGCAACGTGATCGTCGAGGTCCGCGGCGCCGAAGGCGGCGAGGAGGCGAACCTCTTCGCGCGCGACCTCTTCGAGATGTACAGCGCGTACGCCGGTCGCCGCGGGTGGAAGCTCGAGGTCATGGACGCCCGCCCGTCCGAGCTCAACGGGTTCGCCGACATCACGTTCCTGCTCAAGGGCGAGTCGGTGTGGTCGCGCATGAAGTACGAAGGCGGCCCGCACCGCGTGCAGCGGGTGCCGGTGACCGAGTCACAGGGGCGCATCCACACCTCGTCGGCGACGGTCACGGTGCTGCCCGAGGCGGAAGAGGTCGACGTCCACATCGACCCCAACGACCTCCAGGTCGACGTCTACCGGTCGTCGGGCCCGGGCGGGCAGTCCGTGAACACGACCGACTCGGCCGTGCGGCTCACGCACAAGCCCACGGGTGTCGTGGTGTCGATGCAGGACCAGAAGTCGCAGCTGCAGAACAAGGCCAAGGCGATGGTCGTGCTGCGGTCGCGCCTGCTGCAGCTCGAGCAGCAGCGGCACCAGGCCGAGCAGTCGGACCAGCGCAAGGGGCAGGTCGGTGGTGGGGGTCGGTCCGAGAAGATCCGCACCTACAACTACAAGGAGAACCGGGTCACCGACCACCGCATCGGGTTGACGCTGTACAAGCTCGACAAGATCCTGGCCGGCGACCTCGACGAGCTGAGCGACGCCTTGCTGGCGGATGAGCGCAGCCGCCAGCTCCAGGCGTCCGACGACGCCCACGCCGGCTGAGCGGGCTACCCGGTGCACGACGACCCGGTGGACGACCCGACCGTGGACGACCCGACGGTGGACCAGCTGCCCGAGGGCACGGTCTCGTGGCGCCAGCTGCTCGCCGAAGCGGAGCGGCGCCTCGAGGCGGCGGACATCGAGATGGCCCCGTCCGACGCGCGCCGCATCGTCGAGCAGGCGTCGGGGTACGAGGGCGCCGAGCTCGTGCTCGGCCTGGGGGAACCCGCGACCGAGCGCGGGGTCGCCGCGTTCGATCGCATGGTCGAGCGCCGCGCGGCCGGCGAGCCGCTGCAGTACGTGCTCGGCGGCTGGTCGTTCCGGTCGCTCGACCTGTTCGTCGATCACCGGGTGCTGATACCGCGGCCCGAGACCGAGTCGGTCGTCGAGCGGGCCCTGCGGGTGGTCGATGCGCTCGCGGAGCGCCGACGGCCCGAAGCCGTCACGGTGGTCGACCTGGGCACCGGGTCCGGCGCCATCGCCCTCTCGCTCGCCGCCGAGCGCCCGGCCACGACGGTCTGGGCCACGGATCGGTCATCGGCCGCGCTGGCGGTGGCACGCGCCAACCTGGCCGGCATCGGCCGGGCCGCGACCCGGGTGCACCTGGCCGAGGGCTCGTGGTTCGAGGCGCTCCCCCCGGAGCTGCGGGGCCGGATCGATCTGGTCATCAGCAACCCGCCGTATGTCGCGGCGACCGACGAGCTGCCGTCAGAGGTCATCGACCACGAACCCGTCGACGCGCTCATCCCCGGTCCCACCGGCTACGAGGCGCTCGATCACCTGGTCGACGAAGCCCCCGGCTGGCTGCGCGACGACGGCGTCCTCATCCTCGAGATGGCTCCCACCCAGACGGCCGCCGTCGAACGACGAGCCCGCGCCCGAGGCTTCGTGAGCACCGAGGTCGGCCGAGATCTCGCCGGCCGCGACCGCTACGTCGTGGCCCGCCGATCCTGACCCCGTACGACGAGCACGTCGGGGCGAGCGCAGCAACCCCCCGACGAAACTCGCCGCAGGAGGGCGAGCGCAGCGAGCCGTCCGAGGACGACTACCCGAACGTCAGCGAGTTGACGACCCGGTCGAACTGCTCGGCGTCCTTCAGCACGGACAGCGTCTGGATGACGAAGAGCTTGTCGCCCTTGAGCACGAGGAGCTGCTGGGCGTAGCCGGGCTGGCCGTTGACCGTGAACGCCCGCTCCTGGGCCCGGAAGCTGTAGGCCGGCAGGCCGGCGACCACCATCTCGCCGCTCTTGACCGCCACGGCGTCAGACGCCGTCGTGCCGATGCCCTGCGTCGCGAGCCACTGCTGCGCGAGGCCCTTGAGGTAGTTCTGCGCGCCCGCCGTCGTCAGCGCCGTGCCGACGGTGGCGCCCGCGGCCGGGTCGACCTTGCCGTAGCCGACGGTGATGATGGTGTCGTTGCTGATCTTCGACGTCCACACGGTGAGCTTGCCGTCGACCGTGCCGGGGAAGCTGCTGACCGACGTGGTGCGGTCGCCGGGCAGGCTCACGGAGAAGTCGTAGCCCGGATCCACCTTGCAGGCGTTGGTGGCGTCGCCCGACGACGAGCACGTGAGGGTGCTCCACCCGTCCTTGTTGCCCCCGGGGATGACGAGGTCCTTGGCCGAGTCGAGCTGCTTGTTGCCGGCGACGAGCCCGAACAGGAGCGCGATGGCGACCACGCAGATGACGACGACGATGCCGATCAGCACGAGGCCCTTCATGCCCCGCTTGCTCTGGCGCATCTGGGCGCCGGCCTGGATGTCCTGCGGGATGAAGTTGGGGTTCATGCTCTGACCGCAGAGCCGGCAGTTCGCCTGGAACTCCTTGTGGTTCGCGCCACAGACAGGGCAGCGGTAGTTGGCCATGTGATTGCTCCACCCCGGGAAGTCGGTCCGGACGAGGGACCGCGTCGGATTGATCCGCACGCAGAGTAGTGGTTGAGGCCCGCGCGCGTGGGCCAGGCGACCCATGGGGGAGCGAACCGCGCATCCGCTCGGTCACCCGTCCCGCTCGGGGGCGTGACGGGGAGATCAGCGGGTGATCAGACGGGCTCGACGAGGATCTTGGCGTGCCGCTCCGGATCGGCGAGGTCGACGAACGCCGCGGGCACGTCGGCGATCGGGACGGAGCCGGTGATGAGCGGGCTCACGTCGATGCGGCCGTCGGCGATGCGGTCGAGCGTCTCCTTGAACTCGACGGGGTCGTACCCGAACACGAACTGGAGGTTGAGCTCCTTGGTCACGGCGCGCATCGGGCGGATCGTGTCGGGCTGCATGCACACGCCGACCACGAGGATCTGCGATTGCGGGGGCGCCGCCTTCATGGCCCCTTCGATCATGCCCGGGACGCCCACGGCTTCGAAGATGACGAGGCGCTTGCGGCCGTCGACTCGGTGCCACGCGTCCACCGCCGGTTCCTCGCGGGGATCGACGACCTCGTGCGCGCCGAGCTGGGCGGCGAGCTGCCGGCGCTTGGGGGAGTAGTCCGCGGCGACGATGGGCTCGACGCCCTTGAGCGCGAGCGCGGCGATGACGGCCAGCCCCACCGGTCCGCAGCCGAGGACGACGGCGGCGTCGCCCGCTTCCACGATCGACTTCTCGACCGCGTGGTGCCCGACCGCCATCGGTTCGGTCAGCGCCGCGAGTCGCGGCGCGAGCCCGTTGGGCACCTTGATCGCGAGGAAGTCCGAGAGCACCATCCGCTCGGCGTAGCCGCCCGGGTAGAGGTTGCTGAAGCCGATGGGGTGGACGCCGGCGGGGTCGAGCGCGACCGGCAGGGAGACGACGACGTCGCCGACGGCGCAGTTGCCCACGTTGTCCCCGAGCTCGAGCACCTCGGCGCAGAACTCGTGGCCCATGACGACGTCGTGGTCGAGGTCCATGACGACCGCCGGCATGCCCGCCATCGTGCCGCCCGACTCGTTGGACATCTCGACCATCTGCTCGCCGTGCTGGAGCGTGTGCAGGTCGCTGCCGCAGATCCCGCACGCGAGCGTGCGCACGAGCACCTGTCCCGGGCCGGGTGTCGGATCGGGCACGTCGTCGATGACGAGCGCTCCGTTGCGCATGACGGCTGCCTGCATGGTTCCCCCTGTCGTTCGCGCCGCACCCGCAGGTCTCCGGGGAGCGTCGCGCCACCCTAGCGAGCGGTCGTCGCCGACCGCGTCGGCGCCGGGTGGTCAGTTGCGCGTTCGGCTGCGGGCCGGGCCGGAGCGCACGGGTCGGCGCCCTGACCTAAAGTCCCGTCGACACGCGCCGATTGCGACGGGTGCCCCGGTCGGGGTTCGACACGATCTCCTTCCCTGCGAAGCGAGCAGGAGGAAGTCGTGTCGACAAGAAACTGCAGGAGGGTCGACGCCATGTTCGGAAACCGCAAGAAGGCCGCGAACAACACCGTGGAGATCTCAGCCGTCGCGCTGCAGCTCAACAAGGTCGCGTTCTTCGAGGGTTTCAGCGACGACGAGCTCGCCCGGGTGGCGTCGTTGGCCGAAGAGGTCGTGGCCGAGAAGGGCGCGCTGCTCATCGACCAGGGGCGCGTCGGCCTCGAGTGCTACGTCATCCTCGAGGGCGAGGCCGGCGTGTACGTCAACGGCGAGCACGTGGCCACGAACGGGCCGGGTTCGATGATCGGTGAGATGGCGCTGATCGAGCACCGGCCGCGCAACGCCACCGTCATCGCCGAGACGGACATGCGCCTGATCGCGTTCGACACCAAGGCGTTCCGCACGCTGCTCCAGGAGATGCCGAAGGCGCACGACCGGGTGATGGAGCTGCTCGCCTCGCGGCTCAAGCTGAACAGCGGCACCGAGGACACCGCGACGATCGCGGAAGCGGCCGCCGCCGCCGCCGACAGCTCCGACGCCGAGTAGGCGCGCTCAGATCGTCAGGGCGCCGTCGGGCGCGATGCGGGCGGGCTGCCCGATGGGCTCGTCCTTGGTCATCGAGACCATCGTCGCCGGATCCGTCGTGGTGCCCCACGCCCGCCGACCGTCGGGCAGCAGCACAGCCGCGATCGCCAGCTCGGGCTCCCCGTCGCGGTCGTGCATCACGGTGTAGCTCTCGATGGTCACGTCGCCATCGGGCTCGTGCTCGTAGCCACGAGCGGGGAGCGCGTCCACCTCGTCCTGCGTCGAGCGCCAGCGGAACGACCCGTGCTCCGGGGCCTTGGTGCTGTAGACGCCGAAGGCGTGCTTGGTCAGGTAGCCGCCGTTGGCGGTGCACAGGCCCAACGAGCCGGGGTCGCCGCGCAGCACGTCGGCCATCGCGGCGATGCCGTGCATCGTGTAGTTGTTCC
>CAYUOL010000414.1:0-5319 GCA_964446345.1 uncultured Iamiaceae bacterium | reverse complement strand
CGGACCCGACGCGTCGGCCGACGCCATCCGCGCCGCCTACCGCCGGCGGAGCCGCTCGGCCCATCCCGACGCCGGCGGCCGCGACGACGAGTTCCGGCGCGTCCGGCGCGCGTACGAGGCGTTGACGGAGGCACCACCGCTCCGGGCGCCGACCGGCGGCGACGGTGCCGACCTCGACGCCCGCCCGCAACGAGGCGCGGCACCCGCGGCCCCGGCCCCTCCGGCCGCCGCGCGCCCGACCACGGCCCCGACCGCCGTCGGCCCGGCACGACCGTCCTCCGGTCGCGTCGGCTGCCTGGTGGCGTCGGTGCTCGCCGCAACCGCGGTGATCGGCATCGGCGTGCTCGTCGCGGTGCTCGCCTCGTCGAGCGGTTCGAAGGAGGGCGCCGACCGCCAGGGCCCGCGGCCGTCGGGAACGGCCGCCGGGTCGTACGAGCAGTGGCGCGCCGCGCACCAGGCGCTCGTCACCGCCATCGTCAGCAACGGCGGCGACATCGGGGCTGCGCTCTCGTCACCTGGAGGCGTCGCCCTCGGCCCGCTCCAGGACGCGTGCGCACGGCGCTCCCGCCTGCTCGACGAGCTGGAGGCGGCCGCTCCGATGCCCCGGGAGGACGTGACCCGCGCGATCGCCGGCTTCGTGTCGTCGGAGCGTCGCGCCATGGCGGCGTGCTCGACGTCGCCCCCCGACCTCGACGGCCTCGCGACCTGGGGCGAGCGGGGCCAGCCCGACCTGCGGATCATCGTCCAGGCCACGCAGCCGTGAGGGGGCCGGGGCCGTGAACCCAGACGTCAGCGGCGCTCCTTGCGCCACACGACGCGCAGGCCCGACCAGGTGTCGTCGATGGCGCACACCTTCACGTCGACGAGCCCCAGCGGCAGCACGACCTCGCGCACGACGTCCTCCGTCATGTCGGTGGGCACCTTGGATGCCTTCTTGGGCCACGCCACCCACAGGCCGCCGTCGCGGTCCATCACCTTCAGCGCCGCCGGGAGCCGCTTCTCGAAGTGCGCACGCGCCGTGTGGAAGCTCACCAGCAGATCGAGGTGGCCCTGCGCGCGCGTGCGCAGCACGACGTCGTCCGGCAAGCCCTCGAGCAGGTCCACGAAGTGCGGGGGCGCCCCGAGCACGCCGACCGTCATGCCCTCTTTGATCCCGAGCTTCTTGACGAGCGGGGTGCCCGAATAGCCCGCAGGGCTCATGAGGCCGCGCGGACGAACTGCTCGTCGACGATGCCGCGGTAGAGCTTGATGATGGCGTAGCCGGCGTGGAGGCGCACCAGGTGCGCCGTGACGTCGTGCATCTCGGCGATCTCCGCCGGCGTCTTCGACTCGGCCATGCGGGTGAGCACCTCGAGCTCGGTGGGCGTGAGGTGCGGCGCCGGCACGATGCGGTCGTCCTCGTGCGCGGCGAGGTCCTCGTACTCGGTCAGGATGCGGCGCGCCCAGCCCGGCGACGGCAGGCTCTCGCGCCGCATGGTGCCGCGCACCGCCTTCACGAGCGTCATCGGCGGGTCGTTCAGCAGGTAGCACCCGTAGGCGCCGGCCAGCAGGCCCTCATACGCCGCATCGTCGTCGCGGGCGGCGAGCAGCAACACGCGGCACGACGGCACCTCGGACCGCAGCGCCGCGCAGACAGCGGGCCCGCTGAGCTCGGGCAGATCGACCGACAGCAGGGCCACGTCGGGCACCAGGTCGACGATGCGCTCGAGGGCTTCGTTCCCACGGCCGCTCTCGCCGACGATCGTGATGCCGGTGCCGGCGACCTGGTCGTGCAGCGCGGCGCGGATGCCGGGGTTCTCGTGGGCGAGGTAGGCCGTTATGGCAGGCCGGAAGCCGGACGCGGACACGGCGCCATCATGGCAGCCCGACCGATCACGCGCGCCCGAGGACGCGGTCGACGTGGATCTCGATCGCGACCCGATCCTCCCGATCGCCGGGCTGGCGGTAGCGCGTCGCGTAGCGCCGCACGGCCTCGGCCACCCGCTCGGCATCGTCGGTGACGACCGCCGTGCCCTCGAGGGTCAGCCACCGGCCGCCGTCGACCTGGCACACCGCCGCACGCGAGCCCGGCGCGGCGCGCAGGTGCCTTGCCTTCTGGCTCGGCGCGAAGGTGATCACGCGCGCGAGGCGCGCCTCGGGGTCCCACGTGAACCCCACCGCGACCACGTGCGGCGAACCGTCGGCGCGCAACGTGGTCAGCGTCGCGAGGTGGCGCTCCTCGAGGAACACACCGACCTCGTCGGGCAGGTCGTCGAGGTCGTAGGGCATGCGGGCTCCTTCATTCGGTGGCGATCGCCTTGAGGATGTCGAGCTTCGATGCGCGCCAGGCCGGGATCACCGCCGCGGCCAACCCCGCCAGCAGCGCGAACACGATCATGGCGAGGAGCTGGCCGGTGGGCACGGCGAACGTCAGCGGCGTGTCCTCGGTGATCGACCGCACGAGCACCCAGGCGAACGCGAACCCGATGACCATGCCGATCAGCGTGCCCTGCAACGAGAAGATGACCGCCTCCCAGCGGATGCTCGTGCGCACCTGCGCACGCGAGCCGCCCACGGCGCGCAGCAACCCGATCTCGCGGGTGCGCTCGTAGATCGACAGCAGCAGCGTGTTGAAGATCCCGAGCAGGGCGATGATCACCGCGAGCACGAGCATCACCGTGATGATCAACAGGAGGATGTTGAGGAACCCGACCTGGCTCTCCTTGTACTCCGTCAGGTCGAGGACCGACGCCGTCGGGAAGTCGCGCTTGACCATCCGCTTGAGCTCCGCCTTCACGGCGGCGACGTCGGCCCCGGGCGCCAGCTTCACGTAGATGGTGTTGTCGAGGTTCAGCGACGGGGGGAACCGCTTGGCGAACCCCTCGTGGGTCATGAGCAAGCCACCCTGCTGCGGCGCGTCGATCTTGTAGATCGCTCCGACCGTCAGCAGCTGCAGGCCCCCGTCGATGAACTTCACGGCGATCTTCTGGCCGACGCTGCGGTGATCGGCGTCCGCCTGTTGCTTGGTGATGGCCACCTGGTCCGGGGTGAGCCCGGTGAGGTCACCCGCGACGACATCGATCTCGAGGGCCTGTTGCAGGGCAGCCGGATCCACGCCCACGACCGTCGTCGCGTTGCCGTCGGTCTGCACGAACCCGATGCGCAACCCCGTTGCGGCGGCGACGCCCGGCACCTTCGCGACTCGTTCGGCCAGGCTCGGGTCGAGGCCGGTCTGCCCGAACGATCCGGAGTCGATGACGAGGTCACCGGTGAAGGCCGAGTCGATGGCCTGCGTCGCCGACACCTTGATCGACTGCACGAGGATCGCGAAGAGCACGATGAGCCCGACGCCGATCATCAGCGCGGACGCCGTCGTCGACGTGCGTCGCGGGTTGCGCATGGCGTTGTTGCGCGCGAGGCGACCCGTCACCTTGCGCAGCGGGCTGCCGATCGCCGCGCTCAGCGGGCGGGCGAAGAGCGGACCCAGGATCGTGACGGCCAGGAAGAGCAGCAGGAACGACGCGCCCACCTTCGCCAACGCGTTCGAGCCCTTCGTGAACAGGCCCAGGTACAGCAGCACGGCGCCGAGCACGAAGAGCACCGAGCCCCCGATCAGCCGCGGGCGGGACCGCGAGCTGTGGTCCACGCTGACCTCGAGCATCGCCGCCACCGGCGGCACGCGCGCGGCCTTGAGCGCCGGCAGCAACCCCGACACGAGCGTCACGGTGGTGCCGACGAGGAACGAGCTGATGAAGGCCACGGGCGGCAGGGTGAGCGACTCGACGTTCGGGCCGAACCCGCTGCTCGAGAGCAGGTTGGTCAGCCCGGTCGCGAGCAGCACGCCGCCGACGAGGCCCAGCAGGGACGCGAACGCGCCGACGAGCAGGGCCTCGGACACCACGCCGACGATCACCTGCGCACGGCTCGCCCCCATGGCCCGCAGCAGCGCGAGCTCGCGCGTGCTCTGCGCCACGATGATCGAGAAGGTGTTGTAGATGATGAACGACCCGACGAACAGGGCGACGATGCCGAACACCAACAGGATGGTGCCGAGGAACCCGAAGAACTTGCGGAACACGTCCTGCGACTCGGCCGTGAACGCCTTGCCGGTGATCGCCTGGGCGTCCGGCGGCAGCACCCCGGCCACACGGGTGCGCAGCTCGTCCTGCGTCACGCCGTCCTCGCCGCCCACGTTGATCCACGTGAACTTGCCGGCGTCGCCGAGCGCGGCCTGCGCCGCCTTCGTCTCGAACAGCACGGCGGCCGAACCGGCGTAGTCCTGGGTGTTGCCGAACCCGCCGGTGCCGACGACCGTGTACGTCTGCCGGCCCTTGTTCAGCGCGATCTCGACCTGGTCGCCGACCTTGTAGCCGGCCTTGTCAGCCGTCTTCTGATCGAGCACCACGTCGCGCTCGCCCGTCGGCGGCACCCCGGTGTTCAGGTGCCACCCGTTCAGCGCCGGCTCGGTCAACCAGTTCAGGCCGAAGGTCGGCGGGCCGGCGTTGTTGTTGCCCAGCGGCTCGCCGTTCTTGTCGAGGATCGTGAGGATGCCCCGCACCTGGCCCTCCACCGCGTCCACGCCGTCGACGCGTTGGATCTTGGGGATCACCGAGTCGGAGATCAGCCCCCGTGTGGGCCCGAACCCGGTGTCGACCTCGTCGGCCGACCGCACCACGACGTCGAGGTTCTTGTAGACGTCGTCGAACACCTTGTCGAAGCTCGTGCTGATGGTCGCCGTCAGCACCTGTGTGCCCGACATGAACGCGACCGAGAGCACCACGGCGACGACCGTCAGCAGCAGCCGCAGCGCGTGCGACATCACCCCGCGCAGGGTGACCTTCAGCATCGGGTGCGAGTGCCGCAGCAGGAATCCGCCGCACCCCTCACGATGTCCCCTGCCACGGCACTAGTCGCCGAGTTGCTTCATCTTGTCGAGCACCGCCCCGGAGGTGGGCTCGAGCATCTCGTCGACGATCTTGCCGTCGGCGAGGAACACCACGCGGTCGGCGTAGCCCGCGGCGACAGGGTCGTGGGTGACCATGACGATGGTCTGGTGGAACTTGTCGACGGCGTCGCGCATGAACGAGAGGATCTCGCCGCCGGCGCGCGAGTCGAGGTTGCCCGTGGGCTCGTCGGCGAAGATGATCTGCGGCTGGCTGGCCAGCGCGCGGGCCACGGCGACGCGCTGCTGCTGGCCTCCCGAGAGCTGCGACGGGCGGTGGTCGAGCCGGTCCTTCAGGCCCACCGTCGTCACCACGGTGTCGAGCCACTCGGGGTTGGGATCCCGGCCGGCGAGGTCCATCGGGAGCGTGATGTTCTCGATGGCCGTGAGCGTCGGCA
>CAYUOL010000413.1:2151-5346 GCA_964446345.1 uncultured Iamiaceae bacterium | reverse complement strand
GTCCTAGTCGCTGCCGCCCGGCGGCTGCTCCGCCAGCCGGCCGGCGCGCAGCGCGGAGCGGCGCACCTTGCCGGCGTCGTCGCGCAGCGGCTCGGTCACGAACTCGAACGACCGCGGGATCTTGTAGCGCACGAGGCGGTCCTCGAGGAAGGTGCGCAGGTCGTCGGCGGAGACGGCGGCTGCGTCGGCTTCGACGACGGCGTGCACGACGTTGCCGCGATCCTCGTCGGGAAGCCCGATCACAGCGCACGAGTGCACGGCCGGGTGCTCTTGCAGCGCCGCCTCGACCTCCGCGGGGTAGACGTTCACGCCGCCCGTCAGGATCATGTCCTGCTTGCGGTCGCCCAGGTAGAGGTAGCCGTCCTCGTCGAGCCACCCGACGTCTCCGAGCGACTCCCAGCCACCCTCCATCGTGCGGGCCTCGGCGCCGACGTAGCGGTACGTCGGCTTCTCGCGGGCGGTGCGCAACCACACCTCGCCCTTCTCGCCGGGCGGCAGCTCGTTGCCGTCGTCGTCGCAGATCCGCACCTGGCCGCCCAGCGGCCGCCCGACCGAGCCGCGGTGCGCGAGCCACTCCGTGCCCGTGATCACGGTCGACAGCTGGCCCTCGGTGCCGCCGTAGAGCTCGACGATCCGCTCGGGGCCGAGCCAGTCGATCCACGTCTGCTTCAGCCAGTCGGGGCACGGCTCCGCGAGGTGCCACACGACGCGCAACGACGAGAGGTCGGAGCGCTCACGCACCTCCTCGGGCAGCCGGGAGATGCGCTTCATCATCGTGGGGACGAGGTAGATGATGTCGGCGCCGTGGGCGGCGACGGCGGCCAGCGTGGCTTCGGCGTCGAAGCGCTCGAGCACGACGACGTGGTCACCCCAGAGCAGGGCCTGGCACGACCAGATGAGCGGACCGTTGTGGTACAGCGGGCCGGGCATGACCATGCACCCGTCGGGTTGGATCATCAGCGGCGGGCCGACCTCGAGATCGAGCAGCGACGGGTCGCCGGACACGATGAGCTTGGGTCGTCCGGTCGAGCCGCCCGAGGTCGGTGCCTTCCACGCGTCGCTCACGACGTCGTCGAGCAGCGCAGGCTCGTCGGTGCGATCGATCGTCGCCGTGATCTGGGCACGGGTGAGGCTCGTGCGACCGGGCAGCGCGTCCGGCGTCACGCCGACGACGACACGAGAGTCGGCCAGCTCGACGATCGCTTCGAGCTCGCGTGCCGGCAGCCGGGCGCTGACGGGTTGCGGCGTCGCCCCGAGCTTCCACGCCGCCGCGAACGCGAGGAACCACTCGAGCGAGTTGGGCAGCGCGACCGTGACCATGTCGCCCTTGACGGTGCCGAGGGCGGCCAGCTCGTGGGCCAGGTGCGTCGACGCCCGGTGCAGCTCGAGGCGGGTCAACGAGCGATCGCCGACCGTGAGCGCCACCCGGTCCGGGTCGGCGGCGGCGAGGTCGTGGAGCCGCTGCGCGAAGGACACGTAGCGCTTCGGCGGCGCAGTCGATCCGGTCATGGGATGCTTCCCCCGCAGGGTCGGCCGACACCCGTCAGGGGGCCGGTGGGATGTCGTCGGGCAGGTTCCCCTCGTGATCGAAGGGCAGCGGCCGCGCCGGGCCGAGGATCTCGAGGTCGGTGCGCACCTCCGCCTCCGCCCGCAGCGCCTCGGAGCACCAGAGCTCGCGCAGGTGCAGCGTGTCCGCGATCCAGACCAGGCGCGCGTCCTCCGGGCGGCGGAGCCCGATCATCGGCAACGCGACGTCGAGGATCTCGCGATCGGTCTCGTAGTCGAACGGCAGGACGGCGGCGGCGATGTCGAGGGCGGTGAGCGCGTTCATCCGCGTCACGTCCACATCCATCTCGCGCAGGACGCGCGAGCGGCACAGCTCGGCGTGCCCGATGCCGAGCGCGTTGCCGGCCGTCTGCGGCGTGAGCCCGCGCACGACCAGGGAGCGGATGTGCGGCTCGTCCACGATCGGGCGCCCGCCGACGAGTTGGTGCCGCGCCTGCGGCGGGCTCGGATCGTGCTTGCGCCCCACGACGTTCGTGTCGAGGCCGGCGCCGCTGATGTTCTTGCCGATGCGGTCGACGAGCAGCACGTCGATGTCGGTGAACGGCAGCCTCGCCATCCACGCGCGCGCCTGGTCGAGCAGCCCCGGCTCGTCGCGCAGGAAGTGCTCGGCGCGCACGGCCGCCACCGTCGCCGTGGCGTCGTCGCCCCGCTCGACCAGCGCCACGCCGGCCCGCACGTTGGTGTGCGCGAGCAGGCGCGGGACGACGTCCTCGATCACCGGCATCCACCCGTGCTGCACGATCGCCCGGTGCGCGAGCGCCGCGCCCCGCTGCTTGCCCAGCCCGATCAGCCACATCTTCACGAGACCGCTCTCGACGGCCCCGGTGAAGAGCGTGTGGGGCTTCACCCGGTTGCAGAGCACGACGTGATCGGCCTCGTGCGCGAGGCGGTCGAAGCACAGCGGGAACCCGAGCTTCGAGCGATCGATCTCGACGACGTCCATCGACGACCGCACGGGGCAACCGACCCCCGCCTCGTCGATGCCGTACCCCGCCAGCAGCGCCTGCTGGGCGGCGGCGGTGGCGCCGCCGTGGCTGCCCATCGCGGGCACGATGAACGGCTGCGCGCCGAGGTGCTGCACGTGCGCGACGATCGCCCGCACGGTCGCGACGATGTCGGTGATGCCCCGACTGCCGACGGCGATGGCGACCGAGGAGCCCGCCGTGATCTGCGTCCCCAGGTCGAGGGCGGTCAGCGCGCGCTCGACCTCGCCCGCCACGTCGTCGATCCGCGGGCCGTGCACCGCCTGGCGCAGCGGGAACAGCGCGGGGGTCGCGACGGACGACCGCAGCAGCCCGGACGACGAGGCCACTACTGCTGGTAGTGCTCGACCACGTCGATCGGGCGCGCCTGCGCGGCGTCGGGGTCCTGCCCCGCGTGGCGGCGGGCGCGGCGCTGACGCAACAGGTCCCAGCACTGGTCGAGCTGCAACTCGATCTTCTTCAGCTCCTCGTGCTCGGCGTCGTCGAGCGCGGCGGTCGTCGCGCGCCGCTCGAGCTCGTGTTCTTTCTCGGCGAGCTGGTTGATCGTGTCCACGATCTCTCGGTCGTCCATGGCCTGCTCCTTCGCCCGCAGTGCGGGCTCGATGCGCCGGTGATCCCCGGTGCGGCTCCCCCGACGCGAATCCTC
>CAYUOL010000413.1:0-2051 GCA_964446345.1 uncultured Iamiaceae bacterium | reverse complement strand
GACGCGAATCCCCTGACGCGAATCCCCTGACGCGGGTCGAGTGGCGGGGTCACGCTACCGGGACCGCACCCGGGTCCGCGACGCCGCCTCGGTGCGGGCGTCGCGGACGTTGGCGTGCACCCTGCGTCGTGGGCGGTGCCGGCTCAGTCCTCCGCGGTCCCCAACGTCGATCCCCGGTCGTACGCGGGCAGGGGTTCGAGGACGTCGATGGTGTCTTCCGACGCCCGTTGCTCGATCGTGCCCGGCGGCGCGTCGCGATCGAGCGTGCGCTCGTCGGATTCTTCGAGGATGACCCGAGCCTGCGCCACCGGGTCGTCGCTGCCGGCCTCGCGCTCCTCGTCGAGGAGGCTGGCGCGGCTGGCGACGCGGGGGTCGTCCTCGGGTGTCGGGCGCGGCGTCATGGTGCCGATCTACCCGCGGCGCGGCGGCGAGACGAACTGCCCCGGGCGAAAAAGAAGCCGGCGCCCCCGAAGGGGCGCCGGCGCGACACTGGGCGGCGGATCCCAGATGTGTCGCGATGACCAAGTGGCGGGACTTGGTCGTTGAGGACTCTACCCGGAAGAACGCTCCGCGTGAACTCCGACCGGCAAGAACTTCGCGGCGGGGGAGTGCGAGCGCCACACCTGCGGCCGGGATGAAGGAAGTCGGGCGTTCGGCGCCCCCGAGGGCTGCGTGCTTCCCGATCTTCCGGCCACCCTTCGTGGGAATTGGGGCGTGATCCCCCACTCCCGTCAGCGCTCCCGCGGCGGCTCGAGGTCGATGATGACCACCCGGGCCGCCGGCGGTGCCACGCTGGTCGCATGGACCCCTTCGCCCTCGATGGACGCACCGCGTTGGTCACCGGTGCGTCGCGCGGCATCGGCGCCGCGACCGCGCAGGCCCTCGATCGGGCGGGAGCGCGCGTCGTGCTGTGCGCCCGGTCGCACGACGCGTTGGCGGAGGTGGCGACGCAGCTGCGCCACGACCCCGTCGTGATCGCGCTCGACCTGGCGGAGGAGTCGGCGCCGCGCGAGCTGGCCGACGAGGCGCTGGCGGCGACGGGCGGCAGCGTCGACATCCTCGTGAACAACGCGGCGCTCGGCGTCCGCATCGACTCGACCGAGCTCGACGCCGCCACGATCGACCGGATGCTGCAGCTGAACGTCCGCAACCTGCTGCTCCTCTCCACCGCGCTCATCCCTCCCATGGTCCGCGCCGGCCGCGGTGCGATCGTGAACGTCTCCTCCGTGTCGGGCCGGCAGGGCACGCCCCGCCGCTCCGGCTACGCGGCGAGCAAGGGCGCGGTCGATGCGCTCACACGATCGCTGGCCATGGAGTTCGGTCCGGCCGGCGTGCGCGTGAACGCCGTCGCGCCGGGCGTGGTCGACACCGCGATGTGGGCCAAGAACAAGGCGATCCCCGGCGTCGTCGAGGGGATCGTGGCCCAGACCGCCATGCGCCGCTGGGGCACGCCCGAGGACATCGCCGACGTTGTGGTGTTCCTCGCCTCCGATGCGGCGCGCTTCGTCACGGCGCAGACGATCGAGGTGGACGGCGGGATGGCCTCCACGTTGGACCTCTACGGCGGCGCCGTCTGACCGCTCGCGGACCATCCCCCGATCGCCGGCGCGCGCTCGGTAGGTTCAGCAGCCATCGGGCGGAGCCGATCACGACGGAGACCGCCCGCGCATGCCTGCTCGCCCCACCCGGACCACCCTGACGTTGGCCGTGGCCGCGTCCGCCGGCGCTCTCCTGCTCCTGCCGAACGCGGCCGGCGCCGCGCCCGGGGGCGGCAGCAGCGCCACCCCGACCACGTGGTCGCCGCCGTCGACCGCCGGCGTGCCGAGCACGTACGCCACCCCGACCACGCTGAAGCAGAGCACGACGAAGGTGCCGACCAGCGCCGCGCCGACCACCGCGGCGCGCCCGGCGACGACGATCGCTCCCAGGCCGTCCACCGCGCCGACCACCGCCACGAGCGGCGCCGCCTCCGGCAGGAGCGCTGCGTCCGGCTCGGGTTCGAGCTCGGGTTCTGGTTCGGGTTCGGGTTCGGGGGTGGGCGCGGGCGCGGG
>CAYUOL010000412.1:0-5392 GCA_964446345.1 uncultured Iamiaceae bacterium | reverse complement strand
GCTCGTCGAGCAGCAACAGGTCGGCCCGCGTGGCAAAGGCGGCGATGAGCAGGACCTTCTGCTTGTTGCCGTGGCTGTAGGCCCGGATCTTCTTGTCGGGCGCCAGCTCGAAGCGCTCGATGAGCTCGTCGCGATAGGCGTCGTCGACCGAGCCGTGGACCGACGCGAGGAACCGCAGCACCTCCGCACCCGTCAGCGACGGCCACAGGTTCGCGACGCTCGGGACGTAGGCGAGCCGGGCGTGGGCGGCGCGCGCGTCGCGCTGCACGTCGAGGTCGAAGATCGTCGCGGCGCCGGAGGTGGGGCGGATCAGGCCGAGCAGCAGACCGATGGTCGTGGACTTGCCGGCGCCGTTCGGGCCCAGGTAGCCGAAGACCTCGCCCGCCTCGACCGTCAGGTCCAGCTCGTCGAGCGCCACGGTGTGCCCGTAGCGCTTGACCAGCTTCTCGGTGCGCACGGCGATCGTCACGGCGGACCTCCTGCCTCGGGACCGAGCGGTGGGGGTCGATCCCTGTGTTTAGAATATACTGAATGCTCAGAAGGCAGGTGGCAACCCCGTTGCCCACTGCCTCCGCTCATCCCGAGGGAGAGGATCGCTCCCCATGGCCCGATCGACGTCGAAGCAGCCCCCCGCCGCCCGCCCGGCGCGGGCCCGGGCCGCCGTCGCCACCGCCGCCGCCACGGCGGCGGCGACCGACGACGAGCGTCGCTTCGCCGACGAGGTCGGGTTCTTCTGGGAGCAGGCGGGCGGGACCCGCATGGCCGGGCGCGTCCTCGGCGCGCTGCTGCTCGCGGACCCACCCGAGATGTCGTCGTCGGCGCTCGCCACGGTGCTCGGCGTCAGCGCCGGATCGGTGAGCACCGCCACGCGCGAGCTCATCAACCCGGGCGTCGTGGTCCGGGTCCGGGTGCCGGGTGAGCGCCAGGACTTCTTCCGCGCCGACATGGGCGCCCGCGCCCTTCCCCAGTTCCTCAGCGCACGCCTCGCGATGACCCACCGGTGGGTCGAGCTGATGCAGCGGGGGGCCGAGCTCGCCGCGGGGAAGAACCCCGGGGTCAAGCAGCAGCTCGAGGAGATCCGCGAGCTGTACGAGTTCCTCGAGGAGGAGCAGGCAGGTCTGCTCGAGCGGTGGGAGGCGCGCCAACGCCAGCGCCGCGGCCGCTGACGCCGCTCACTCGAACGCGATCGCCTCGAGAACGTCGAGCTTCGCCGCCCGGCGCGCGGGGTAGAGCCCGGCCACGAGACCCGCGGCGCAGGATCCGGCCGCGATCGCCGCGAGCCACCCGACGGGCACGGCGAAGAGGACCTCCTGGTCGAACGTCAGCGTCTGCACCATGGCCCAGCCCAGCACCACACCGAGCGCCACCCCGACCAGCGCACCGAGCGCGGCGATCACCACCGCCTCCTGCAGCACGCTGCTCGACAGCTGCACGGCCCGGGCTCCGACCGTGCGCAGCAGGCCCAGCTCGCGCGTCCGCTCGTGCACGCTGAGCAGGAGCGTGTTGGCGATGCCGAGCACGCCGATGATCAGGGCCAGCCCGAGCAACGCGTAGAGGTAGGAGATCCGCCGCACGACCTGGCCGACCTGCTGGTCGCGGTAGGAGGCGATGTCCAGCAGCTCGACGGTGGGATTGGCCGCCACGACTGCGTCGAGCGCCGGCCGCACGGCTTCGCGTGAGACACCGGGCTGGAGGGTCACCAGCACGCGCGCGTCGACCCGCGCCGTCGGCGGGACGTACGCGTCCCATCCCTCGTGCGAGAAGAGGTACTCGCCGTTGCGCGTCAACGACCGGTCGTAGATCGCGACGACCTCGTGATCGACCACCCCCGTGCTCACGAAGGTCACCGGGATGCGATCGCCCACCTTCACGCCATCGCGGTCGGCCTGCGGCCGCGCCACCGCCACCGTCCCGCGTGCCAGGCGATCGAGCGACCCGGCCGCGACCTCGAGGTCGACGACGCCCCGCGCCGCCTGCGGGTCGACCGCGATCGAGAACTCGGGGCGGCCCCTGATGCCGACCGCCCCGGCGCGCACGCCGGCGGCGCTCTTCACCCCGGGCGTCGCGGCGAGCCGGGGCGCGACGTCGGTGCTGATGCCGAGGAACGAGTCGGTCGTCACCACGAAGTCCCCGACCACGGTGCGATCGATCGTGCGGCTGACGGTCGCGGACAACGACGACGCGGCGACCGTCACGACGCAGACGAGGCTGACGCCGATCACGAGCGCGGACGCCGTCGTCGACGTGCGGCTGGGGTTGCGGCGCGCGTTGCGCTCGGCGAGCCGTCCCGTGACGCCGGTCGCGCGGGTCAGCGGCGCCCCGAGCGCGTTCACGATCGGTGGCACCACCACCGGGCCGACGACGGCGAAGCCGATGATGGACGGCACCACCGCGAGGAGCACGAGGCCGGCCGCCAGCGGCGCGTCGGCATCGAGCGCGAACCGCACCAGCTCGACGGCGACGAGGAAGGTCGGCAGCCCGATGGCGAGGCGCAGCCGCGGCCGCGCCGGTCGATCGACGGCCGACGCCCGCAGCACCGCGACCGGGGCGGTTCGCGCCGCGCGCCAGGCCGGCACGAGGGCGGAGAGGATCGTGACCAGCATCGCCAGCGTCACCGGCAGGACGAAGCGGGTCGGAACGATCACGAGCGGCGTGTCGGGGAGCGCGAAGCCGAACAGCCCGATGAGCGAGCGGAGCAGGTTCGCGACGAAGGCGCCCGCGGCCACGCCGATCCCGCACGCGAGCGCGCCCACCAGCGCCGCCTCGACGAGCACCGAGCCGAGGACCTGTCGGCGCGAGGCGCCCACGGCACGCAGCACCGCGAGCTCGCGGGACCGCTGCGCCACGATGATCGAGAAGGTGTTGTAGATGATGAAGGTGCCGACGAAGAGGGCGATCATCCCGAACGCGCTGATGAGCTGCACGAAGAGGGAAACGAACTCGCCGAAGAGGTCCTGGCGCTCCTCGGTGAGCTGCGCGCCGGTCAGCACCTGGATCCCCGCCGCGGCGTCGCCCGTTGCCTCCGTGCCGGCTGCGGCGTCCGGCGCCGGGACGGCGAGGGCCGCCCGCACCCGCTCGGACAGGGCGTCCGGGTCGACCCCCGGCGCCGCGACCACGTGGATCGCGTCGAAGCGGCCGGGCTCGCCGACGAGGGCCTGCGCGGCCGGCGCGTCGAACAGCACGGCGGGCGACCCCGAGTAGGTCTCGAGGCCGGAGAACGTGGCGATGCCGACGAGCGCTCTCGCGATCGGTCCCTGCGCCACGGAGAGCCGCACGCGATCGCCGACGCGGTAGCCGCCCTCCCGCGCGGTGCGGCGATCGATCACGACCTCGTCGTCTCCGGCCGGCGGTCGCCCCTCGGTGAGCGCCCAGCCGTTGAGCTCGCTCGATCGGGGCCATCCGAGAGCCAGCGTCGGCGGGCCGGCCTGCGGGTTGTACATCGGGCGACCGGCGGCGTCGACGACGCGCAGCTGGCCCTCCACCTGCCCCTCGGCCACCGCGACCCCCGGCACCGCCGCCACCCGCGGGACCACCGATGCATCCACCCGGGCCCGCCGGCTCGCGAAGTTCGCGCCGACGGTGCGGTCGCTGCGCACGACGACGTCGACGCGCTTGTACACGTCCACGAACACGTCGTCGAAGCTGCGCTGCACGGTGTCGCCGAGGATCGCGGTGCCGCACATGAACGAGACCCCGAGCACCACGGCGACCAACGTCGACACGAGGCGGAAGCGATGCGCCGCGATCCCCCGTCGCGCCACGCGGACCATCGGCAGCCGTCCCGCCCGGCGTCGGGGCGGTGGGGAGGGCGGCGCGGTCATGGTCCCCGAGCCTGGCACGCGACCCTGGCCTGCCCGCCGCGGTGCGCAGGGTCAGGGCGGCGAGGTGGGGGCCGCCGGCGGCGCGTGACGGTCGCGCCACCGCCGCCGCGTCGCGCCGACCTTGCGCCACAGCGCGCGGCTGGCCCGGTAGAACAGCACGGCTGCGATGCCGGAGGCGATGGCCAGCACCACGGTGATGACGGCGGCCACCTTCGGGAACGCGATCGCCAGGGCCATGAGCGCGCTGACGAGCCCGTCCTCCGCGAAGCTCACGACCACGTTGCTGATGGGCTCGGGCGACGCGTTGATCATGAGGCGCGCCGATGCCTTGGCCGAGTGGCTGGACAGGGCGAGGACGCCGCCCATCAGCACGAGCACGGGCAGCGGCAGCGTCGCATCCGGTGCCGTCGAGCAGATGACCGCACCCCCGATCGGACGGATCACGAGGTGGGCGGTGTCCCACGCGCTGTCGAGCACCGCCACCTTGTCGACCACGAGCTCGACCACGAACAGGACCAGCGCCGCGACGATGACCCACGGCTCCTCGAGGAGCGACGGCGCGTTCACCCACCCGAGGCGCCCCGTGATGCCGAGCACCGCGGCGACGCCGTAGAGGCTGATGCCCGCCGACCACGCGCTCGCCAGCATCGTGCCGAAGTCCATCCCGGCAGTCTGCTCGCGAACCGTGATCGGACCGGGGCGGAAAGGACGTCACGTCGGACGGGACCCGGGCGCGGCAGCGCCCCGACCTCGTGGGGAGATCGGGGCGCTGCCGTGCGGAATCCGCTCGGTCCTGAGCGGGGGCTCAGGCGGCCTTGCGGTTCCGACCTGAGGTGCTGTTCTTGCGGCCTCCGCGGGCCGCCGCCGTCACCTTCGTGGTGGTGCGCTTGGCCTGGGAGCGCGTGTCCTTGGCGGCCTTCGAGGCCGCGCGCCCCGTCGTCGTGGCGGCGCGCTTGGCGGTGCTCTTCGTGTCGCCCTTGCCCTTGCGGGCCGACGTGACGGTGCCCTTGGCGCCGGACTTCGCGGCCTTGGCGGTCTTGGCCGCGCCGCGCGAGGCGGTGCGCACGGTGCTCTTCGCACCGGACCGGGCCGACGAGGCGGCCCGGGTGGACGTGCGCGACGTGCCCTTGACGGTGGCCTCGCCCTTGCGCTTGGCCTCCCGGGTCTTCTCGATGACGGCCTCGGCGGCGTCGTCGATGTTGCCGCGCACCTTGTCGGCGGTCTTGCGGGCCGTCTTGGTGCCGGTGGGCGTCGCGGTCGGCTTCTTGCGGCGCAGCACGGTCGCGATGACGTCGCCGGCGGCGGAGACGCTGCCCTGGGCCACGCCGCTCACGGTGTCGCCGACGCGGTCGGCGATGCCCGACGCGACCCCGGCCACGAGGTTGCCGGGAGGAGCATCAGGAGCCGTGGGGTGCGGGTGCGTCGGGGCGACCTTCTTGGCGGCCTCGAGCGCGTCGCCGAGATCGTTCAGGGACTTGCGACATGAGCGCGCGCCGGTACGCGTCCTCCACCGCCGCCGCCGGCTCGTCCGCCAGCAGCTGATCGAGCACCGCGCTCACGCGCATCTCATC
>CAYUOL010000411.1:0-5404 GCA_964446345.1 uncultured Iamiaceae bacterium | reverse complement strand
CGGCGTCACCCGCCCCAGCGGCGGCGCCTGCGACAAAGGCGCCATCGAGGTCTGACCCCCGCGACCCCCCGGATTCTTGTGTGCATCCGCGTCGAAGACCGACGCCAATGCACACAAGATCTCGAGAGCGGGCGGTCAGGCCGGCGCCGGCGTGGTGCCGCGGAGCAGGCCGCCGGGGAGCTCGCCGGTGTGGACGCCGTCGGCGAAGGTCGGCACGCCGCCCTTGATGGTCCAGCGGTAGCCGATCGCCTCCTGGGTGAGGCGCCGCCCGCCGGCGGGCAGGTCGTGGACGATGTGCGGCGGCCGGCAGCCGAGCACGTCGAGGTCGATCACGTTGAGGTCCGCGACGTAGCCGGGGGCGACGAGACCCCGATCGAGCCAGCCGACGTGCTCGGCGGTGCGCCGCGTGATCTGGTGGACGACCGCTTCGAGCGGCACGCCGTCGGTCCCCGCACGATCGCGGGCCCAGACTGACAGGTAGCTGGTGGTCATGCTCGCGTCGCAGATCGCGCCGCAGTGCGCGCCGGCGTCGGACAGGCCGAAGATCGAGTTGGGGGACGTGATCATCTCGTGCACGTCGCCGAGGTCGCCGTGCGAGAAGTTGAACAGCGGGAGGTACAGCAGCTGGCGCCCCTCGTCGCGCAGCAGCGCGTCGTACACCGCGGCGGTCGGGTCGTCACCGCGCTGGCGCGCCAGCGCGGCGACCGAGCGGGACGCATCGAGCTGGTAGTCGACGGGGTCGGTCAGCTCGAACATCACGTCGGTGGCGGCGACGATGCGGCGCAGGATCCCCTCGGGCAGCGAGGCGACCTGCTGCGCGTGCTCGGCGAGGATGCGGGCCCGCCGATCGGGATCCGCGAGAGCGCGGGCGCGCTCGGCGACGTCGAGCCCGGCGACCTCCTGGTAGCCGGCGCAGAGCATCAGCGGGTTGGCGGTGGCCTGGAGGCCGAGCAGCACGCCGATCGGGCGGGGCGCCACCTGGCCCTTCACGTCGAGTCCGTCGGCGCGCCACGCCCCGACCTGAGCGAGCAGGTCGCGCCAACGGTCGGGCGTCTGGTACTCCTGCTGGACGGTGAAGCTGAGCGGGCGGCCGGACGTGCGGGCGATGGCCTCGATGAGCCCGAGCTCGGCGTCGACGAGCGCGTGATCGGTCGTCTGGTACGCGTCGGAGATCAGCTGGATGACGCCGGAGCCGTGCTCGCGCAGGGCACCGGCGATGGCGAGCAGCTCGGCCTCGCCGGCGCGCAGCGTGCCGATGGTGGCGCCGTCGCGCGTGCGGTGGATCTCGGTGCGCGACGTCGCGAAGCCCATCGCGCCGGCGGCGAGCGCGTCGCGGGTGAGCCGCGCCATCGTCTCGATCTCGTCGGGCGTCGGGTCCTCGTTGTGGTCGGCCCCGCGCTCGCCCATCACGTAGGTGCGCAGCGCCGCGTGCGGCAGGTGCACGCCGACGTCGACCGCGCGCGCCTGCGCGTCGAGCCCGTCGAGGTACTCGGGGAACGACTCCCACCCCCACGTGAGGCCCTCGGCCAGCGCGGTGCCGGGGATGTCCTCGACGCCTTCGAGCAGGCCGATCAGCCAGTCGTGGCGATCGGGGCGAGCCGGGGCGAACCCGACGCCGCAGTTGCCCATGGCGAGGCTCGTCACGCCGTGCAGCGACGACGGCGCCAGCAACGGATCCCACGTGGCCTGGCCGTCGAAGTGCGTGTGGATGTCGACGAAGCCCGGCGTGACCACCAGGCCGTCGGCGTCGATCACCCGTGCCCCGGTCGCGTCGACCTTGCCCACCTCGACGATGCGGCCATCGGTGACGGCGACGTCGGCCGGGCGCGGCGGCGCCCCGCTGCCGTCGACCACGGTGCCGCCACGAACCACGAGATCTGCCATCAGGGCCCCCCTTGCCAGCCTGGTCGTCGCAGCGTACCGGCGGCCCGGTACGTTCACGGCATGGACGCCCACCCGAACGTCGCCACCATCCGAGCCTTCGCCGCGGCGCTCGAGGCGCGCGACTGGCCGGCGTTCGCGGCGCTGCTGCACTCGGATGTGGTCTACGAGGTCCCGCAGACCCGGGAGCGGATCCGCGGGCGTGACCGCTACGTGCAGTTCAACGCCGAGTACCCCGGCGACTGGCACCTCGAGCCCCAGGTGGTGCTGGCCGACGACCACGACGGCAGCCTGCTGTTCCGCTGGCGGCTCGACGACGAGGACTCGCTGGCCATCGCGTTCTTCGAGCTGCGCGACGGCCGCATCACGAAGATCACCGACTTCTGGCCCGAGCCCTACGACCCGCCACCCGGCCGGGAGCACCTCACCGAACGCTGGTGACGGCGGCGGCGCGCGCATTCGCTCAGGCCCCCACGCCGCCATGCCGATGCACAACGGATGGTGGGCACGATCGTCGACGAGCGCGGCGCGCCGGCGCGTTCGCCGGTCGGCGTCGCCACCGTCGTCGCGTTCGGGGCGCTGCCGTGGCTCCTCGCGGTCGCACACTCGTGGCGCTTCGGCACGGTCGACCTCGTGCTCGCCTTCTTCGCGTACGTGATCGTCTGGTACTCGTCGCCCATGATCGCTGCGGTCATCTGGCCGGAGCGTCCCCTGCACCGGGTGCCCATCTTCTGGGCGTACGTCGCGGCCGGCGCGGTGCCGTGGGTGGTGCTCGGCGCCTACCTGGAGAGCCAGCTCGGAACGAGCGAGGCCACCACACTCGCCCTGGCCTGGCTGTTCCTCTCGCTCAGCGCACTCGGGCTCACCTGGCTCGCCGGCGCCAGCGCCGGGACGGTGCAGGCGATCGTTCGCGGCCGCTTCATCGATCGTCTCTTCGGCGCGACGGACACGTGGGGGAAGGCCTACTTCGTCGGCGTAGCGTCGTGCGTGGTCGTCGGTCCGTTCGCCGCCGTCCTCAACATCGGTGGCCCCGACCCGGTCGTGCTGCTGTGTGGCTTCATGGTCGGCGTCAACGTGCTCGCGTGGTGCCTGGGGTCGTGCCCATCGCCCGTCGTGCTGCACACGGTCCTGCTGCTCGCGGCCCCCGCCGCCGTGGTCGTGCTGCTCGTCCAGACTCCCTCGGCCTGGTTGCTCGCCGCGCTGTGCCTCGCCGCGCCGGCGGCGCTCGGCGCGACCTGTGCGCGATCCGGGCCACAGACCGGAACGAACGAGCGGGCATAGGCCGACGGGCGACGGGCGGCGTGTCGGCACATCACGGCCGCCGGGTCGGCAAACCCGGAGACGAGCACCCCGAACGGGCGAGCGCCGCGTCAGCGGTCGGCGAGGTAGACGGCGACGAGCGCGTTGGCGTGGCCGTGGCCCATGCCGTGCTCGTCCTTGAGCCACGTGACGAGCTCCATGTGCTTCGTCGTCCCGGCGGTCGGGAGCAGCGCCATCCACTCGTCGATCGGCTTGCCGTACTTCTTCTCGATCGACGGGAAGTACGAACGTGGCCCGGTCACCTTCTCGGCGGCGGGCATGGCGGCTGGTTCGGCGGATGCGGCGGGCTCGGTCTTCTTGGTCATGGCGGTCATGATGCCCACGACGGACCACGCCGCGGGAAGTCATCGCTGACGTGCAATCAACCCCGACGGGCGAACCGCCGGCGCAGCCAGGCCCAGCCGCCGGTCGACCACAGCGCCCACACGACCAGCACCGGCTGGAAGAAGAGGCGCACGAACCGCTTGGTGTCGGTGTCGAGCCCGAAGGCGTCGGCCCGATCGATCAGCTGGCCGACGTTGCCGGGGAAGATCACGATGAAGAAGCCCGCCACGACGACGCCGACGATGGGCGCCCGCCGCCGGCCGATCGCGATCAGGGCGGCGCCGAGCACGAGCTCGACGATGCCGGAGACGACGACCACTGCGTCCTCGTCGACGGGGAACCAGTTGGGGACCTGCGCCCGGAACTCCTCGCGCTGCACGGTCAGGTGACCGGTGCCGGCGGCGATCAACGCCGCACCCAGACCGAAGCGGGCGATCGTGCGGATCTTGGTGGTGCGGTCGCTCATCTGTTCTCCCTCGAGGTGATCGGCGCGCCATCCTCGTCCAACCCGACCCTCGACTCCACCCTCGAGCGGCGAGAAGTTCACCGGATGGCGACTCAGGCACGCGTCCGCCGCTCGAGCGTCACCGCCGTCGCGCGGGCGATGACGGGCGCCGCCGCCGGCAGGTCGCGCACCGCGCCGCGGTCGGCGGACGTGACGAACGCGGCGTAGGCCCGCAACGCCGGCGACACGACGCGATCACGCCCGACGGGCAGCCAACCGACGGCCTCGCGGTGGGAGCGGCGCTCGTCGAGCTCAGCGCCGCTGACCAGCAGTTGGATCGTCCGCGCCGGGATGTCGATCGCCACGAGATCACCGTCCTCGACGAGACCGATCGCGCCGCCGCTCGCCGCCTCGGGCGAGACGTGGCCGATCGACAGCCCGCTCGATCCTCCGGAGAAGCGGCCGTCGGTCAGCAGGGCGCAGCGGTCGGCGAGGCCGCGGCCCGCGAGGAAGCTCGTGGGGTGCAGCATCTCCTGCATGCCCGGTCCGCCCTTCGGTCCCTCGTAGCGAACGACGAGCACGTCGCCGGGTTGCACGACGCCGGCGAGGATCGCGTCGACCGCGTCCTCCTGGCTCTCGGTGACGCGGGCGGGGCCGGTGAACACGAGCTGGTCGTCGGCGACGCCGGCGGACTTCACGACGCAGCCGTCCGGCGCGAGGTTGCCGCGCAGCACGGCGAGCCCGCCGTCGGCGCGGTAGGCGTGCGGGGCCGAGCGGATGCAGCCGCTCGAGGCGTCGAGATCGAGCGCATCCCACTGCGCCGTCGATGTGAACGGTCGGGTCGTGCGCACGCCGCCGGGCGCGGCGAGGTACAGCTGGTTGGCCGCGCGGGCCGGTTCGACGGCACGCACGTCCCACCGGCGCAGCCACTCGTCGAGCGACGGCGCGTGCACGGCACGCACCGACCGGTCGAGCAACCCCGCCCGGTCCAGCTCACCCATGATCGCCGGGATGCCGCCGGCGCGGTGCACGTGCTCGAGGTGGTAGGCGGAGGTCGGGGCGACCTTGCAGATGTACGGCGTGGTGCGGCTGAGCTCGTCGATGGTGTCGAGACCGAAGTCGATGCCGCTCTCGAACGCCGCCGCGAGCAGGTGCAGGATCGTGTTGGTCGATCCGCCCATGGCGAGGTCGACCGTCATGGCGTTCGCGAACGCCGCCCGGTTGGCGATCGAGCGCGGCAGCACCGATGCATCGTCGCCGCCGTACCACTGCCGGCACAGCGCCATCACGGTGTGCCCGGCCTCCACGAAGAGGTCGCGGCGCGCCGCGCTCGTCGCCAGCGTGGTGCCGTTGCCGGGCAGCGCGAGCCCGATCGCCTCGAGCAGGCAGTTCATCGAGTTCGCGGTGAACATGCCCGAGCACGAACCGCAGGTC
>CAYUOL010000410.1:0-5417 GCA_964446345.1 uncultured Iamiaceae bacterium | reverse complement strand
GGTCGCGGATCGCCCGGATCGCCTCGACGTCCTGGTGGCCGGTTGCCCACTGGATCACGCGAAGCGTCACGAGACGTCCCCCTTCCGGCGTCGATCGGACGAGGCGCCAGCTTGTCACGTCCGGCTTCGCATCAGCGCTTCAGCGGCAGTCGACGCACCAGTCCGAGCCCTCGACGAACTGCGACACGTGCTTCTGCAGGTTGCACATCGTGCACGTGCGCGTGGTGACCACAGCCTTCTTGGGCGCGGGCGCCGCGCGGGTGCGGGCCGGCTTCGGCGCCGGCGCCGGTCGTGCCGTCGTGGACCCTGCCGCACGAGGCGTCCGCGGCTCCCGAGGGGTCGTGGCGCGTGGGGCGCGCGGCGTGGGTTCGGGCGGGGGCGGCTTCGCGGCGACCTTCGGCACCTCGTAGGGCGGCTCGTCGAGCAGCAGGCCGACGGCGAAGAACGCCTCGGTCACCTCGTCGGGCACCTCGGCGTACCAGTTGCCCTTGCTCAGGTGGCTCGGGATGCCCGACTCCTCCCGCAGGTACTCGTCCGGCCGCGCCCGCATCGGGAACTTGTACGCCGCGACCCACCGGCTCTGGCCGGTCCACCGGGCGATGTAGAGGTTGGGCTGCTGCCACACGGCCGCGGCGACGCCCAGCGGGCCGTGCGCCGCCGCGCCGACGGGCTTGACCTTGGCGGCGAAGCCCAGCGCCTGCAGCGCCGCGAGGTGCGGGTTGCCGGCGACGGGGTTGTCGATGCGGATCAGTCGGTCCTCGACGCGGGCGGCCACGCCGTCTTCGGCCGCGAGCTGCTCGACGGCCCGTTCCAGCAGCTCCTCGTCGGTGGGCGGGAGCGGGGCCGGTTCGTCGTCGGCGTCGGTCGGCGCGGCTGCTTCGGCGGTGCGATCGTCCTCGTGGTGGTCGTGCACGATCCGTTCGAAGACCGCGTCGTCGGGCGTCGCCGGGTCGTCCGACTCGCGCAGGTCACCGTCCACGTCATCTCCGTCCTGGCCGCGTGCGGAAGGCGCACGACCGGGGAACCACCCTAGTGCCGCAGCAGGAAACGTTTGCGTGGGTGCGACGGCGGCTTCGCCGCTCGCGACGTCCTCGTCACGCTGCCGGCTCGTCGCTCGCCCGCCGCTCACCCGTGGCTCGCCGGTGCTCAGCGCTTGGCGCCCTCGAGCGTGCCGTTGATGTAGTCCCAGTTCTCCTGGAACACGACGCACGCGACGTGGCGGTCGTTCTCGACCGTCCAGTTGCCGAGGTTCGGGAACGCGGCGCCCATCCGCAGCGACGACTGGCCGTACGGCACGCCGACGTACTTCTCGAAGGCGGGCTCGCAGACCTCTTTGGCCAGCGGGACGAACGAGGCCCGGCCGGGGTACGCCACGCCCTCGGCGCTGTTGACGCTCTGCACCGAGATGACCTCCGCTTCGTGGGGGCTGGCGCAGCTCACGCGCTGCCAGTCCCGCACGCCCATCTCCGCGCGGGGCACGCGGAGGCACTGGTGGGGCGACAGCTCATCCCACTCGAGGACCCCCTCGTCGACCTGCAGGTCGGCGAACGCGCTGGTGCGCTGGGAGTGCTGGTAGTCGGTGTACGCGGTGTACGCGAGGAACACCGACCACACGACGATGCCGATCACGCTCAGCACCTGGCCGGCGGCCGCCATGCGCTCCCCGGTGACCCGCCCGCCGGATCGGCGGACGCGGTCCTTGGCGACGTGCCCCAAGGCGAAGCCGATGAGGCCCGCCACGAACGGGAAGATGAGGGACAGCGCCCCGAAGGCCAGGGCCGCGGGGGCCAGCGGGGACACCTGGGGCTCGCCGCGCGTCGCGGTGGTCGCGCCCCAGCCGCTGAGGTCGCTCTGACCCGAGGTGACGAGCGGCGCGGGGGCGGGACGATCGCCGTCGGCGGCCTCGTCGGTCTCCCACGGGGGCGGGGGGATCGGGCCGAAGTCGCCGCTCTGGTCGATGCCGAGAGCCGACTCCTCCGGTGGGGTCCCGTCGGCCCCGACGGCGACGGCACCGGTCGGCGCCGCGCGGCCCGCGGCCCGCTGCTCGCCCTCGTTGCGCTGGCGCCACGCACGCTGCTCGTCCGCGAGCTCGACCCACCGGCGCACCTGGGCGTCGTCCAGCTCGCTGTCGGAGCCGTCGGCCGGGATGCCCGCTGCGTGGCACAGGTCGAGCGCTTCGACCGTTGTCAGGTGGTACCTGTCGGCGAGGTCGACGACGCGCATCCCGCGAGACTACGGGACGCGCCCACCCGGCCACGTGCCGGTCGGGCTCGCGGGACAGCTCAGCGCAGCGACGTCGGGAGGCCGTCGTCGGGGATGTCGAACTCGTCGTCCTCGAGCACGAGGTCCCACCGGTCGAGGCAGTCCTCGCAGCGGTACGCCGCGACGTCACCCGCTTCCCAGCCTTCGTGCGGAGCGAACGAGATGAGGTGGGCCCGCCCTCCGCAGTCGACGCAGATGATGACCGGATCGACGCGGATCATCGGGCGATGATGCCCCGCCCGGGCGGCGCCGGCAAGCACGCGCCCGAGGCCCCGGTCCGGCGGGCGAGGTCCGGGAGCGACCGGTGCGGGGTGGTGCTCGGCGCTGGCTACGGTGAGCGGCCGTGCGCGTCGTCGCCGGCTCGGCGCGGGGACGTCCCCTCGAGGCTCCTCCCGGTCGTGAGGTCCGGCCCACGACCGACCGCGTCCGCGAGGCGCTGTTCAACGCGCTGGCCAGCCTCGACGTGGTGACGGGCGCGGACGTGCTCGATCTCTTCGCCGGCACCGGCGCGCTCGGCATCGAGGCGCTCTCGCGGGGCGCCGCGCACACGACGTTCGTGGAGCGCGACGCCCGAGCCCGGGCGATCGTGCAGCGGAACCTCGATGCCACCGGTCTGGGCGCCGCCGCGACCGTCGTGGGGGGCACGGCGCAGCGCTTCGTCGAGACCACGACGGCGCACTTCGACCTCGCGCTGCTCGACCCGCCGTACGCGTTCGCGGACTGGGACGAGCTGCTGGCCCGCGTCGACGCCGACATCGTCGTGGTGGAGACCGACCGCGAGATCGACCTCGGGCCCCGGTGGGAAGTTGTCCGCCCCAAGTGGTACGGAAGTACGCTCGTCGTGATCGCTCGGGCCGCCCACGAGGCGCCGGCATCGCCCTCCCATCCGTGACGCCCGCATCGCCCTGGGCACCCCGCTCACCCCGAAGTCCGCCCCCCACCGGAGTCATCGTGGCCAAGGTCCTCTATCCGGGGTCGTTCGACCCCATCCACATCGGTCATCTCGAGATCATCGAGACCGCCGCGCGGCTCTTCGACCACGTGATCGTGGCGGCCATGCGCAACCCGCAGAAGGGCGAGCCGCTCTTCAGCCTCGACGAGCGGCGCGCCATGCTCGAAGAGTCCATCGCCCACCTCGACAACGTCGAGGTCACGATGTTCTCGAGCCTCGTCGTCGACCTGGCGACCGAGATGGAGGCGGACTTCATCGTGAAGGGCCTGCGCGCGGTCTCGGACTTCGAGAGCGAGCTGCAGATGGCGCAGATGAACCACAAGATCTCGGGGGTCAACACGCTCTTCATCCCGTCCGCCTCGGGCAACTCGTTCCTGGCGTCGAAGCTCATCCGGGAGATCGCCCGCTTCGGCGGCAACGTCTCGAACATGGTGCCGCCCCCGGTCGCGAAGCGCCTCGAGGAGAAGTTCGTCGCATGACCGATTGGGAAACGGAGTACGACGAGATCGGGGAGGATCTCGACGCACCGATCGCGCCGTCGCAGTACCACTCGCACGACACCGAGCTGCTGCTGCAGCGGCTCCGCGACATGATCGACAGCGCGCCCAACGCACCCTTGTCCTCGTCGCTGAAGTTGTCGCGCGAGGAGCTGCTCGACCTGCTCGACGAGGCCATCGTGCGGTTCCCCGAAGAGCTGCGCGCCGCGCGCTGGCTGCTGAAGGAGCGCGAGGAGTTCCTCACCAAGATGCAGCGGGAGGGCGACGAGATCATGGCGCAGGCCCGCGCCCGCGCCGAGGGCATGGTGCAGCGCACCGAGGTGGTCAAGGCCGCCGAGCAGCGGGCCTACCAGATCCTCGACACCGCCGAGGCCGAAGCCCGGCGGCTGCGCCACGAGGTGGAGGACTTCTGCGACCAGAAGCTCGCCAGCTTCGAGATCGTGCTCGATCGCACGCTGACCATGGTCTCCGCCGGCCGGGCCAAGCTGCAGGGCACGAACCTCGCCGCCGACATCCCGGTGGACGAGTCACCCGCCGAGGCCGCCGCCCGCCTGGCCGAGGCGCCCACCCCACCCCGGCCCGTGCCCGCGGCCGGGGGCCCCGACCTCACCGATCTGCCGCCCCCGCCCGGCTCGGCCGCCAGCGAGCTCTTCGACGACGAGGACGAGTGACCAGGCGTCCGTCGGCTCCGCCGCCCGGCGACGGGAGGTCGCGGAACGGCCCTCCGGCGGGCGGACGGGGAGGGCGCGCATGAGCAGCAACGGGCTGCGCATCGGCGTGACCGACCTGCTGCGCCACCCCGGCGAGCGTCGTGCGGTCGAGCGCGAGGTGGTCCTGCCCGACTTGGCCATCTCGACCGCGTGGGTCCCGGTCGGCGAACCGGTCGTGGTCGAGCTCGAGATCGAGTCGCTGTCGACCGAGCTGGCGGCGTACGGCACGGTGCGGGCGCCCTACGTCGGCGAGTGCCGCCGCTGCCTGCGCGACGTGCGCGGCGAGGTCGCGGTCGACGTGCGGGAGATCTTCGAGCTGCACCCCACGGAGGGGGAGACGTACCCGCTGGGCCACGACGTCGTCGACCTCGAGCCGATGGTCCGCGATGCGGTGCTGCTCGCGCTGCCGCTGGCCCCGCTGTGCGGAGACGACTGCCGCGGGCCGGCGCCCGACGAGTTCCCCGCCGAGGTCGAGGACGACGACGCCCCCCGTGGTGACGCGGTCGCGAATGACGCAGCGCCGGCGGACGGCGAGGACCGGCCCCGCGACCCGCGGTGGGCGGCGCTCGACCAGCTGCGTCTCGACTGATCCCGGCCCCGGCCGGTCGCCGGGAGGCGGGGACAGGCGGGCGGGAGGCGGCGCGAATTGGGCCCGGGCCCGTTCACGGATAGGCTCTCCCGTTCGTGTCTGGCCCCTGGTGGCCCGACCCGGGCCGGGCTCTTGCGCCCGCCGCTTCCGCCGCGCGGAGGCACACCGACCGAATCGAGCACTGGGAACAGGAAGACCGCCATGGCCGTCCCGAAGAAGAAGACCTCGAAGGCGAAGAGCCGCAGCCGCCGGGCCTCCGCCTGGACCATCAAGGCGCCTGCCCGCAGCGTGTGCCCGCACTGCGGCGCCGCCAAGCTGCCCCACGTCGTGTGCGGCAACTGCGGCTGGTACCACGGCCGCCAGGCCATCGACGTCGACTGACGTCGACAGCACGGAGCCGCCCGTGC
>CAYUOL010000409.1:0-5430 GCA_964446345.1 uncultured Iamiaceae bacterium | reverse complement strand
CCCGACTGGCGCCCGCTCCACCTGTTCGACTCGTACCTGTCCCGCCCCGCGACGAGCGCCGGCAAGCAGCGGCTGCTCGCGCTCTTGCACGCCCGGTACGCGACCTTCGCGGCGTTCGCCGCGGACTTCACGACGACGGCGACGAGCTGGGCGGACCTGGACGCGCCCGCCACCGTCACCGCCTGGACCTCGTCCGGCGGCGAGGACACCCGGGCGGCATGGGTCGGCGAGGTGGCCGAGCGCTACTTCTCCGTCACGGCCGCATCGGTGCACGACGCGGATCCCACGCACCTCTTCCTCGGCCCCCGCTTCATCTCCCAGACCACCGGTCGCCCGGTGCTCGAGGCCGCCGCGCGCCACGTGGACGTGGCGAGCTTCAACCTCTACGAGATCCGGCCCGAGCTGATCGCCCCGCTGAAGAACGCCGACCCGACCTACCTGAGCGTGCAGGACGCGCTCGCCGCGCAGGCGGCGATCCTCGACAAGCCGATCATGATCACCGAGTGGAGCTACCGCGCGGCGGACTCCGGCCTGCCGAACACCTGGCCGCCGCTGTTCCCGACCCTCGACACCCAGGCGGAGCGCGCGGCGGCCTACGAGAGCTTCGTGACGTCGCTGCTCGCGACGAAGTGGGTGGTGGGCCAGCACTGGTTCGAGCATGCCGACGAACCACCGGCCGGGCGCTTCGACGGGGAGGACAGCAACTTCGGGTTGGTGAACGCCGCCGACGAGCCCTACGCCGAGCTGACCGCCGTGTCGAAGACCATGCACGACTGCGCCTACGCCCGCCTGCAGGCGGACCAGCAACCGGCGCCGACGACCACGACCACGAGCCCGACCGGCGGCACCTCGACCACGACGACCACGACGCCGGCCACGAGCACGACGAGCACGCCCACGACCACGACCACCGGGCTGATCGTCGAACCCGCTGCTGCTGCGGCGCCGGCGGTGGCGACCGCGGCGACACCCGCGTTCACGGGCTGAGCGCCGCGCTCAGGACGGGTCGAGGCCGAAGGCGCCGTCGGAGCGCTTGCGGACGCTCTCGTTGATCGCCGAGCGATCGATGAGGCGGAACGACGTCTCGAGCTCGTCGAACACGCGCTCCTCGTCGTAGCGCTCGGGGATCGTCACCACGTACGAGGCGCAGCCGCCCTCGAACTGGAACCACTCCTCGTGCACGGCGGTCAGGCCGTCCTTGCGATCCGCGCTGTGCCGGCGCACGCCCGCAGGGCTGGTCGGGTCGGCGGTCGCGTCCGGCGGCGGCGTGCACGACGGCTGCAACCGGATCGTCCACTGGGCACCCTCGCTCGACGTGGTGGCGTACGTCAGCGTCGACGATCCCTTCTCGATCTGTTGCGTGCCATCGGTCCAGCCGACGAGCTCGTCGACCACGCACGGCACCTTCGTGGCGCTCGGCACCGCCTGCGCCTCGAGCACCACGACGCCGGTGAGCGCGCAGCCGTTGGGATCGGTGACCTCGCGCGCGGCCGCATCGACCTTGTCGTCGTTGCTGGCCATCGCCGCGAACACGAAGACCGAGAGGACGAACACGGTGAGCACGGCGGCGGAGGCGATGAGGAAGCGCTTCATGACGGCAGCAGCCCGATCGCCTGGAGGTTCGCGATGAAGAGTATGAGCAGGCCGAGCCCACCGAGCACCACGCCGAGCGCGAGCCCGACGCGCCGTGCGCTCCACCGCTGGATCTTGATCGGCTGGCGGGGCGGCGCCAGCGCCCGGAACGCCGCGGGCAGGTCCCGCCCGTCCGCCTTGAGGTACTGCCGCAGCTGCGTCGGCACCGTGATCGAGCGGCTGGCGGCGAACGCCTCGGCGATGTCGTCCTCGGTGAACAGCAGCAAGGCGCGCTGGTAGACGAGCTCGGGGTCGCTGCGCAGCGCGAGCACCATCATCATGTTGGCGAGGTCGATGGCCTGGCGCCACGGTGTCGGCCGCACCTGGGAGAAGCCGACGTCGATGACCGCGACCTCCGCGCCCTTCGTCATGAGGTTGGCCGGCTTGATGTCGCGGTGCGCGAGGCCCGTGTCCCACATGCGCCGCACGATGGCGAGCGAGTTGTCGATCACCTCGACATCGACGTCCGCCTCACCGATCTCGCCGAACCCGTCGAGGAAGTCGGTCACCAGGAGGTACTCGGACTCGGGCGTGATCTCGACGATGCCGTACGTCTTGGGCACCTTGATGCCGGCGGCGGCGAAGCGCAGGCCGAGGTAGTCCTCGGCCTGGATGAGCCGCCGCACCGTCTGGAACTTGGTCTCGTCCTCGAGGCGCCCGTAGGCCAACGTGCGGAACAGCTTGTACGTGCGATCCGAGCGCAGGTGGCTCTGGGCGAGCAGCTTCGCGAAGAGCTGCCCCTCGTCGCCCGTGAGCTGGAACGAGACGGTGAGGCGCAGCGGGGTGGAGCCGGCCGACCCGGGAGCACCGAGCGGCTTGACGTCGAGCACGGTCATGCCGAGCTGCTCCTCGACCGCCTTGCGGATGGCGGCGCCGCGCTCGCCGCCCACGTCGAGGTGCGCGCTGTTGCCCCCGCGCTTGTAGCTGATTGGGAAGACGTTCTCGGGTGCGAACCATCGGAACATGAGCAGCGGGATCGCCCCACCGATGAGCATCGCAGTGATCTCGTCGGTGGGATGCGCGACCCCGAGGTAGATCTCCATCGCCGCGAAGAGGAACACCAACGCCGCGCTCCCGAGCGCCACGATCGTGCGCCACCGCCCGGTCGGCACGAGGCAGCAGTACGCCCCGACGAGCACGGCCGTGCCCATCATCACCGGCCGCGACGGCTGCGCCCATCCGTTCCAGTCCCCCAGGATCGTGACGCCGAAGGGGCGCGCCCGGCGGATGAGGTCCTCGGCGATGCCACCGACGATCACGACGACGAGCAGGCTGAGCAAGAAGAGCACGAAGTGGCGCCACCGCTTGAAGATCGCCATCGTGATCATCGCGGGCCAGCCCACGAGCGGCACCAGCCAGGTGAAGAACCACCCGTCGAGCGTGGTCAGCACGCTGGTCAGCGCTTCGACGCGGTGCTGGGCCACCTCGATGACGAGCTTGCCTTCGGCGATCCCGATCGTGCGCGCCACCTCGTCGTCGGAGACGAGGATGATCCACACGACCCCCACCATGCCGGCGAGGCCGAGCCAGAGGATCGTGGCGCGGTCGAGGTGCTTGGGCAGGGGCGGCCGCTCACCGGACGGGCGGCGCCGCAGGCCCTGCTTCAGCTGGTGGTCGACGTAGGTCGCGCGGGGTGCCGCGGTGCCCTCGGTCGTCGCGGCGCCGACCGGCGGATCGGCCTCGGCGGTGGCGGCGGCACCCGACGACCCGGGCTCGTCCACGTCGGCGGGATCAGCCGTGTCGGTCATCGCGTTGTCACCTCCGATCGGTCGGGTGGATCAGGCCGCGGAGACGATCCGGGCCACGAGGTTGGTGGCGCTCCCGATGGCGGTGCCGAGGGCGGCGCCGCCGATCACGTCATGGGGCAGGTGCGCCCCCACGTGCAGGCGCGACAACCCTACGACGGCCGCCAGCACCGGGGGCACGATGCGCACGGGTCCTTCGAGCTGGGCGACGAACACGGTGGCCATCGCGGCGGACTCGGCGGCGTGGCCCGAGGGGTACCCGAGCCCGGTCGCGTTCTCCCGCAGCTTGGCGCCCGGGCGCATCGTCGCCGGACGCCCCCGGCCGACGCGCCGCTTGATGACCTTCGCGGCGACGTAGGCGCCGAGCCCGGCGGTGCCGACGGCGGCGGCCCGCCGGGGGTCGTGGGTCAGCTGCGCCGTAGCGGCGGTGAGCGCAGGGATCGCGAGGAACGACCCGAGCTGCATGATCGGCCACGTGGCGCGGAAGGCCTCGGGCAGCCCGTTCACCGCGTCGAACGCCGGCCCCTCCCACGCCGGCAGCTCGGGCCGCAGCGCCTCGCGCCACGTGATCGCGACGACGGCGGCGCCACCGGCGATGCCGAGCAGGTCGGGCGCGAAGGAGCGGCGCGAGGCCCGGGGGCGACGGTTCATCGGCGCAGGCTACGCCGTGCGCGGCCGGCCCTTCGTCGACCCGCTGGTATCGTGCGGCCGGATCGACGGAGGGGTGTCGGATGAGGATCTGCCGAAGCGAACGGCTGGAACGTGGAGGTCGCTGGTGAGGACGTCGCCCACGAGCTTGCTCGGGTGGATGGAGGCCCCATCCGCGGACGTCGGGATGCGGTTCCTCGAGGGGGATGCCGTCATCGACGTCAGCTACGAGCAACTGGCTGCTGACGCTCGCCGGTTCGCGGCTGGCCTCGCACCGCACCTCGACGAGCCCGGCGCGCGCGTCGTGCTCGTCATCCCCAAGCCGCGTGAGTTCGCCGTCGCCCTCTTCGGCACGTTGTTCGCCGGCGGGTGCGCAGTGCCCGTCGCGACGCCGTTGCCGCTGCAGAAGCCCGCCGACTACGCCACGCACCTCGGGCCGATCATCGCGGCCAGCGGTCCGGTGCTCGTGGTGCACTCAGACGGCTGCCTCGAGGGGCACGAGACCGACTTCGCACACGCCTCGTTCGCATCGGTGTCAGCGGCCGGCGCAGATGAGGGGGATCGGCCGGTCGCACTGCACGACGGGCCTGTCGTTCTGCAGTTCACCTCGGGATCGACCGGCAACCCGAAGGGCGTGCGCGTCACCGCGCACGATCTCGAGGAGCAGGCGCGGCTGTTCGACGACTGGATGGGGTACACCGACGAGGACTGCGTCGCCGGGTGGCTCCCGATGCACCACGACATGGGACTCGTCGGGACCGTCCTGATCCCGGCCATCCACGGCATGCGCACCGTTCTGTCCGACCCGTTGTCCTTCGCCCGGCGCCCGTCCACGTGGCTGGACTGCTTCAGCGAGCACGGTGCCACCATCGCGTACGCGCCGCCCATCGGGTACCACATGGCCGCCAAGGCGATGACCACGTGGTCGGGCGACCTGTCCGGATGGCGAGCTGCGGTGGTGGGAGCCGAGCCGATCGACCCGCACGCGATGACCCAGTTCGTGCGCGCTGCGGAGCCGTTCGGGTTCGACCCGAAGGCACTGTCCTTGGGGTTTGGCCTCGCCGAGGCGACGTTGGGCGTCTCGGGTGGCGTCTTCGACCGGCTCAACCGGTGTGTGCACGTCGCCGACGACCAGCGGCCGGCCTTCGGCGAGGCCCTGCCGATCGACGCCACCGCCACGATCGCCGATCTCGTGGACGGTGAGCTCGGCTGGATCGCGTCGAGCGGGCCGCCCTTCACCGATGTGCACCTTCGGATCGTCGACGACGACGGGGCCGAGGTCGCGGACGACGTCGTCGGCCAGGTCCTCGTCCGCTCCCCGAGCCGGTCGACCGGCTACCACGGCGACGACTACCCGCGCCACGCCACCGACGACTGGCTCGAGACCGGCGATGCGGGGTTCCTG
>CAYUOL010000408.1:0-5481 GCA_964446345.1 uncultured Iamiaceae bacterium | reverse complement strand
TCGGCCAGCACCTCGTGGGCCCGCCCCAGCGCGTCGACCTCGTCGGCGATCGAGCGATCCTGCTTGGCCGCCTTGCGGCGCTTCTCGATCTGCTTCTCGACGGACTCGAGGTCGGCGAGCGCCAGCTCGGTCTCGACCACGCGCAGGTGCTCGAGCGGGTCGTCCGGGCCCGGCACGTCGTCGTCGGCGAACGCCCGGAGGATGAACACGATCGCGTCGACCTCACGGATGTTGGCGAGGAACTTGTTGCCCAGGCCCTCGCCGGTGCTCGCCCCTTCGACGAGGCCGCCGATGTCGACGAACTGCACGCTGGCGGGCACCACGTTCTTCGACCCGGACATGGCCGCGAGCCGGTCGAGCCGGTCGTCGAAGATCTTCGCCATGCCGACGTTCGGGTCCTTGGTGGCGAAGGCGTAGGGCGCGGCGAGGGCGCTGCCGCCGGACAGCGCGTTGTACAGCGAGGACTTGCCTGCGTTGGGAAGCCCCACGAACCCGAATCGTTCCATCGAGGGCCAGGGTAGTGGCAGCGTCTCCTATCCTTCGAAAGGTGAACGCTTCCTCACCCTCGTCGGCGGCGGACGCGCCCGAACGGACGCCGCCGTCGGCCATCCCGGCGCTCGAGCGGATCGTGTACCTGCTCGACCGCACGCTCGCTCCCTCCCCCAAGGTCCGTGCGTTCGCCAACGCGAAGGACATCGTCGCCGAGCTGGGTGACGCCGAGATCGTCGAGCGGGTGCGCAACGGCACCCTCGAAGAGGTCCCCGGCATCGGCAAGAGCACCGGCACGGTCATCGCCGAGGTGGTCAGGGGCGTCGAGCCCGAGTACCTCCGCAAGCTCGAGGCCACGTCCGAGGTGCCGATCAGCGAGGCCGGCAAGAAGTACCGCGCCGCGCTCAAGGGCGACTGCCACCTGCACTCGAACTGGTCCGACGGCGGCGCCCCCATCGAGGCGATGGCGCGCACCGCCATCGGCCTGGGCCACGAGTACATGGTGCTCACCGACCACTCGCCCCGCCTCACCGTCGCCCACGGGTTGAACCGCACCCGGCTGCTCGAGCAGCTCGACGTGATCGAGGCGCTCAACACGACGCTGGCCCCGTTCCGCATCCTCACCGGGATGGAGGTCGACATCAACGAGGACGGCACGCTCGACCAGGACGACGACATGCTCGAGCGCCTCGACGTGGTCGTGGCGAGCGTGCACTCGAAGCTGCGCATGAGCAGCGCCGAGATGACCCAGCGCATGGTGCTGGCGATCGCCAGCCCCCACACCGACATCCTCGGGCACTGCACGGGGCGCCAGGTGGGCAAGCCGCAGGTGCAGCGGGTGCTCGACGGGGACGACGGCGACACGCCCGAACCGATCCGCAACGAGGACCCGAAGCGGCCGCCCTCGACCTTCGATGCGGAGATGGTGTTCGCAGCGTGCCAGCGCTTCGACAAGGCGGTCGAGATCAACTGCCGGCCCGAACGCCAGGACCCGCCCGACCACCTGCTGGCCCTGGCGCTCGAGTGGGGCTGCAAGATCTCGATCGACACCGACGCGCACGCCCCGGGCCAGCTCGAGTGGCAGAACTTCGGGTGCGACAAGGCCGCCCGCCACGGCATCGAGCTCGATCGCATCATCAACACGTGGGACATGGGCACGCTGCTCGAGTGGACGGGCTCGCACCCGACCAGCTGAGACCGGTAGGGTCTTCCCCCTATGTCGAAGAAGACCGATAAGCGCAAGACGAACGCTCGCCGCAAGCCGGCGAACCACGGCAGCAAGCCGAACGCCGGCCGCAAGAGCTGAGCCGCGCCGAGCTCGATCCCGAGCCGACCGAGGGTGACGGGCACACCGTGAACCCGTTCGTCCCCCTCCCCGCCGAGGCACCGCGCGACGACCTCGTCGAGACGCTGCACGGCATCACCGTCGCCGACCCGTTCCGGCGCCTCGAGGACGCGGACGACCCCGAGACCCGTGCGTGGGTCGCCGCGCAGAACGCCCGCACGGCGGACGTGCTGGCCGGGCTGCCGCGCCGCGCCGTGCTGCGCGAGCAGCTCAGCGGCCTGTTGCGCGCCGGATCGTCGGTGGCGTGCACGGTCGCCGGCGACCGCGTGTTCTCGATCGAGCGGTGGGGGCACCACGACCAGGCGAACCTCGTGGTGCGTTCCGCGACCGGCGCGAGCGTCGCCCGCACCATCGTCGACCCACACCTCGCCACCGGCGACCCGACCGCGGCGATCGACTGGTACCACCCGTCGGAGGACGGCTCCCTGGTGGCCTACGGCGTGTCCACGGGCGGCGACGAGCGCAGCACCTTGCGCATCCTCGACGTCGACACCGGCGCCCACCTCGCCGACGAGATCCCCGACACGAGGGCGTGCTCCATCGCGTGGCTGCCCGACAACTCCGCGTTCGCCTACACGCGCTACCCGGCCGACGACCACGCCGGCGAGGAGCCCGAGTACTGGCGCCGCGTGTACTGGCACGTCCTGGGCTCGCCCTGGCGCGAGGACGAGCTGCTGTGGGGCGATCTGCCCGACAAGACCGCGTGGCCCAACGTGGAGCTGTCGCCGGACGGGCGCTGGCTGCTCGTGCACCTGTCGCTCGGCTGGAGCCGGGTCGACGTCCACCTGATCGACCGCGCCACCGGTGCGCGCACGGAGATGATCGAGGGCATCGAGGCATCATCGAGCTTCACCGTCGTCGGCGACGACGTCATCGGGCTCACGACCCTCGACGCCGATCGCGGGCGCATCGTGTCCGCCCCGCTCGCCATGGCGTGGCACGACCACTGGTGCACGATCGTGCCCGAGTCCGACGCCGTGCTCGAGGCGTTCGTCCCCACGAAGGACTCGTTGCTCGTGCTCAGCGCGGAGCGCGCCGTCTCGCGCCTCACCCGACACGGGCTCGAGGGCGCGTTCGTCGAAGAGATCGCCCTGCCCGAGCTGGGCTCGCTCGCAGGCCTCACCGGCAGCCGTGACCGCGAGGAGGCCTTCTTCTCCTTCACCTCGTTCGCGCGGCCCGCCACGATGTTCCGGTGGAGCGCGGGCGACCACGGCACGCGCGTGCAGGACTGGAGCCGGCTCGGGGCGTCCGACGAGCCCACCGACGGGCCGTCGGGCGAGTACGTGGTCGAACATGTGCGCTACCCCTCGACCGACGGCACCGAGGTGTCGATGTTCCTCATCCGGGCCGCGGGCACCACGCCGTCCCCGGACACGCGCTGCATCCTCACCGCGTACGGCGGGTTCGCCATCAACATGGGGCCCGCGTACAGCGCGGCGATCGTGGCCGAGTGCGACAACGGCGGCACGTACGCCGTCGCCAACATCCGCGGTGGCTCGGAGGAGGGCGAGGCCTGGCACCAGGCCGGCATGCGCGAGCACAAGCAGCAGAGCTTCGACGACTTCTTCGCGGCGGCCGACTGGCTCGTCGCCCAGGGCCGCACGTCACGGGCGCGGCTCGCCATCCGGGGCGGTAGCAACGGCGGGCTGCTCATGGGGGCGGCGGTCACCCAACGGCCCGACCTGTGCGCGGCCGCGCAGATCGCGGTGCCCCTGCTCGACATGGTCCGGTACCACCGGTTCCTCATCGCCCGCCTGTGGATCCCCGAGTACGGCGATCCCGACCGGCCGGACGAGCTCGCGTGGCTCCACGCCTACTCGCCCTACCACCACGTGGTGGACGGCACCTGCTACCCCGCCGTGCTCCTCACCACCGCGGAAGAGGACTCGCGGGTCGACCCGCTGCACGCCCGCAAGATGGCCGCTCGCCTGCAGGAAGCGACGGCGTGCCGCGAGGAGCACCCCATCCTGCTGCGGGAGGAGACCCGGGCCGGTCACGGGCAGGGCAAGCCGGTCACGAAGCAGGCCGAGGAGCTCGCCGACGTGCTGGCGTTCCTCGAGTGGCAGACGTCGCCCCGCCGGCCGCGATGAGCGGTCGGCCGGTGCCGGACTGACGACTGGCGCCCACGCGCCGGTAGGGTGCCCGCCATGCCGAGCACGCCGTCGAAGGAGCTCTTCGCAGTCGACAACCCGCACCCCGGGCGCGACTACGAGGTGCGCTGCGAGTCCCCCGAGTTCACGTGCCTGTGCCCGATGACGGGCCAGCCCGACTTCGCCGAGGTGGACATCACCTACGTCCCCGACGCGAAGCTGGTCGAGCTGAAGTCGCTGAAGCTGTACCTGTGGAGCTACCGCGACGAGGGGGCGTTCCACGAGGACGTCACCAACCGCATCCTCGACGACCTGCTCGCCGCGATCGCCCCGCGACGCATGACGGTGCAGACCCGCTGGAACGTGCGGGGCGGCATCACCACGGTGGTCACCGCCTCCCACCCCGGCTGACGGCCGGCCTCCGCGGTTCCGGCTACGACCGCTTCCGCCGGGGGCGCTTCGGCGCCGCCGTGGCATGGCCGACCGCGATCGCCTCTCGCACCCACTCGTGCAGCCGATCGTCGTCGCGCAGGACGGCTTGTGGGACGGACCAGTACGGCATCGGCGTGACCTCGCCGGTCCGGGTCATGACCGGCGCGAACTGCGTCGCTCGCGCCCGGCGGTAGCGGGCCACGGTCGTGTCGTCGACCTTGAAGTACAAGATCCCCTGGCTCGACAGCAGGGCGAACACGTCGCCCCGGTCCCAGAAGCCGAACCCCCCGAACATCGACCTGCCCGTCACGTCCTGGCCGTGGGGCTCGAGCAGCTCGAGCAGCTCGTCGAACCGGGCACGGGCTGCGGGGGTCACCGGCATGCATCCTCCTCGCGTTCGAGGTCAGGCGAACGTGCGCACCATGGCGTCGCGCAGGCGGTCGGGGACGAAGCGCATGAGGTGCCCGGCGACCTTGGCGTCGGGGCCGACGAGGTAGCGCGGCCGGGGGTGACCGGCGAACAGGGCCCGCTCGACCACCTTGGCCACCACGATCGGGTCGACGCCGCCGCCGTCGTTCTTCTCGAGCGCAGCCGACAACCGCTTCATCATCGGCTCGTACTGCTCGACCATCTCGGGGGGCGCGTCGTCGACCAGGCGGGCCATCGTCTGCTGTCCCTTGCCCCAGATCGGGGTGTTCACCGCGCCCGGCTCCACGAGCACCACCTTGATGCCGAACGGCTCGACCTCGTGGCGGAACGACTCGGCGATGCCCTCGATCGCGAACTTCGAGGCGTTGTACGGACCCATGAGCGGCTGGGCCACGCGGCCGCCGATCGAACCGATGAACACCACGCGCCCGTGCCCGGCGCGCACCAGGGGCAGGAAGGCCTGGGTCACCGCGACCTGGCCGACCACGTTCACCTCGAGCTGCTCGCGCCACTCGTCGAGCGGGAGGAACTCGAGCGGACCCCCACGCGCGACACCGGCGTTGTTGACGGCCAGGTTGGCGTAGACCGCCCCGTGCATGCCGAGCATGTCGAGCGACAGGTAATGGTCGCTCGGCATCGAGCCCAGGCCGTGGACGGTCATGGCCACGGGGATGCCCGTCTTCGAGTCGAACTCGC
>CAYUOL010000407.1:0-5505 GCA_964446345.1 uncultured Iamiaceae bacterium | reverse complement strand
GAACCGATCGCCACCGCCACCGCCGACGCCGTCGCGGAGCCGATCCGGGTCTGACCGCGCAGCGCCCGCCGTCGCCCCGCCCCACCGCGGCGCTCCACCACAGGCCTCCACCACGACCCGTCCACCGCCCGTCCCGCGCCCGCAGCTCCACCGCCCATCCGCCGCACCGTCGTCCACCCTGCCCTCGGAAGGAACCCCCGATGACCGCCACCACCGCACCTTCGCTCTCGCCCGCCGGCGATCCGCCCTTCGCCATCCGCGCCCCCGAGGGCGGCGCCGGCGTCGCCACCACCGTGCTCGCCACCGCGAAGCGCACCGTCGTGCAGTTCCTGCGCACCCCGCAGCTCGTGGTGGTGAGCTCGATCCAGGGTGCGATGTTCCTGCTGATCTTCCGGTACGTCTTCGGCGGGGCGATCGACGCGGGCAGCGTTCCCTACGTCGACTTCCTCGTGCCCGGCTTCGTCGTGACCGGGGTGCTGTTCACGGGGATGGGCGCGGCCGCCGGCGTGGCCGACGACGTCGAGAAGGGCTTCTTCGACCGGCTCCGCTCGCTCCCCGTCTCGCGCACCGCCTTGCTCGGCGGTCGTGCGCTCGCCGACACCGCGCTCGTGACGTGGGGCCTGGTGATCACCATCGCGATCGGGTTCCTCATCGGGTTCCGCATCCACGGCACCGCCGGCGAGGCGCTCGCCGCGTTCGGCCTGTGCGTGCTCTACGGGTTTGCCTTCACGTGGATGTTCATCTGCATCGGTCTGCTGGCCGGGAGCGCGCAGGCGGCGCAGGGGATGTCGATGCTCGTGTTCCCCTTGACGTTCGTGTCGAGCGCCTACGTCCCCGTCGCCACCATGCCGAGCTGGATGCAGCCGATCGCGGAGCACCAGCCGATCACCGCGATGTCGAACGCGGTCCGCAGCCTCACCCTCGGCAGCCCGGAGCTCGCCGGCCTCAGCGGCACGACCTCCAGCTACGTGGTCACCTCGCTGCTCTGGTGCGTCGGCCTCGTGGCGGTGTTCGCCCCGATCGCCGTGGCCCGCTACCGCAAGGGCTGAACGTCCGCTGTGGGCAACGGGCGCGGCCGCAGGTCGCGTCTCGGACGACGGCAGGCCGGACACATCCTCCGCCGATGCCCGGCTCCGCGACGGCGCGGGGTCTCCCCGGTCGGACGGGACCTCCCGCGCGCACGCGCTCGCCCTCGAGGTGGCGCAAGAGGCGATGGCGCTGGGCATGGTCGGGTTGGCGACGCAGGCTCGGGTGTTCGGCGAGGGGTGATCTGCCGGGCGGGGGCTGCAACACTGAGGGGATGGTGAAGGCCGCGCAGGTGCGCACGTGGGCGTTGGCGCTGCCCGAAGCCACCGAGGTCGTGGTGGAGTCGTGGGGGCACCCCACGTTCCGCGTCAACGACAAGATCTTCTGCTCGATGGCCTCCGACGGTTCGACCGTCGGCGTGAAGGCGTCGAAGGAGGAGCAGGCCGCGCTCATCGCCGCAGACCCCGACACCTTCTCCCCGTCCGACTACGTCGGTCGCCACGGGTGGACGACGATCGTCGCCGCTCGCGTCGACCCCGACGAGCTGCACGAGCTCATCATCGAGGCCTGGCGCCACATCGCCCCGAAGCGGCTCGTCAAGAGCTACGACGCCGCCGCCGGCTGATCGCCGGCCGGTCTCGGGCGCCCGACTGCGGCTGCGGCGGCAGCGGGTGCCACACTGCCCCGGTGTCGTCGCCGAACCCCTCACCGCTCGACCAGCACGCCATCACCCGGCTCGTCGGCGTGTACGACGCCGATGGCACCGTGATCGGCGAGCTCTCCTACTGGGTCAAGGCCCGCCTCGGCCGGGCCCACTGCGCCCTGTGCGACATCACCCACGGCTCGGTGCGCGCCAAGCCGGGCTGGAAGGCGTGTCAGGCGGAGCTGGCCGTCCCGTTCGACACGTACCACCGCAACGACCAACCCGACGCCGTGCGCGCCGCCACCGCCGGCGCGCTGCCGGCCGTCGTCGCAGAGACGGCGGGCGGGACGTTCGTCCGGCTCCTCGGCCCGGACGCGCTCGACACCTGTGCCGGCTCGCTCGACGCGATGCGCCAGGCCATCGGGCGGGCCGCCGGCGGCTCCGGTCTCACGCTGCGCGGCGCGACGGCCGGCGGTTGACCAGCGGCGCCGCGCGGGTCGAGCGGCGCCGGCCGGGTCAGCGCGTCGTGGACTCGGTGAGCGTGTCGATGAACGGGCGCAGGATCATCGTGTAGGTGTCCGCGATCGCCACCTCGCGGTGATCGGCCTGCGCCGCCAGGCGCTCGGGGTCGAGGGCGACCGCCATGAACGCCGCCTTGCTCGGGAAGGCGTTGAATCGCACCTGGTCCCACGAGCGCCCGTCGCCGAGGATCGTGCCCTCGGCGGCGAACCACCCCGCGATGCGCACGCCGTGGGGCACGGCGACGGCGCCGGCCGCGTTCTGGTAGCTCACCATGTCGGTGTCCGCGCCGCCGTCGTGGTACTTCAGCACGTGGAGCACCACCACCGGCGGGTCCTCGGCGGTCGGGGGATGGGGCACGTCGGCCCAGTCGGGCGCGTCGGCGGGCAGCTCGGGCCAGGGCATCGGCTGGGTGCCGATGATGATCGTCTGCTCCATGCCGGCGTCCTTGTGCACGTGCTTGTCCTCGAACTCGGGGAGGAACTGCATCTCGGCGAAGGCACGACGCGTCGGGTACTTGACGACCGCGACCCGGTCCCACGTCGGCGCGTCGCCGAGCAGCTGGGTGTCGACGTCGGCGACGAACACGATCTCGGCGCCGACCGTGGCCAACGCCTCGAACGGTGCGTAGATGTCGTCGGCGTCCTTGCCGCTCAGCGTGGTCTCGCGCCCGTCGGCGTACTCGGCGACCTCGCGGTACTTCATGAGGTTGACCATCCACACCGGGCCGTCGTCCTCGGGCGGCGTCGAGCTGAGGACCTCCTCGTACGCCGGGTCGAGCTCGGCGTAGCGGATCGAGAGGTTCGGGTTGACGGTCACGTTGGTTCCCCCCGGAACAATTGGCAGTAGAAGTGTCACAATAAGCGGAGCTGGGGAGACGCGCCACCCGGTGGGTGGTGGCGGCCAGACTGCCTGGATGCCGGCCGGTCTCGACGGGAACCCCGATCCGATCTCGACGCCCGCTCGAGACGCGGTCATCGGTGCGTTGGGCGCGGCGGTGCTCGGGGCATCGCAGGCGACGCGGGACCGCGTCCTACGGGTCGCCGTCGACGGCATCGACGGCGCCGGCAAGAGCACCATGGCCGACGAGCTCGCCCGTTGGTTGCAGGCGCGCGGGGTGGGCGTGATCAGGTCCACCATCGACTCGTTCCACAACCCGCGTTCGGTTCGCTGGGCGCGCGGCAAGGGGTCGCCCGTCGGCTTCTACCGGGACTCCCACGACCTCGACGCGCTCGACCGGCTGCTGCTGCGTCCGCTGTCAGAGATCCCGCCGGGGACGTACGTGGCTGCCGCGTTCGACGAGCCGACGGACACCACCGTGCCGCCGGTGGCGCACGAAGCGCACCCGGGCGAGGTGCTCGTGTTCGACGGCATCTTCCTCCAGCGCCCCGAGCTCCGGGACGCGTGGGACCTGACGATCTTCGTGGACGGTCGGGACCGCGTGGCTGCGGCCCGCGTCGAGCGCGCCGCCGCGGGCTGCCCGGTCGGTCCCGCGGCGTGGCTGCACCTCGCCTGGTGGTGGGCCGTGCTCGAGCGGTACGTGGGTGGCCAGCGCCTCTACTTCGAAGAAGCCGCCCCGATCGCCCATGCCGGCCTCGTCGTGGACAACAACGACTTGAGCGCGCCACGCCTCACGATCGATCGTCGCGCGGGCTGAGCGGCACGGTCCTTCCGACGTCGCCGTGTGTCGGATCGGCCGGGTGTCACACGTCACGGGCTCAGGTCTTTCCAGTTCGCGGCCGATGGAAAGTGAGGCTCGGTTCTCCGTGACGTGACGTGACGTGCGGAGGTCCTCGACAGGGATGGGGTCGGACATGGCAGGCAAGCGAGCTCCTTGGCGCGCGGGTGCGGTGGCGGTGGTGCTGGTGGCGCTCGCCGCCGCGTGCTTGCCCAACTACGCCGACCCGCCGGCGATCGCCACCGGCATCATCGGCTCGGCGCCGGCAACCGGTGGTCGGATGATCCCGACGTCGGCACCCATCGTCGTCCGCTTCTCCGCCCCGGTGGACACGGCGTCGGTCGTGGTCACCACCACGCCTGCCGTCACGCTGGGCCCGGCGCAGTGGATCGGCACCACCGGCGTCTCGTTCGCCCCCACGGCACTGCCGGCGAACACGGCGATGACCGTGAACGTCACCGGCACCGACGCGGCCGGCCAGGCGATCAGCGCGGCACCGATCACGTTCACGACCGCGCCGGTGTCCGCCACGCTGCCCGCGGCGCATCCCCGTCTGCTGCTCACGGGCACGACGCGCACCCGCCTCGCGAGTGCGCTCACCGGTGGGCAGGCGTCCGCCACGCGCTTCAAGGGCTTCATCGACGACTTCCTGTTCAACGGCTCCACCTACATCTCGGAGTACGACCCGTGGTGGGGCGCCATGCTCGGCGTGTTGACGTCCGATGGGCGCTACTGCACCGACTCCGTGTCGCGCATCGACCAGCAGGTCACCGCCGCCGAGGCGGAGATCGCGGCGAACCGCAACCCGGAGATCGCCGGCGACTCGTACCTCTACGCCGGGGACATGCTCGGGGCCCTCGCGCTCGTGTGGGACTGGTGCGCGACGAACCGCACGGCGGCGATGACCACGCGCTGGTCGGCGTACGCCCAGCAGACGCTGTTCAACATCTGGAACCCGGCGTCCGCGAAGTGGGGAGCCCGCTCGGCGCCGTGGTCGGGCTGGGGCACCGACAACCCCCGCAACAACTACTTCCTGTCGTTCCTGCAGGCGACGCTGCTGTGGGGCGCGGCCGCGAACGGCGAGCATGCGTCGGCCGCCGGCTGGCTGTCCTTCGCGCGCCAGAAGGTCGAGCGCGACCTGACCATCATCCACACGACCGAGACGGCGGGCGGTGGCTCGCTCGAGGGCACCGGCTACGGCACCTCGATCAAGCGCCTGCTCTTCCTCGAGTACGTGTGGGAGGCCTCGACGGGCCAGCGCTGGGCCGACCTCAGCTCGAGCAACGAGGGCTGGATCGACTACCTGAGCACGGCCGTCGTCCCGACCGGCGACTGGTTCGCGCCGATCGGTGACCAGGCCCGCATCAGCGACGCGCCCTTCACCGACTACCAGCGCGAGATCCTGCTGGCGCTCGCCGAGCTGCACCGCGCCACGCCGATCGGGAGGCTCTCACGGGCGCGGGCCGGGACGTTCCTCACGCAGATGGACCGGCCCGAGGAGTCGGTCTTCGACTTCCTCTACGGCGTCGCCGATCCGGGCACGGCGGCCGCGCTGCCGTTGACCTACGCCGCGCCCGGCACGGGCCACGTGTTCGCCCGCTCGAGCACCGCGACCAACGCGACCTGGCTCGGGTTCCTC